>JAFLTG010000002.1 GCA_022510545.1 Lachnospiraceae bacterium | reverse complement strand
AAGATTTGTAGTATTTTATAACGGTACAGACAGTCAACCGGAACAGCAAATATTGAGACTATCGGATTCCTTTGAGAAAAAGCAATAGAATACTGTATAGAGAATAATATTCTGGCAGATTTTCTGTTAAAGAATCGTGCGGAGGCGATTGAGATGTGTATTTTTGAATTTGATGAAAAAAAGTTCCTAAAGAGTGAACGGGAATGGGCACGTGAGGAAGGTTTTAAGAAAGGAGAACAGCATATCTTGAAGTTATTGAAATTTCTTAAAGATAGTGGAAGATATGAAGATTTAAGCCAAGCTATTTCCGATCAAGGATATCGTGAACAATTATATAGTGAATATAATTTGTAAAAAATCAATATTTACAACATCTTCAATAGTATGCTATTATAAGCGAAAGCAATTTTAATAAAAATACTGGGAAGATAAGTCACGGATAAATAATGTTAAGAGATTAAAGTGTACATTGACAATTAAATAGAATTACCTCGCAGGACATGGGAAACTGTGTAGTTGCACAGCATTTGATGGCATTGTGTTGAGAGTGTCACAGAAGTGGCCTCTGTCTTGAGAAAGAAGGTAATACTAATGAATAAATCAAGAAAGGACTGCAAGGGCAGAGCCTTAAAAAAAGGCGAATGCCAAAGAAAAGATGACGGAAGGTATATTTATCAGTATACCGATCCAAATGGCAAAAGGAGAGTAGTCTATGCCAATGATTTACCGGAGCTGAGAGAAAAGGAATACAGGCTGATAAAGGATCAGATGGACGGGCTGCAGTCTTACTGTTCCGGAAAGACCACTCTGAATTATGTATTTGACAGGTACATATCCACAAAATACGATTTGAAGAAGCATACAAAATCGCATTATAAGTATTTATATGACCATTGTGTCAGAAATACTTTTGGAAAGAGGATCATAACAGATATCAAATATTCGGATGTGAAGTTTTTCTACTATTCGCTTCTCAATGAGGGTGGATTGAAGATAGGTTCGGTGGACAGTATTCATACTGTTTTGCACCCGACATTTGATATGGCTGTCAGGGATGGCGTTATCAGAAATAATCCTTCTGACAGGGTACTATCGGAGATAAAGAAGGGTTATGGCAAGAATAAGGGAATACGCCACGCGCTGACACTTGAGCAGCAAAGGGCATTTCTTGATTATGTTGAAAAAAGCCCTGTTTATCAGCATTGGCTGCCTTTATTTGTAGTTCTGTTCGGTACAGGCTGCCGTGTAGGGGAGGTTATAGGACTCCGCTGGCAGGACATCGATTATGCTAATCGCTCGATCAGTATCAACCATTCGGTGATCTATACATCCATAGATAAGCAAAAGAGTGCATTCTATGTTTCTTCTCCCAAGACGGAAGCGGGAGTACGTACTATTCCTATGATGGATGCCGTAAAAAAGGCTTTTCAGGATGAGTATGAAGTGCAGAAAAAAATCGGCTTTAATACACAGGTTGTGGATGGAATGAGTGGTTTCATTTTCCGAAACAAGGATGGGTTACTGCTGAATCCGACTGTTATTAATCGGGCAATAAGGAGAATTTACGAAGCCTACAATGCAGAGGAAATACTTAAGGCTAAGCGTACCGGAAGGCGTCCTATATTGCTTCCGAATTTTACCTGCCATCATATTCGCCATACATTTTGTACACGGTTCTGTGAGAATGAAACAAATTTGAAAGTAATTCAGACTATCATGGGACACGCAAATATTGAAACAACAATGGATGTTTATGCAGAAGCTACTGACTTGAAAAAGCGTGAAGCAATTAAGGCACTGGAAAAAAACAGTGATATTTTTTAGGGAAGAATCCCTAATTGGATTCCTGGGGATGTTCCTTGACATCAAAGTGGTTTTGGGTACATCAAGTTGACATCAAAGTGTAAATAAAATGCAATAGTTGGTATCAAAATATGTCATCATTTGTCTCTGTATAATACAACTTGTTTCTCATCCATTATTCCTTTTTTAACATTCTTTAATAATTTTTCTTTTTTATATCAATAATTCTACTGAAATTTCACAGATTTTACCATACTTCATATTAAAAAATGTATCTTTTTTTTACAAACAATGCTATAATCAACGCGTATAGAATCCGTTTTATCAAGGATAATTAAGAAACAGGGTATAATAAATGGGTATAACATCTTTCTATTTTCTGTGTTTTTTCGCAGGAATGCTAATCATATATTATATACTTCCAAAGAGATTGCAGTGGGCATTTCTGTTGCTTTGCAGCATTGTTTATTATCTGATCACAGATAGTGCTGTGCTTATTTTGTATCCGATTTTTTCTGTGGCAGTCTGTTATATCGGCATCAGGGTTATAAGCTCAACTGAAAATGAATCTAAGAAAAAAGCTGCATTAATAGCGGTGATTGCTGTAAATATAGGAATTCTGGTTATATTGAAGTATGTCAATTTCGGTATTAACAGTATAAATGGAATTGCTAAATTTATGGGACATAATGGAAATGTCTTTAAAAGATTTAAATTTTTGGCACCGCTTGGAGTTTCTTTTTATACGTTTTCTTTGCTTGGATATGTGGTTGATGTATATTACGGTATTGCCGGAGTCCAGATGAATCCGCTGAAACTTGCGCTTTACGGAATGTATTTTCCGGCGGTAATTTCGGGTCCGATACTTAAGTATAGAGAATGTGGAGAGCAGTTCTTTGAGCCTCACAGGTTTGATTACAATAAGGTGACAAAGGGTATGCAGCGTATGCTCTGGGGCTTCTTTAAGAAGCTTGTAATTGCCGAAAGATTAGATGTTATTGTAGATACGGTTTATGGAAAATATAGCAGTTATCCCGGTGTATATATATGGATTGCGACGTTTTTCTATGCATTTCAGCTGTATACGGATTTTTCAGGCTGTATGGACATAGTGCTTGGAATGTCGGAAAGTCTTGGTTTGACTTTGCCGGAGAACTTTAAAACTCCTTTTTTTGCAAAAAGTATTTCCGAATACTGGAGAAGATGGCATATTACCCTGGGTGTATGGATGAAGGATTATGTATTCTATCCGATTCTGCGCTCCGGCTTTTTTACACGTCTGAACAAATCATGGAAGAAGAAATTCGGTAAAAAGAGAGGAAAACAGTTTACCACATTCGTGGCTATGTTCATTCTCTGGTTCTCGGTGGGAATCTGGCATGGCGGAGCCTGGAAATATGTAATAGGATCAGGTCTTTTACACTGGTTCTATATTGTAATGGAAGAACTCCTTGAATCGCCTTGCGCACGCGCCATGGAGAAATTGCATATAAACGCTGAAAGCAAAATAATAAACGGCATACGTATAATAAGAACATTTTTCCTGGTATGCATAGGGGATCTGTTTTTCCGTTCCAAAAATGTTCCGAGTGCAATCGCAATGTTAAAGCTTGCTGTAACAACCTGGAATCCGCATATACTCTGGAACGGAGCGATTTTAGAACTTGGGCTCAACATATATGAGCTGGCCATTGTCATATTATCACTGTTGATTTTACTGATTGTAAGCCTGCAACAGCAAAAAGGCTCTGTGCGTGATATGGTAGCCGCCCGCCCGCTTCCGCTTCGCTGGAGCATCTGGTATGCACTTTTGTTTGCCGTAATCCTTTTTGGCTGCTACGGACCCGAATACAGTGCCGCAGAATTCATATACCAAGGCTTTTAAAATAAACACTTTTATGTTATACTAAGCATAAAAATAAATCTGGAGACCAATATGGACAAAATTGCAGTGCTCATCCCTTGTTATAATGAAGAAAAAACAATAGCCAAAGTAGTAAGTGAAGCCAAACAGACTTTACCTGAGGCAGTTATTTATGTATATGATAATAATTCTAAGGATCGCACTGTGGAGTGTGCAAAAGAGGCAGGAGCTGTGATTCGTTATGAGTATATGCAGGGAAAAGGCAATGTTATCCGGCGTATGTTCCGAGAGATAGAGGCTGAGTGTTATATTATGGTGGACGGTGACGATACCTACCCTATGGAATTTGCAAGGGAAATGGTGGATAAGGTACTGTACCATAATGCAGATATGGTTGTAGGTGACAGGCTTTCATCTACGTATTTTACAGAAAATAAGCGCCCTTTTCATAATTTAGGGAACAGTATTGTACGCAGCAGTATTAATAGTCTTTTTAAGTGCAATATAAAGGATATTATGACCGGATACAGAGCATTTAGCTATGGTTTTGTAAAGACTTTTCCGGTTCTCTCAACAGGTTTTGAAATTGAGACTGAGATGACTATACATGCAGTTTATAACAATCTTCAGATTGAAAATGTGGTGGTTGAATACAGGGATAGACCTGAGGGCAGTGAATCCAAGCTGAATACTTTTTCCGATGGTTATAAGGTGCTTCGCACTATTGTCAAGCTTTACAGAGATTATAAGCCCTTTGGCTTTTTTGGTTTGTTTGCGGCTGCTTTGACTTTTGTTTCGGTTGCATTGTTCATTCCGATTCTGATTTCATATATAGAGACCGGATTGGTACTTCGGTTTCCAACGCTGTTTGTCTGCGGCTTTATTGGACTGGCTGCAATACAGTCTTTCTTTTCAGGACTGATTCTTTCCAATATGGCATTGAAAAACAGACGTGATTTCGAATACAGATATGCTCTGGTAATGAGAAATATTAAAAAAGAATAATAATTCCTATAACCCTTCATGCCTGGTTTTATCGGCGTCTTTGGCATATTGTGCCTATTTTTTTCCACTTACTTACATATTTATGGACTAAGCTTTATATAATATTAATAAGAAGCAAGTACTGCTTTGGACTGCATTTCTTAAGAAAAGCGAAAGCTTTTTTTAATAAATAGCGGATTTTAGTACATAGGTGGAAAAATGTGGTATGTTATTTCATGCAATATATATTAGTATGCCAAAGTGGAAAGGGGTATGATATTTAAATGGAAGATAAGAATAGAAGAGGAAAAGGCCATAACGGAAGAGTTATAGTGTATGCAATTATGGCGGGCTTCTGTATTTTAGCATTGATAGAGATAATTTACGGGCATTTACAGACGCAGGCTCAATATGATCAGAAAGCTATGCAGAAGAATAATGATTTGCAGAAGGAAGGATATCTTCAGTCAAACAATGAAGAATTCGGAAACACAGATATTCCGGATATTCCATTGCAGGGTATGAAAGAAGATATAAACGATGATGAGCATGACTCCAATGGTGACACCGGTGAGGAAGAAAATAATACGGCAAATGATCACGATATGCAGATTGTTTTTCTGGGTGACAGTATTTTGGACCATGTACGGGAATATGACGGTGTTGCATATCTGATTTCGCAGGCCTGCAATGCTGATGTTTATAATATGTCTATAGGCGGAACGACAGCAGCACTTATGGCGGGTGAACAGTTCGATTACAATAACTGGACTTCCTGCTCGCTCTTAGGTGTGGTTCATGCTATTCTGGGTGATATCGACGGAGAAATATTTAATCAGTACCGTGCAGGAGATATTCTTAAAGAGTGTGACTTCTCCCAAACCGATTACTTTTTTATAGAATATGGATTAAATGATTTTCTTGCCAGGATTCCTAACACTAAATACCGAGAAGAGGGAGAAGAACTTGATATAGATACGATGCACACATATGTGGGAGCGCTTGAGGCTGCAATTGGTTCTTTGCATAATGCATTTCCTGCAGCCAAAATCATAGTGGCATCTCCTCATTACTGTCAGTTTTTTAATGGAGATACTTATATCGGTGATTCTTATTCACTTGATTACGGATATGGTCCTATGATAGACTATTCAAAACTCTGTAGTTATGTATATAATAACAATAAGGATAAAAATGTTATTTTTTATGATACAATTATGGACAGCGGCATAGATGCATACTCGGCTGATGATTATCTTGAGGATGGTATCCATCTTACAGCAGCCGGTCGTCACGCATATGCAGACAGTGCTGCAAGATTGATCAATGCGGACTTTAGAAAGAACGAGTAGTATAAATACATTAGCGGAGGAAGGTTATGAGGGAGCTTGAATATCCTTTTGACAGTGAATACATTCTGAAGAAGTCGAAGAAGATTAAGAAACAGCTTCTTGGTGAGCTGCACAATCCGATTAAGAAAAAAATAGCGGTGTTGGGCGGGAGCACGACACATGATATAGTTAGAATATTAGATATTTTTCTGTTAAATTACGGGATTGAGGCAGAGTTTTATGAGTCAGAGTATGCGCAGTACTGGCAGGATGTTATGTTTGATGCCCCTGAGCTTATTTCATTTGCACCGGATTTGATTTATATTCATACATCCAACCGTAATATTACCTCATATCCGGCTGCAGGGGACTCCGGGGAGGATATTGATGCTCTGCTTGATAACGAATACAAGCGCTTTGAGGTTATGTGGGATAAGGCGGCAAAGACCTATCAGGCACCTATAGTACAGAATAATTTTGAGTATCCGTTCTATAGAATTATGGGCAATCAGGATGCCGTTTATGAACAGGGACGCATTAGTTTCATAACCAGACTGAATGAAAAGTTTTATCAGTATGCCAGAAACCATTCCGGATTTTATATTAATGATATCAATTATATGGCAGCTGCATATGGATTGGACAAGTGGTCCGACCCGTTTTACTGGCATATGTACAAGTATGCAATGTGCCTTGCGGCAATACCGGAATTTGCCTTTAATCTCTCTAATATAATTAAGGCTGTTTTTGGTAAAAATAAAAAATCCCTTGTACTGGATCTGGATAATACCATCTGGGGAGGTATAGTAGGTGACGATGGTGTCGAAAATCTTGAAATCGGTCAGGAAACCTCAATGGGACAAGTTTTTTCGGAATTTCAGGGTTACATCAAGGCACAAAAAGACATTGGTGTCATATTGAATGTGGATTCCAAAAACGAATATGATAATGCGATTGCAGGACTGAATCATCCTGACGGAGTCCTAAAACCTGAGGACTTCATTATAATAAAGGCAAATTGGGAACCCAAGAGCCGGAATATTGCTGAAATAGCCGATGAAATGAATATACTCACAGACAGTCTGGTTTTTGTTGATGACAATCCGGCTGAGCGTGAAATCATACGAACACAAGTGACAGGAGTGTCAGTTCCCGAAATCGGAACTCCGGAACAATATATACGCATACTGGACCATTCAGGCTTCTTCGAAGTGACAAGTTTGTCAGAAGATGACAGGAAACGGAATGAGATGTATCAGGCAAACATTGAGAGAGCCAGACAGCAGCAGAATTTCGGGGATTATAAGGAGTATCTGTTATCACTGGAAATGAAGGCGGTGATAAAATCTTTTGAGCCAATGTATATGGCGAGGATTGCCCAACTCTCCAATAAAAGCAACCAGTTTAATCTTACCACGAGACGATATACGCAAAGTGATATTGAGCGCTTTGCGGCAGACGATACCTACATTACCCTGTATGGTAAATTGGAAGATAAATTTGGTGACAATGGTGTCGTTTCTGTTGTAATAGGCAGGATAGGTGAAGGACAAAGTTCAGATATGACAGAAATGTCAGCAGAAACAAATCATGTATGTCATATTGAGTTATGGCTTATGAGCTGCAGGGTCTTAAAACGTGATATGGAATATGCAATGATGGACGAGCTGGTCTCTGCCTGTGTTGATTGCGGAATCAGCACAATTATGGGCTATTACTATCCAACAGCCAAAAACGCCATGGTAAAAGAATTCTACGCAGACCAGGGCTTTACCAAAATATCCGAAGACGCAGACGGAAACACCACCTGGCGCTTTGACATCCCGGAGAAATATGTAAAGAAGAACACAGTTATATCAGTGAATTCATAAAATACTTGCATAGTATAGATAAAACCGATATTATATTATTAGTATTCAATAGCGTAAGGAAGGGAACCCCAATATTATGAATCGAGAAGAACTTTTTATCAAACTCAATGAAGTATTCCGGGACGTTTTTGACGATGATGACATCACTGTCACTGATGCTACAACAGCTGACGATATAGAAGAGTGGGATTCTTTGGAACACATTAATTTGCTTGCTGCAGTTGAGCAGGAGTTTGGTATGAAATTTAATATGGGTCAGGTCGTATCTATGAAGAACGTAGGAGAAATGGCAGATATCATTCTTGCCAATCTGAGTTAGGAGAAGAGCATGAGGCCGATTTTGTATATTGTGATTCCATGTTATAATGAAGAAAAGGTGCTGCCTGTTACTGCGCCTATGTTTATGGACAAACTTACCGCTCTGTGCACAGACGGTAAAATCAGTGATGAGAGCCGGATTATGTTTGTGGATGACGGCTCGAAAGACGGAACCTGGGATATCATTACTGAGCTGTCAAAACAGGATGAACACTTTATCGGAATCAGACAAAGCCGGAACAGAGGGCATCAGAATGCAGTGCTTGCGGGATTGATGGAGGCAAAATCGGTTTGTGATATAACAATTTCTATTGACTGTGACGGTCAAGATGATATAGATGCCATGGATAAGATGGTGGAAGAATATCAAAATGGCTGCGAGATTGTATATGGTGTGCGCCATAATCGTGACAGCGATACTTTTTTCAAGAGATTCAGCGCCGAATCATATTACAGATTGCTGAAGCTAATGGGTGTGGAGGCTGTTTTTAACCATGCCGATTATCGCCTGGTCTCAAGTCGTGTCTTAAATGAATTTTCCAATTTTAGCGAAGTAAATATATTTCTGCGCGGACTTTTCCCACTGGTGGGATTTAAGAGCACCAGTGTGTATTATGAGCGCCATGAGCGTCTTGCAGGGGAAAGTCATTATCCTTTGATAAAAATGCTTGCGCTTGCATTTGAGGGAATTACCAGCCTGAGTGTCAAACCGATACATTTGATTACCGGAATGGGCTGTTTTATTGCGTTTTTGAGCTTTGTGGGTGTAATCTGGTCGGTTGTGGTCTCATTTATGGGACAGGCAGTTGTAGGATGGTCGAGTATGACCTGTATTATCTGCTTCATCGGAGGAATCCAGTTAATATGTCTGGGTATCCTTGGCGAATATATAGGAAAAATATATATGGAAGTGAAGCGGCGCCCGAGATATATAATAAGTGAGAGGACAGAGGAGTTAACTTCTGATCAATTCAATCATTCCGACTGACGCACTTGTCAGAAATACAACTTCACGGCCCTGAAGTGCCGGGGCAGGAGTAGGACTATCTATTGCCATAAAACCATCTGACACAAGTGTCATATAATCCTCGTCAAAATTTTCGGTTTCATAACAGATATGATATGGACTGTTCTTAAATTTTTTCATAAGGCCTGAGACAACTGAGGTCTCGGATGCCGGAGAGACCAATTCTATGCAATATCCATCTTTTTCCATAAAACATATGTTTACCTGGCGGATATCATCATAGACGGTATCTTGTGTAATGTGATATCCAAGTTTTTCAAAAGAGCTGATTGCAGATTCTATCTTTTTCACCAGATATCCGATGTGATGAACTTTTAATGCCATAACAACCTCCATTTTATACGTCTTTTCTATCATTATTGATAAATTTTCCAATATTGTGTATATTAGATATAGTTGTATTTTGATCATATGGTTTGGAGCCGGTAATAATTGAACTTATTATATTGGATGATAACCATTTTATCAAGCGGTGAAGGAAGAGTTTTGGAAAAAGTTTAAAGTGTAAACAATAATAAGTTTTATTATTTTGGCAAGGCAGCCTAAGTGGATTGAGTTGTTATTATGGACAGAATAAAAGAACTTTATGATAAATATAAAGATTTTATAATGGAAGTTATCCATTTTGGAATAGTGGGTGTTATTAATACACTTATGGGCTGGGTAATAATGGCGGTTTTGTATAACCTTATCCATATGAATTACTGGCTTTCAAGTGGTATATCATATTTTATAGGCAGCGTATTTTCTTATCATGCCAATGCTAAGCTTACGTTTAAGGTAGAGGAACGTGATAAGTGGCTGCCTTGGCGCTTTGCAATCAATATAGCCATATGTTATCTGATTGCCTTCAAAGTGGCACAGTCTCTGGTAGCAGCTGTGCTGGATTCCTCCAATGTAGCGCTTGTGGACAATATTTCTATGCTGGCCGGAATGTGCCTGTTCGTTGTAATGAATTTCTTCGGTCAGAAGCTTTTTGTATTTGGTAAGAAGAAGCTGAGTCTGACAAAATACTGGTTTATATTTCCGATAGCAGGTTTTCTGATTTTTGAAGCAGGTGTATTTTTTTATTACGGAGAAAAAAGCTATATTGCAGTCCACGATAATATGGACCTGTTTCTGGCACAGTTTAAAATGCTTAAAAATACGGATTCCTTTTGGAAACATGGGGTTAACGTTCCTTTTCTGGGGGGAATCAGCAGAGACAATCTCCCATCGGAATTGTCGCTATACAGCATGTTATATATGATTTTTCCGGTGTATACTGCATATATACTGGGCTTATTGCTAAAAGTAGTGCTTGCTGTAGCATCTTTCAGACTTCTTATAAAAGAACTTTATCCGGACAAGTATATTACTTATCGTCCGATTGTATATATGATAGGATTTGCATATGGTATTCTTAACCTTTTTCCGGCATATGGCTTTGCCTTTGCCTCTATGCCGCTTGTGGTATATTTACTGATACGGATTTACAAAAAACCATCGATATTACTTTATCTGGGACTGTTCTGTTATCCGCTTGTATCGTATTTTTCATATATGGGGATTTTTATTCTGGGTTATTTGGTAATCGCTATTATATGGCTTTCCATCAAGGATAAAAAGCCTGCCTGGTCATTAATGCCGGCACTGATTGTGCTTGCACTTGGCTATGTGGTTTGTGAATACCGCCTGTTTTCACAGATGCTGTTTGGTGGAGAGGTTACAATCCGCTCTACGATGGTTAATCCTGATTTATCGGTACCGGAAGTACTGGGTGAGATTTTTACGGTATGGAAAGAAGGAATCTTTCATGCAGATGGAGTACACACAAAACTGATACTGCCAATCTGCATAGTATACTTTATTATAAATAACATATGTTATATAAAGAAAAAGCAATATACAGGAATTTTACATGACAATTTTAATTTCATAATGCTTGTTATTTTATTTAATAGTGTGGTATATGGACTATATGATTTTGAGCCTGTAAGAACCCTGTTTGAAACCATAATACCGCAGCTTAAGGGACTGCAGTTCAATCGAACGGTCTTTTTTAATCCGTTTCTATGGTATGCAGCGCTTTTTATAATTCTGGCAAGACTTTATGATATGGGAGTGTGGCAGCAGTGGGCGGCAAATATAATTGTCTGTATATCAGTCCTGGTGGTAATCCTGACACCGACTCGCTATAATGATTTATATAACACCTGTTATTACAGAGCGTACGAATATTTTCATGGAACCGAGGCAGATATACTTGACTATGAGCAGTTCTATGCGGTAGATTTATTTACAGAGATTAAAGAAAAAATCGGCTATAACGGAGAATGGTCCGCAGCCTATGGAATGCATCCGGCAGTCCTTGAGTATAACGGCATAGCTACCTTAGATGGCTATCTGGGCTTCTACTCCCAGCAATACAAGGAAGATTTTAGAAAGGTAATAGCCCCAGCCCTTGAGCGGGTCGAAGAAACGCGAATCTATTACGATGACTGGGGGGCACGGGCCTACCTATATTCAGGAACCGATTTAAGCATAGTTAACGCCAGTAAGACCAGCTATGCCACAGATTACAATATTTACATTAATGCAGAAAGTTTCAAGGCTCTTGGAGGGAAATACATCTTTTCACGTCTGGAACTGACAAACGCGGATGATATGGGGCTTGAACTGGTGGACAGCTATACATCTTCGGATGAAAGTTACACTATTTACTTGTACAGTCTACAATAACGCAGAACCAGGAAATATATCGATAAAAGAAAGGGAGACCAATAATATGTCGATCAGAGTACACAACTTCGCCGGAATCATAGGATGGAATGCAAGGAAATACCTTCCCAGACTTGCCAGTGAAAGCTACTTAAAACTTCAATTCATAACAAGACGCAGACAGCAGGAAAAGTATATAGATTATTTTTATTCCAAAAAAGAGATTCCGCATCCGGTGGTAGTCAATTTGGAGACGGTAAATCGCTGCAACAGTACATGTGAATTTTGTACCGCTAATATTCATGCTGAAAAACGTCCGTATATGAGAATGCCGGATGAACTGTATTATTCTATTATAGATCAGCTTAGCGAGTGGGGATATAAAGGACATCTAACCTTATACGGAAATAATGAGCCATGGCTGGATAAGAGGATTGTGGAATTTCATAAGTATGCAAGGGAAAAGCTGCCGGAAGCCTTCATATTTATGTCAACCAATGGCTTGCTTCTGGATATTGCCAAAGTTAAGTCGATCATTCCGTATGTAGACCAGCTTATAATCAATAATTACTGTCTGGATATGAAACTTCATAAGAATATTCAGAAAATTTATAAATATGTGAAAGAAAATCCAGAAGAATTCAAGGATGTTGATATTCTGATACAGATCCGCTATTTGAAAGAGGTCTTGACCAATAGGGCCGGCAGTGCGCCGAATAAGCAATCCAAGGGCAAGGTGATCAAAGAGACCTGTCTTATGCCTTTTACCGATATGTGGATTATGCCTAATGGAAAGATGGGAATCTGTTGTTGTGACAACTTTGAGGTTACCAATATGGCAGATTTGTATGAGGTTTCTATAAAAGACGGCTGGAACAGTGAGCCATACAGGAAGCTTAGGGATGCGGTAAGAAGCGGCAGACAGAATTATCCGTTCTGTAAGAACTGTGATTTCATAGATGCAGGATTGAGGATGGATGCCGTGGATGATGTGTTGAAGAACCATAGCAAGATGCATGGGGCAAGGCAGTCGGTATTTAAAAAAAGATAAAACCAAACTCGCAGGTTGAGCAAGAATGGGGAATTAAAATGATTAACGACTTTAAGATAAAAAATATACGATGGATTGTTGCATGTGCCATTTGTGTATTGGTAGTAGGGGTTGCCATATTAATTATATCTAAAAAGCCGGCTTATGATAAGACGTATGCTTTGAATGATAAAGGATATATACTTAAGAACGGGCTTTATCAGGTGTGGCCGGTTTTGGAGGGAATGTTGAAAGAAGTGCAGGTAGTTAAATTGTCTGATGAGGAGATAAAAGAATTATTTAGGGACAAGAAACTTGCTGTTCTTGGAGACAGCATTTCTACATATGAAGGGTGGATACCTGAAGGATATGCAGGTTTTTTCCCTATGGAAGGCGAAGTTTATGATGTGGATGCAACCTGGTGGAAGATGCTCATTGACGAGACCGATATGCAGTTTTGTGCAAACAGCTCAAGTGCGGGAAGTACCTGTGTAGGGGATTCGTTAAGCTTAGATAATCCTAAATATGCCTGCAGTAATTACAGAATTGATGCTTTGATAGGAAACGGTGGTGTTTATCCTGATATAATCATAGTTTATATGGGAACCAATGATTTCTTGAGCGGCGCTCCGCTTGGTGAAAATGACGGAACGCAGATAGTATATGAAGGAATTGTCGATAACTTCAGCGATGCTTACAACCTGATACTTGATAAGCTGGAAGCCGAGTATCCGGATGCGCAGGTTTTTTGCTGTACACTGACTCAGATTGGTGACTGGGGTGTTAAAAAACCGTTCGAAACCTTTGTAAATTCACGTAATCTGACTGCGCAGGATTACAACAGACAGATTGAATTGATTGCGGATAAAAGGAGTTTTGGCGTAATCGATTTAAGTAACTGTGGTATAACGGAAGATAATATGTTCAAATACGTAACCGACGGCGTGCATCTTAATCCAGAAGGGATGAAACTGGTAAAAGATGCAGCGAAAAAGGCTTTAGTGTCTTCGGTTTATTGACGTTCTATCGTTTGCTATTTATCATCTTCATGATACTCTTTTTCCGTATTTACGCTCCAGATGTTATCTTTGCTTTTTATACCGTTTACAATGTTTTTGACGGTTTCAAAAGACGTCATCATAGAGTGGTCAATGTTATTGTAACGATGCTGTCCGTTGCGGCCGACACAGTAGAGATTGTCGATGGTCTTCAGATAGTCTACCAACGTGTCAATATCCTTATAAGTATCAAAATATGCCGGATATGCCTTTTTGACTCTTTCAACATGGGAGTCCAACACATCTTTAGGAGAATCAATAAGTCCCATACTCACGATTTCATCAATCGCAAATTTAGTGAATTTTTCATCGGACATAGTCCAGTACTCATCACCTTCGGCTACAAAATATTCCAAACCAATCCATACAGTATTGTTTAAATCCTTTATCATATATGGTGACCAGTTGTTATAAATCTGAAAACGTCCCAATTTCACGGAACGATCCTGAACATAAATCCAGCAATCGGGAATAATGTTATTCATAGTTTTAATTTTGGTCTTATTCTTAAGATTGAGCTTGGGAAGCAGTATGCCTACGGTCATATAGTCACGATATGGCAGCCCTGCGGCAATCTCCGCCTGTTTCTTGGGAACATCATTCATACCGGCAACAAGGTCTTTGACCGGCATAGAGGAAATAAAAACGTCGCCTTCCACCGTTGTTTTTTCACCGTTATTTTCATAGGTAAGGGAGGTTATATGATTGTTCTCATCCTTATGAAGTCCTACCGCCTTGCAGTTTTTAAGTATTTTTCCACCCATTTTCTCTATTTCTTCAGCGGTAACATCCCACAGCTGACCGGGACCAAGCTTAGGATAGCTGAATTCTTCAATAAGAGAGGTCTCAACCTTACGATTCTTGTTTCCGGGCATTATCTTGCCAAAGATATCCTTGATGATTGCTGCTATTGATAATCCTTTAGCACGCTGTGCGCCCCAGTCGGGTGCAATTTCGCTGGGATGTCTGCCCCAAAGATTTTCGGTATAATATTCAAAGAACATTGAATACAATTTCCTGCCGAAGCGGTTGATATAGAAATCCTCTAAGGAATTCTCTTTACGCTTGTGGAGTACTGCGGCAATATAACTGAAGCCGGACTGAATCGTGGCAATAATACCCATGTTCTTAAAAGTTTCAAATTTAAGAGAAATAGGATAGTCATAAAATTTTTTATTAAAATAAATACGTGAAACCCTGTGTCTTCTGAGCATGACCCTGTCTACTTTTTCAGGGTCCGGACCACCCGGAGTCAGTGTCATCTCGCGTCCTAAAACAATATCATCATAGGTGGGAGAACCCTGAAGCGGAAGCATATTGTTCCACCATTCATTGACCTCAGGTACTTTGGAAAAAAAGCGGTGTCCGCCCATATCCATACGATTTCCTTTATAATTTACGGTTTTAGAGATTCCACCCATAGCCTCAGTTTCCTCTAAAACAGTTACTTCATATTCATTGCTCTGCTTTAATAATTCGTAAGCGGCAGTCAGACCCGCAGGTCCTGCACCTATAATATATGCTTTTTTCATCAAAATCCCTTTCTGTTAAAACCTGCAAGAGCGCAATTTTTTCTATTTATTTTATCATGTTTGTCGATTATTGTACAGACAGCTTTTCCAAAACTGGACATCCTTGCCATTTTGCTGTAAAATAGATTGAAAAATCAAAGGTTTTTCAATCTATTTTAATATAAATATAACCACTTTAAGAAAGGAATATTTCCCGATTATGGTTCAGATAATGGGTTTTATATTCTGGCTATTGCTCATTCCGTTTTGCATAGGGCTTTTGCCGGCCAAATTCATATCGGAAGATAAAAGGAATATTATAACAATATTTCTTGCCGGATATCTTCTTATGTGGGCGGTATTTGAGGTAATTACGATTCCTGCGGTAATATGGATTCAGTATGACAATTTTATATTTGTCTTAAAATGGTTTATGGCAGCGGCCATTCTGCTTGCAGCTGCCGGAATAATTATAAGGTATCTGGACTGGAAAAAAACAGAAGGTACAAGAACTTGGTTAGGGTTGACTAACCAGACCTTCTTCGGTTTAAAAACGGAAACCAAAGTTGAATGGCTGCTTTTTCTGGCATTAGTGGGATTTCAGCTTTATATGGCAGTAACGATGACTTCCTTTGACGGAGATGACGCATACTATGTGGTGGAGTCATTGATGGCACAGCAAAGTAATGCGATGTACAAAAACCTGCCCTATACCGGACGTTCTTCATCTTTGGATCTTAGGCATGCGCTTGCAGTATTTCCAATATGGGTGGCATTTGTGGCGGTAAAAGCCAATTTACATGCAACTATAACATCACATGTAGTAATGCCGCTTTTACTGATACCCTTTAGCTATATGATATATTATGAAATAGCCAAAGTTCTATTTAATTCAAAATTTTCATCCAATCCGGAATCGAATTTGGCATTAAATAAAGAGAACATTCCCGTATTTATGATAATTATGGCTATGTTTCAATTGTTTGGAAACGTGTCAATATATACAAATGAGACGTTTTTCTTAACCAGGACCTGGCAGGGAAAGTCCGTGACCGCCAATGTGGTAATTCCCGCTATGTTCCTGCTTATATTATGGCTTTTTACCGGAGAAAAGGAAAAAAGAGGTAAAAATGCAGGCCTGTGGATAATGCTGGTATGCCTCAATATGACAGCGGGAGTCTGCAGCTCACTTGCAGTCTTTCTTATAGCAATATTATTGGGAGCTATGGCAGTATGCCTTATGGTAGTAGAGAGAGACTGGAAGATTCCTTTGAAACTTGGATTAACCTGCATTCCGAATTTGATTTATGTTATGCTTTACTTAGGGCTGGCGGTTTAGGAGAGATTGTATGTGGGGCATTTTTCTGGAAAGCGTAGTCATTTTTAAAAACTATGCCGGATATCATCAGAATAACTTCCTTTTTGGGATTTATATCTTTTTCCTGTTATATCTCTGGCTGAAGGAAAAGGACAAAAAACTGCGCGTAATTTTAGTATATGCTCCGACGCTTATACTTATTGCGTTCTTCTGTCCGCTGTTTCGTAAAGTCTTTGTTAGGCTCTTCGAGGATGCAGAAACTTATTACCGCATTTTGTGGCTGCTCCAGATGAGTCTGGTCAGTACCTACGGTGCACTAAAACTGGCAGGAAGACACAGAAAGATTATGCTGGCCATAATGACCGTTGCAATTATCGCCTGTGGAAGCTATGTATACAGCGGTCAATATATATCCAAGGCAGAAAATATATATCACCTTCCGGATGAAGCAGTAGAAGTGGCGGAAATAATCGCTCCAGAAAAAGGTCGCATTATGGCACTTGTCCCCGCTGATCTGATATATTATTTAAGGCAGTATTCCACCAGGATAAATATGCCTTATGGCAGGGAAATGCTTATAGCAAGATGGGGTTACTATAATGATATGTATGAAGCAATGGAATTGGCTGAAACTATAGAGACACCATCCTTTGTAGAACTTACAAGAAGCTATGGCTGCAATTACGTTGTGCTCACCAGAGACAGAAAACTTGAAGAGCCTCTGACTGACTACGATTTTGAATTATACGCACAGACAGACAAATATATGATTTACCGCGATACTAAAACAGGAGAATAGAGATGCTGTTTAATTCCTATATATTCATATTTTTATTTTTTCCAATATGCCTGATAGGGTATTACAGTCTTATTCATTTTAAGAAAAAGGAGCTCGTTCAGCTCTTTTTGATTTTGATGTCTTTCTGGTTTTATGGTTATTTTCAGATAAATTACCTGCTTATTATGATATGCAGCATTGCCTGTAATTATATTTTTCATAGAATTATGTCGCAAAAACCATCCAAACTCATACTTTTAGCAGCAGTGGCGTCTAATTTAGGGCTGCTGTTCTATTTCAAATACTTTGACTTTTTCCTGACAAACATAAACAGTATATTCGGAACATCCTTTTTGCTTAGAAATATACTTCTTCCCTTGGGAATCAGCTTTTTTACATTCCAGCAGATTGGTTTCATAGTTGATACTTATAGGGGTGAAATCAAAAACTGCAGTCTTTTAACATATGCGCTTTTCGTCGCATTTTTTCCACAGTTGATTGCGGGACCTATTGTAAACCAGTCGGAAATGCTTCCTCAGTTCGAGGAAATGGGAAGCCACACCCCGGATTGGGAACAGATTTACAGAGGTCTCATCCTTTTCATACTTGGTCTCTTCAAAAAAGTAATACTTGCAGACACATTTGGAGCCGGAGTAGACCTTGGATATATGAATATTACAATTCTTGGACGCATTGATGCCATACTTGTGATAATCTTCTATTCACTGCAATTATACTTTGATTTCAGCGGTTACTGCGATATGGCAAGAGGTATAGGTGCAATGCTCGGAATTAGGATCCCCATTAACTTTAACTCGCCATATAAAGCCGTAAATATCGTTGATTTCTGGAAAAGATGGCATATTACACTGAACCGCTTCTTTACAAAGTATGTATACATCCCACTTGGAGGAAACCGTAAAGGAAACGTAAGGATGTATGCCAATCTGCTGATTGTATTCTTCCTCAGCGGAATCTGGCACGGTGCGGGTTGGAATTTTGTCATATGGGGAATGATGCATGGCGTATTGTATGTGATTACCAGGTGGATAGGGAAATTTTTCGAAAAAGACGACTTTAAAAGAAAAACGTCGCAAAACTCCGCAATAATGGCGAACCATAGCATACCTGCGGTATTATCAGTATTTACATCAAGATTACTGTTATTTGCATATGTCAGCATTGCATGGGTCTATTTCAGAGCAGAGAGTATTGCACAGGCAAACAGTCTACTTTCTGTCGCAATATCCGGAAAAATGCAGAAACTCTCGCTAGACCTGGCTGAATGCTTCCGTCTGGACGAGTTTTGGTACGTGTTAAAAGTGCTGCACCTGGACACAATGGAATGGAGCAGATACATTCTTATGTTTGCCATACTTGCAACCGGAATTATATTATCGATGTTTACCCCTAATGCTTCCGAAATATCAGATAAATGCAAAGGAAAAGTAGTAACCAACATCATATTTGCGACGTTTTTCTTGTGGTGCATCCTATCCTTTTCCGGTGTCAGCACATTTTTATACTTTAATTTTTAGTAGCAGCAAGAGAAGGATTGTACAATCCCCCCGCCCACTACAACCTAATCAACATAGATATTTCGCCCTACAGAAAGGCCACATATATGAACAAATATAAAAAATCTATCCTGACCATAATAGCAACCGTCATAATATTCCTACTCATCGCAGCCTCCGCAGTAGTCTACGTAGACCCCTTTTTCCACTACCACGCCCCCCTGGCAAATTTCCCCTACCTAGTAGACAACCAACTCACCCAAAACCCCGGCATGGCCAGAAACCTGCACTACGACAGCGTAATCCTCGGTTCCTCCATGACCGTAAACTTCAACACCAACTGGTTTGGCGACCTTCTTGATCTTGATACTATCAAATTAAGCTACAGCGGGGCATATCCAAAAGACCAGTCCAACATTATGGACATCATATTCAAAAGTGATAACGAAGTCAAAGCGGTATTCCTTGGTATCGACGTAATGACCTACACAGGAGGGGTGGATGAAACTAAATATCCCATTCCGGAATATTTGTATGATGACAACTATATAAACGATATACAGTATATTTTTAATAAAGATGTACTTCTTAACTATGTACTTCGTCCCATCGCAGACCCGGACAAGACAGATCTTGCAACCGTATACTCAAGCTGGTGGACCGATGAATACTATAATAAGCAATGGGTAATGCACAATTATGAGATTCCGCTCAGAGAAGAGATAGAAACCCCTAAAGATGCCTATATTGAAAATCTTGAATTAAATCTGTCAACAAATATCTGCCCGTATATTGAGCAGAATCCGGAGACAACATTTTATTTGTTTTTTCCGCCGTACAGCATCCTGTACTGGAATGATGTAATCTGTGGTAATCATCTTGAGGCGACAATGGAAGAGTATATTTATATTGCCAAAAGTGTGCTTGCATATGATAATGTCAGATTGTTTTTCTTCCCGAATCAGAAGTGGATAGTAACAGACCTTGATAATTATGCGGATTACAGTCATTATCACCCTGATATCAACTATTATATGACACAGTGCTTTGCTGATAGCAGCTGTGAGATAACTTCGGTAGAACAAATGGAGCAGGCACTTGAGGATATGCGCCTGCTCATTAATGAATTTGATTTTGAAGAATTGTTTTCACAGGAATACTAAAAAGTTATTCTTCTGCGGTTTTATCAGGAAATATACAATTTATAAACCGGTCTGCAAGAAGTTTGCGCCCTTCATCATTGAAGTGGATGTAGTCCGTCATATAATCCAGATAATTGTCCTCGTTAATTGTGCCATAGAAATTATCAATCAATGAAACGCTGCAATCTCCTGTAACATCCAATGCTTTTTGCAGATAATGGCTCAAGGTTCCGTTTCCCAGATCGGTTCTGTCACCGTTTTGGAAGTAGCCCTCTTCATTAACATAGAAGCAGAAAGTGTGAGACATAACAACTATCCTGATAAATGGATAGGTTTCCTGAATTTCTTCAATTGCCGTATGCAGTGCACCGGTATAAGCTACAATTGAGTACGGGTCATTGGGATCGTCACTGGGTCTTTTTTCAATATAATCTATAGCATCGTACATAATACAAATTATGTCAACGGTGTTCATATCCAGAGCTTCAAGCATCTCCACTGTCGGAACAAAATCAGGATCATAGCTGTAATATGCATAGTGAAGTGTATCGGTAAAATCCCTGCTGCATATTGCTTTTGCAAGGTAAGGGAGACTGAAGGAGTCCATCCAGTAACCATCATTATAGTTTGCGTAGGCGGCACTTATAGTAGAACCTGTAAATGAGCCGTTATAGACTGTTGTTTTTTCGGGTTCGGGAACGCCTGCGGCAATCATCTCCGCCAATCCGTTCTCCTGTCCTTTCTCCTTGGAAAAAGGATCGTTTCCAAGACACAGGATGGTAGTTAAGCCATCGTCGACATGCCCTTCAAGCTTGTCCGGCGCAAGCGGAATAATGCTGTCGAGAGCTTCTATGTCAAAATCCGTTGTTATATAGTTGGGATCATAGTCAGAAGGAACTCCCTTATTCCATTTATAAAGTTTATATGCACAGACTGTAAATATAACCACGATAGCTGCTATAAGTGTTATATGCATTATAATAGCTACAGGGAATTTCTTTTCTTCCATAATTGGTCCTCCATTCTTTATTAACCTATTTTACTATGAACAGGAAGAAAAATCCATGCTTTAAGAGAATTTTAAGATTTAAATTTGATGAAAACTGAATACAATAAAGAAAAATACCTGCAATGTATGTGCTTTAAAAGAACATTGCAGGTACCATCATTAGGACAAAGTCGATAAAGCGTTGTCCATCGTGTTTTGCTCACCTAACGAATAGGTGATTATTGCGCCGGGCGGAAGCTGCATATGGAGCTCTTTGTACCACTTGCTGTATTTATACATACGATAAGTGGTACTCAGATCCTTGAGCTGTGCTTCATCTGCAAGGCGGGTAAGAAAAAGTGCTCTCTTATTCCTGTCCATGGATATGTATTCCATATAAGGAAGTTTGAGTTCGGTAATGCTTTCACTGCAATTAGGGCAGGAACGCTTATGTCCGTTTAACATGTGGACACGATGGCAACGCTTACAATAATGAATATACATCATGAAAAATTCCCCTTTTCTCATCTAGAAATTTGCAATGCAAATTTTCTATTAATATTGTTTATATTGTAAGGTTGCATATATATTGTGTCAGTTTGGGAAAGTAAAGTCAAGCGAAATCAGGAAAAAAATGCCAGAAAAACGCTGTTAAGTATCGCGTAACGAAAGATTGCAAGAAATGTCATAATTTGTTATTATATACAATATATAGTGTTTTATACTTTTTATAAAATGTAATAATATCATAAAAAATGATTCAGGATATAATCTAATGGAAGAAAAGCTCAAGAGAACCGATAATGGAATAAATGTCCTCAAGTTCATAGCGGTAGTGCTGGTCATACTGATTCATGAAACCCTTCCCGGCAATTTCGGATTACTTATAGAGGGGCTCGCTGCAATGTCGGTCCCTGTTTTTTTTATGGTGTCAGGATATTACAGCTATGGGGCATCCATTCTCAAGATACGTGAGAGAACCATCAAGATTCTACGGTTGACTATACTGGTCAATGTGATATATTTTATCTGGGACATTGCCATAGAGTTTTTTTCAGGGGCTTCAGTCCCTGACTGGATTAGACAAAACTGCTCGTTAAAAAAGTTTTTAGTCCTGCTTTTGACCAACGAGTCGCCTTTTCGCGGGCACTTATGGTTTTTGGGTGCTTTGACCTATTCTTATCTGTTTTTGCTTATCCTGCTTATGTATATTGAAAGAGGCAGAGGAAGATTTGCCCGTATTATAAAGGAAAACCGGATAAAATTTATGTTTTCGCTGTCTGTATTGCTGCTTATATTAAATCTGGCTTGCGGGGAATTTTTGACATTTTACGGAAAAAATATACAAATATCATATATACCGTATATAAGGAACTGGCTTTTTATGGGAATACCGTTCTTTAGTCTGGCATATTGCATTCATGCATATGAAGAGCACATATACCGCCGGTTTGGCACGGATAAGATATGTCTCATTCTTGCCCTCCTGCTTTTGCTGAATATTGCAGAAGTATGGTTTATGCCCGGGAGCGGGTTATATATTACCACAATATTTGTAAATATCACAGCTTTCCTGCTGGCACTTAGATTTCCCATTATTAAGTCGCCAATACTTGTTCGTCTTGGAAATCTGGCAGATAAATACGGACTGTGGGTTTATGCGTTGCAAATTATGGTAATCAAGAGCCTTCGCTGGCTTTATGGGCAATGGGGAATAGAGGATAAGGCGGTTGTATTATATCTAAGTCCTTTGATTGCACTTGTTATTTCATTCATAATATCAATAATACCTGTATGGATATCGAGTGTTATAAAAAGAAAATGAATTATTTGGATTACAGATAAACTTGTTTAATTAACAAACTCGTGTTATAATAACACTTGTAACTAATTGAAAACAGCTTAAAAACTGGAAAATACGAAAGGTTTACAAGATTAATATGAAAAAGGAAAATAATAACAACCAATATTTAAAACCCGAAAATCTGGAAGATACACTGGAATTTCTTTCTTTGGATGATGAAACTATAGAGGCATATAATCGTACTGTTTCCATGCAGGGAGGAAAAAGTATAAAAACGTCTAATATCGAGGATGACATTGAAGAAGAATATGATGATGAAGATGAAGAAGATATTGAGGATATCGAGGATATCGAAGAATATGACGATGAAGATGTCGAAGATATCGAAGAATATGACGATGAAGACGTTGAGGATATCGAAGAATATGATGATGAAGATATCGAAGACATTGAGTATATAGAAGATTTTGATGAAGACTATGATGAGGAGGATTACGAAGAAGACGAAGAAGATGAAGAAGATGTTCCTCGAGGAGGTTTTATTCCTCGTGTTATTTATTTTGTTAAAAACATGAGTTCTATTGACAGAGTGGTTGCAATTTTGGGACTCTTTATCATAGTTGCCGGAATCATCACAGGAACACTATATGTCGATGCCAAATCTACATCCAAGAAGGTAGAGGCCTTTGCCGAAATAGGAAGCGATATAGAAGGCATAGGAATTATTGGTGAAAGCGGGCTTATCGCAGTTTCGGATGCGGAAGCAGCCAGATTATCACAAATGATTGAGCCTGAGCAGGAACAGGAAGAAGAGAAAGAAGTAAAAGATATAGAAGTCGCTATTAATATCACTTCCATACAGTCAGATATAAAGATTAAATTTGTCAATAAAGAAAACAACAAGCTTATTGCCAATGTACCCTTTGAAGTAGAAGTGACAGGAAGCAAAAGCAAAGCATTTAATTTAAAAGATGAAGATAAGGACGGAATAATATATCAAACAGATGTGGATGCCGATACTTATACTGTTAAACCTCTGGAGCTTAAAGGGGAGGAATTTGAAGGTTATAAGTTTGCGGCCAAAAGCGAAACTATAAAGGTTACCGATACTATTGCTTATAAAAAAGTAGATGTTGCCGACGAGATTAAGTCTGAGGCCGAAGTAAATGCAGCGGCAGAGGATACTGCGCAGCAGACTCAGACAGAATCTTCATTGACCGATACGGTCGAATGGGTTGAGTCTACCAAGACCGAGATAGAATCTGACGAAAACTATCTTGAGCTTAACAAATCCGATATCCCCGACCCTTCAACCTCTGCAATGGTAGGAACGGGAATGGCAGGATTTATGAAACTTGTAGAAACAGGAACGGAGAACAAAACAGAAGAGCAGACTTCTGATGAGGGAGATGACACTAATGGCGGTGCTGAATCTCAGGACAAGCCCAAGACCGATAAAGAAAAACTGGAGGCTTTAAAACCATCGCTTACCCCTTCTTCCGTAAATATTAAAAAAGGTGAAAGTGTTTCATTGATTTTTACAACAGAGGTAAATGCCTCATATGTACTGGACTGGTCCAGCAGTAATACTTCTGTAGCCTATGTTGACGAGGATGGTACAATCACGGGAGTCGGAGCAGGCAGTGCAACCGTTTCGGCAATAATTAAGCTTGACAGTTCATCTTCAGCATCTGTTACTTTAAATTGCTCCGTAACTGTTACGGAAGATACTCCATCCGCACCGGCAGCGCCTACATATAAGATGAAGAGTGTAACAGGCGGCGGAAATATCAAGGTCGGACAAACCTGCACTGTAAGCGGCACTACGGAACCTGAAGGCGGTAAGATCACATGGAGCAGCAGCAATACCAAAATAGCAACGGTTGATGCAAACGGTGTTGTAACGGGAGTCTCTACAGGAGCGGCATCGATTATCGGAACCAGCGAAAGCGGTGATTCCAAAGAATGTACCGTCACTGTGGAAGCATCTGAGATTACATACAAATCGGTTACAATAACAGGAAGCAGTACCATTGAGGCAGGAAAGAGTGCCACACTCAAGGCAGCTACAGATCCGGCAGGCGGAAGCGTGTCATGGTCAAGCGATAATGAAAAGGTTGTAAAAATAGACAGCAGTGGAAATATGACAGGTGTGTCAGCGGGAAGTGCAACGATTACGGCGACCTGCGGAAGTGCAAAAGGTACTTTAAAGGTGACTGTTACAAAAGGTAAAGATGTATCAGGAGATACCAAGACCAAGCTTAAAGACAAAA
Source organism: Lachnospiraceae bacterium (assembly GCA_022510545.1). Lineage (GTDB taxonomy): Bacteria > Bacillota > Clostridia > Lachnospirales > Lachnospiraceae > UBA3282. The sequence goes on along the minus strand of JAFLTG010000002.1, from coordinate 53,705 downwards.
AAGGCAACCAGATTTATATTAAAAATTCAGACGGCAAATATGTGGAAGCTACTTATGCCGATTACTATAAGAGCAGCAAGTTTTATTTAAAGAGTCCTAATGTGAAATACAGGTACACAGGCTGGCAGACTATTGATGGCTATACCTATTTCTTTGATAAAAACGGCAATTATGTCACCGGTGAGCAGGTCATACAGGGTGCTAAATATACATTCGGAAGTGACGGCAGGCTCTCATCCGGTTCCGGAACAATGGGAATCGATGTGTCAAAACATAATGGTACTATTGACTGGAATGCAGTGAAGAACTCCGGTGTATCCTTTGCTATCATTCGCTGTGGTTACCGTGGTTCCGCAACAGGCGTACTTGTAGAGGATCCGATGTTTAGGAGCAATATCAAAGGCGCAAAGGCAGCAGGAATTAAGGTTGGAGTATATTTCTTCTGTCAGGCAGTCAATGAAGTTGAAGCCGTTGAAGAGGCATCTATGGCTGTAAGTCTGGTCAGCGGATATGGCTTGGATATGCCAATCTTCTTAGATGTGGAATCCGCCGGAGGTCGTGGTGATAGAATCAGCAAAGATACAAGAACCGCAGTTTGCAGGGCATTTTGCCAGACCGTACAGAACTCAGGTTATTCGGCAGGTATATATGCTAATAAAACCTGGTTCAATGAGATGATCAACACTGCAAGCTTGACAAATTATAAGATATGGCTGGCGCAGTATGCCAGCGCACCGACCTACACGAAAACCCGATATGATATATGGCAGTATTCGTCCAAGGGAAGGATTAATGGCATCAAAGGAGATGTGGATTTGGACATCAGATATTATTAAACAGCTTGCAATTATCGTATTTTTGAATCATAATATAAAGTGTGAAAAATAAATTTTTCACACGCGAATTTGTGCCTGTGGCCCAAATATCGCAGGCTATGTAATGCGAGAGATTAAGAAGGAGATTGCAACGAATGAGAACCTACCTTGTAACAGGCGGGGCCGGTTTTATTGGCTCCAATTACATTCATTATATGTTTAAAAAATACGATAATGAAATCCGTATAATAAATGTAGATGACTTAACTTATGCCGGAAATCTTGAGAACTTAAAAAGTATAGAAAACAGAGATAACTACACCTTCATTAAAGCCGATATTTGCGATAAGGACACGATATCCGGAATCTTTGAAGAAAACGACATAGACCGTGTAGTACATTTTGCGGCAGAAAGCCATGTGGACAGAAGTATCAAAAATCCGGAGATTTTTGTACGGACCAACGTTCTCGGCACGGCGGTTATGCTTAACTGTGCGAAAGCAGCTTGGGAGCTGCCCGACGGGACTTATAAGGCGGACAAGAAATTTCTTCACGTTTCCACGGATGAAGTGTATGGTTCATTGGAAGAGGACGGCGGGTATTTTTATGAAACTACACCTTATGCGCCGCACAGTCCGTATTCTGCGAGTAAGGCATCTTCGGACATGCTGGTGAAATCCTATATGGATACCTATAAGTTCCCGGCTAATATTACTAATTGTTCCAATAATTACGGACCGTATCAGTTCCCGGAGAAACTGATACCGCTTATTATAAACAATGCGTTACATGGTAAGAAGCTTCCTGTGTACGGTGACGGTAAAAATGTCCGTGACTGGCTCTATGTTGAGGATCATGCCAAGGCAATCGATATGGTGCAGGAAAAGGGCAGATTGTTCGAGACTTATAATGTCGGCGGCCACAATGAGAAGCAGAATATAGAGATTATTCATATCATTCTGGATACACTCAAAGAAATGCTTCCTGACAGTGACCCAAGGAAGGCACTTGTAAGCGAAGACCTGATTACTTACGTAGAGGACCGCAAAGGACATGACAGGCGTTATGCGATTGCTCCGGACAAGATCAGGGAAGAAATAGGCTGGGAGCCGGAGACTATGTTTATAGACGGAATCAGGCGTACAATAAAGTGGTTCTTTGAAAATGAAGACTGGATGAAAAATGTAACAAGCGGCGATTATCAGAAATATTATGCCGAGACTTATGAAAGCTGAGAAGGGGAGCAATTATGAAAGGAATTATATTGGCAGGCGGATCGGGAACCAGATTATATCCATTGACCAAGGCGGTGTCCAAGCAGATTATGCCGGTATACGACAAACCGATGATTTATTATCCCTTATCCATACTGATGCTGGCGGGAATACAGGATATTCTGATCATTTCAACTCCAAGGGACCTTCCGTCATTTAAGGAATTGTTCGGAAGCGGGGAGCAGCTGGGGCTGCGTTTTGAATATGCGGTGCAGGAGACTCCAAGGGGACTTGCTGATGCATTTATAATCGGAGCTGAGTTTATCGGAAAGGATAGTGTGGCGCTTGTACTTGGCGATAATATTTTTTATGGACAAAGCTTTTCCAAAGTTCTTAGAAAAGCTGCATCCCTGGAAAAAGGAGCGACGATTTTCGGCTATTATGTCAGGGATCCGAGGGAATACGGGGTAGTTGAGTTTGACGAAAACGGAATTGCCCTATCGATTGAAGAAAAACCTGAGCATCCCAAGAGTAATTATGCGGTGCCCGGACTTTATTTTTATGATAATGATGTGGTGGAGATTGCAGCAAATGTCAAGCCTTCCGCCCGTGGTGAAATAGAAATTACAAGTATCAATAATGAATATTTAAGCAGGGGGACTCTCAGGGTAGAAACACTGGGACGCGGCTTTGCATGGCTGGATACCGGAAGCCATGACTCCCTCCTTGATGCTGCAGATTTCGTTGCGGCATTCCAGAAGAGACAGGGTTTATATATTTCATGTATAGAAGAGATTGCGTTTAAGAGAGGCTTTATTGATAAGGAACAGTTACTTAAGCTGGCCCAGCCTCTGCTTAAAACAAATTACGGAAAATATTTGGTAGAGGTTGCGAATGGACTCTAGGAAATTAAGAGGAACTATAATTGCAGTAGTAATAATGTTTTTTGTAATAACAGGCGTTATTATTGCTACGAACTGGGATACTGTCAAGGCAAAATTCGGGATTCGCGAAACTGTTAACCGGTCAGATTCCGGAGATGACGGTGACTTGATCGATGTTGATGACAAGCAGCTTGGAAATAATTTACAGGCATTTATGCAGGATGATACTTTTTTTGATCCGGAAGTCCGCTATAAAAGCATTGAAACCTATTCTGGCAGGGTTGTATCGCTTGTTATGAGTTCGGTGAGTAAGGACTTAAGGATTATGATAGTAAACAGCCGGGGGAAACTTATAACCGGTGTGCCTTTTACTATCAAGATTCAGGAACTGGGAGAGTATACCGACAATGATGAGGACGGTATTATTTATATTGATGGTCTTCGTGCAGGCGAATACAGTGTTTCTATGAATGAAATGGACGGATATAAGGTACCCAACACGGTAACGACTATCAAAGTGAAGCAGGAAATTGAGTATAAGGTACTGAATGATGTTGAGTACTTGATGCTGACTGAAGATGATGTGGATGTTTCCAAGGAAGACTTAGAGGTAAAAGAAGCCGAGAATGAGGCTGACGGCAGTGAAAATCCTTCCTTTGAAATGGAAGCAGGCAATGCGAAAAAAGGTATCGACGTTTCAAAATGGAATAAAGAGATTGACTGGGAAGCCGTAAAAGCGGACGGAGTAGAGTTTGCTATCATACGCTGCGGATACCGTGGTTCATCGAGCGGCTCGCTGATCATAGACCCGCTTTTTGAGGAGAATATAAAAGGAGCTATAGCCGAGGATATTCCGGTGGGAGTTTACTTCTTTACGCAGGCAGTCAGCGAACTGGAGGCTATAGAAGAAGCAAGTATGGTAATCAGCCTTATCAGAGAATATGATGTGGATTATCCGGTATTTTTGGACAGCGAAAGCTCAGGAGGCAAAGGAAGGGCGGATAATCTTTCACCTGAGGACAGGACTAAGTATCATAAGGCATTCCTTAATACGATAGCTTCCGCGGGATATGAGGCCGGAGTATATGCCTCCACCAACTGGCTGAAAAAAAGAGTTAATGCGGATGAATTTTCTAATTATAATATCTGGCTTGCACAGTATGCTGATGTGCCGACTTATGACGGATATTATCATATGTGGCAATATACGTCAAAAGGAACGATTGACGGAATTTCGACAAATGTTGATCTGAATTTATGTTACTTGAATATAGATACTTCAATTGACCATTCTGCAGCTTCCGGAGGTTATACCGGAGTTGTGGAGGGCGATATAGGAAATGTGCCGGTCGAGGAAAGAGACAACTAATAATAAGTTTATTTTGTGAATTATCTAAAGGAGCCGTGAAAATGGGAAAAATAACTGTGGAGACATGTGAGATAGAAGGACTTAAGGTGATTACACCTACTGTTTTCGGGGATGAAAGAGGCTATTTTATGGAAACCTATCAATATGAGGATTTCAAGGCAGCCGGTATAGATCAGGTGTTTGTGCAGGACAACCAGTCGGCATCGGTTAAGGGAGTCTTAAGAGGCCTTCATTTCCAGATTAATTACCCACAGGACAAACTTGTAAGAGTGTTGCAGGGGGAAGTATTTGATGTGGCAGTGGATATCCGTCCCGGTTCTGCGACTTATGGTAAGTGGTATGGGGTAAAACTTTCTGCTGAAAATAAGAAACAGTTCTTTATTCCTAAAAATTTTGCACACGGATTTCTGGTATTGTCCGATTATGCGGAGTTTGCGTATAAATGTACAGATTTTTACCACCCGAATGACGAAGGCGGGATTATATGGAATGACCCTGAAATAGGAATAGACTGGCCTATTGATGAAGGAATGAAACTTATTCAGTCCGATAAAGATACCAAGTGGGGTGGAATCAGAGAATTTACCGAAAAATACCGGAAATAGAAGCGGGAGTTTTTAAGGAAAATGAGCGCAAATAATACGGTTATAAAAGAAAATTCAAATAATTTAAAAAAGAAAAAGAAAATTTTTACAAAGCCCGCAGTAATAGCCATTTTCTGGGGGCTTGGTTTGATTTTGGGAATAGTGCTCATAAACCACCATAATCCGCTTGCCGATCAGGTGACCGAGAATATGAAAAAGGTAAGCGGCTGCGTACTTATAACCTTTACCTGTGTTATTTTTGCACTGTTTTACGAAGGTCTGACAACGATTCCAAAAGAGCTTTTCCAGAGCCGTAAGCTCATCTGGAAACTGGCGAAAAATGATTTTAAGAAGCGGTATGCGGGTTCTTATCTGGGCGTGGTCTGGGCTATGGCACAGCCTGTAGTTACAGTGATTATGTACTGGATAGTATTTGACAGGGTATTTGACACCAAGAGCCAGCTGGTGGCAAGCGGTGTACAGGTGCCCTATGTACTTTATCTGACAGCGGGACTTGTACCGTGGTTCTATTTTACGGAGGCCCTCACTCAGGGAACAATGGCGCTTCTTGAGTACAATTATCTGGTTAAAAAGGTGGTATTCAATATAAGTATTCTGCCAATCATTAAAGTAATAGCAGCCACCTTCATACATGTATTTTTTGTATGCATTCTTTTAATTGTGGCGGTTTTATATGGATATTACCCAAGTGTATATACACTGCAGATATTTTATTATAGCTTTTGCATGTTTTTACTTGTACTGGCAATGAGCTATTTTACCTGTGCTCTTGTTGTATTTATCAGGGATTTACAACAGATCATCAGCATAGTGCTGCAGATAGGGATGTGGGCAACGCCGATTTTGTGGGATATTTCCATGCTTACCACAGATTCTATGAAAGCATTATTTAAGTTAAATCCCATGGTCTATATTGTTAACGGATATCGAAGCGCTATTTATGAAGAAGTATGGTTTTTTGAACATTTTTATTCTTCTACTTATTTTTGGATTTTTACGATTAGTCTCTTCTGTGTAGGAACACTGATATTTAAGAAACTTAGGGCGCATTTTGCAGATATTCTCTAAAGTGAGGTTAATATGGACGAAAATATCGCGATTCGGGTTACGAATCTTGAAAAAGTGTATAAACTGTATAATAAACCCTCGGACAGAGTCAGGGAGGCGCTTGGTTTCGGTAAGGGTAAGCTGCATACGCCCCATCATGCGTTGAGCGGCATAAACCTTACCATAAACCGTGGTGAAACAGTGGGTATTATCGGAACCAACGGCTCCGGGAAATCTACCATACTTAAAATAATAACAGGTGTTCTCAATCCAACATCCGGAGAGGTGGAGGTAAATGGGCGTATTTCAGCTCTGCTTGAGCTGGGTGCAGGCTTTAATATGGAATACAATGGGATTGAAAATATATATCTAAACGGTACGATGATAGGCTTTTCTGAAAAGGAAATAGACGAGAAAATGAATGACATCCTGGAGTTTGCAGATATCGGAGAATATGTCTATCAGCCTGTCAAAACTTATTCCAGCGGTATGTTTGTGAGACTTGCCTTTGCGGTGGCGATAAATATTGAGCCGGAGATATTGATTGTAGATGAGGCACTTTCGGTAGGAGATGTCTTTTTTCAGGCTAAATGTTATCATAAGTTTGAAGAATTTAAGCAGATGGGGAAGACCATAGTTTTTGTCAGCCATGATCTCAGCAGTATAAGTAAGTACTGTGACAGGGTAGTACTGCTGAATCAGGGGGTGAAACTGGGTGAGGGAGAACCCAAGGAGATGATAGATGCCTATAAACAGGTTCTGGTCGGTCAGTATACTATAGCGGATACTGACGATAACAGTCTTTTGGAAGATGAACAGTTAAGGGCGCTGGCAGCCGGAAAAGGCTCCGGCGAATTGACTAAAGGAGTCAATGTAAATCCCGATTTACTGGAATATGGTTCTAAGAAAGCGATAATCTCGGAATACTATATTACGGATGGAAAAGGGCTTAAAACTTCTGCGATAATAAAGGGAAACAGCTTTTCCATCCATATGAAGGTTGATATTGTGCAGGATATAGCGTCACCTGTATTTGCTTTTACAATTAAAAATATAAAAGGTACCGAAATTACGGGCACCAATACGATGTTTGAAAAGGCCTTTCTGGATTCTGTTAAGTCGGGGGAGACTAAGGAGATAGTCTTTACACAGGAGATGAATCTACAGGGAGGAGAATATCTGCTTTCCCTTGGCGTTACAGGATATGAGGGAGATAACTTTACGGTGTATCACAGGCTTTATGATGTACTGAACCTGACCGTTATATCGGATAAGGATACGGTTGGATTTTATGATATGAATTCCAAAATAGAGGTAAAATAGAAGGAATGATAGAAGAAATCGGAAAAGTAAAACTGAATCTTGAACATTATTCCGGTGAGGATTTGTATTGCGATGGTGAGGTAGAGGATGAACTGCTTGAAATTGCAAGAAATTACTCGCAGGTGGAGTATGCGCGCATTATAGAAGAGAAAAAGAGCTGGCCGATACTCTATCATTTGTCACAGCTTAGGGAAAATATTGTGGAATGGCTGCCGATAACTAAGGATATGAAGGTTTTGGAGGTTGGCTCAGGTTGTGGTGCGATTACCGGGGCATTGTCTAAAAAGGCCGGTGAAGTGACCTGTGTTGAGCTTTCTAAAAAAAGAACTTTAATAAACGCATACAGGCATATGGATTGTGAGAATGTTACTATTCATGTGGGTAATTTTCAGGATATAGAGCCGGATTTACCCTGTGATTATGATTTTATATGCCTGATTGGGGCTTTTGAGTATGGACAGGCATATATTGATTCCGATAATCCCTTTGAAGATTATCTGCGTATTCTTGCCAGGCATAAAAAGGCGGAGGGGCGTATTGTAATAGCAATTGAGAACAGGCTGGGGCTTAAATACTGGGCGGGCTGCAAAGAAGATCATCTGGGGACTTGGTTTAGCGGACTTGAGGGATATCCTGAAGGTGGTGTTGTCAGAACATTTACAAGGGATGCCCTTGTTAAAATTGCAAAAAACTGTGGTTTTTCGGATGTGGAAATGTCTATGTATTACCCCTATCCCGACTATAAGTTTATGACAAACCTGTATTCGGATGAGCGTCTGCCAAGAGCCGGAGAATTGTCCTCAAATCTTCGTAATTTTGACAGGGAGAGACTGCTGCTTTTTGATGAAAAGCTGGTATTTGATACCCTTATAGCTGAAGGGCAGTTTCCACTTTTTTCCAATTCATATATGTTGGTATTGGGACCGGAAACCGGTATTAAGTATGCCAGATATTCCAATGACAGGGCAAATGAATATAAAATAAAAACATTGATTACCCACTGTGATTCTGAGGGCGAGATGGTTAAAAAGATAGAAAAACACCCGTTATCAAATGAATCTGTAGAGCATATAATAGGAATGAAGAGGGGCTTTGAGAAACTTTCGGAGAGATTTGCGGGCGGTAAGTTAAATATTAATAAATGCAGGCTGGCCGAGCAATCTCAGACTGTATATGCTGAGTTTGAGTATATAGAAGGAAAAACTCTGGAAGAATATCTTGACGAATGCCTGGATAAGAATGACTTGGATAAATTTCATGTGTTATTTAATGAGTATATTGAGAGGATATCCTATAATGAGGAATTTCCGATAACCGATTATGATTTGATTTTTTCCAACATTCTGATTTCTCCGGACGGTGAGTGGAATATTATAGATTATGAATGGGTGTTTGATAAGCAGGTGGATACTAAAGAGATTGCATTTCGTGCAGTTTATTGCTATCTGCTTGAAAATACAAAAAGAGATAAATTAAATCTGGATTTAATATTACAAAGACTGGGTATAACCGAAGAAAATGCAGCTTTTTATAGACAGCAGGAAATGTACTTCCAGAAATATGTTACCGGCAAGAGGTTGTCAATGGGTGAAATAAGGGATGCGATTGGACAACCTGTTTACAGTATCTCCGAAATGCCTATGCTGACCCCCTCAGAGAAGCATAAAGGCAGAATACAGGTTTACGAGGATATGGGAAATGGTTTTTCGGAAGAAAATTCATTTTTTGTGGATGAGAATGATTACGTTATTGAAGATGGTTTAGAGATAGTAGTGCCTGAAGGAAGAAAGGCACTGCGTATTGACCCCTGCAGTGATTATTGTGTTGTCCTGCTTAAGGAAGTAAAGTGGAATGACTCGATTATTTCCGGAAAGAGTAAATGTATTTCAACCAACGGCATTTGTATAGGAGACGGAGTATATGCTTTTGGAACTGATGACCCGAATATTACTTTGCAATTATCCCGGCTTGAGCAAAAACAGGAAAACCTTCTCAAGGTGTCAATGGAGATAACAAGAATGCCTGAAGAAACCGTAAAGCATATGCAGAAAAGAGGGTTGTTTTAAGCTATGGAAGAGAAGCAAGTTTCATATGACTGGGCGGCCTATTATCAGTCTGCTTATGAAAAAGAAAAAAAGAAAAATAACATCCTTGCAGCAAAATTAGCAGATGAACAGCTTAAGAGAGAGGAGCTTAAGGATAACCTTGAGCGTATTGAAAAGAGCATTTTCTGGAAGCTGTCTGCGCCTGTGAGAAAGTGTTATTATGCATTTTTTTCAAAAAATAAAAGCGTAAACCCCATAGTTGAAAAAATAACAGATGCTATGATAAATAAAGACTGCATTAAAGAGTATCAGGAGGAAGTCTTTAAGCAGAAACATCCATATCTGCAATGGATAGCAGAAAATGAAGTCTCGCAGGATATAAGCGAAATACCTGATGAGGCAGTGGTAAACGGCTGGAAGAAGATAGAGCTTGATGGTACTGAGCTTTGTATTATATTGTGCGGAAATGGTGTACTGGCAAAAAATGCACCGGAAATAATTAAATCGTGGTTTAACAAAAATAGAAGATGCCTATTTGCCTATGCGGATGAGGATTATTACTGGAAAGACCTCTCTAACAGGATGCATCCCTGGTTTAAACCCTGCTGGTCACCGGATACAATGCTCTCATTTTGCTATGCAGGACATATGATAATTGTGCAGAAATCACTCTATCATGGGCTTTTGGAGGGAGATCGCTATAATACAGGTTCTTATTCAGACTTCTATGACCTGTGTCTGCTTCTGGAAGAGAGGGCATATACGCTTGAAGAGGGAGACAAACTGGTTCGGAGCCTTCAGAACAAAGATAAAGTTATACATGACAGAATAGGGAATATAGAACAGGTGTTATTTCATAATCGTTATGAACCCGGCGAAGACGCAGGTAAAGAAGTCGAAGAAGTTGAGAAAGCAGACGGGGATGCACTTGAAATAGTAGAGAAGCTTTTGCTTAAGGAACTGGAGCAGGGGCATTATATGACAGGCTGTGAAGCTTCCTATTGTGATATGAAAGATGCCACACTTAAGAGAAGGGGCGTTAGGGCGTATCTGGAAACAGGTGCAGACCCGGATATCTATCATGTGCGTTATAATATAGACAGAATAAGAAAAGAATATTCCGGAAAGGCCAAAACGGGAATGGTTTCGGTAATCATACCATCAAAAGACCACCCTGAATTGCTGGAGCAATGCCTTTCATCCTTCCGTGAGAGGACCGAATATACAAATTATGAATGGATCGTAGTAGATAACGGCAGTTCTCCGGAGAATAAGGCCAAGGTTGAAGCTTTGCAGGAGGAATACGGATTTGCTTATATTTATGAGCCGATGGAATTTAATTTTTCGGCAATGTGTAATCTTGGGGTCCAAAATGCTTCGGGAAATTATCTGCTGTTTTTAAATGATGATATTGAGATTATCCATAAAGACTGGCTGGAAATCATGCTGGGACAGGCCATGCAGCCTCATACGGGTGCGGTGGGGGCTAAGCTCTGGTATGCGGGCAGTGACATGATACAGCACGTTGGAATCACCAATATGGGTGTAGGCCCATCGCATAAACTCACCTCATTAATAGATGACAGGTGTTATTATTATGGCCGTAACTGTCTTACCTATGATATGGCCGGAGTTACGGCGGCCTGCTTGATGATAGATAAGAAAAAGTATCTGGAAGCCGGCGGTATGGATGAGTCGATGAAGGTGGCATACAATGATGTGGACCTTTGCTTTAGGCTTATTGAAGCCGGTTATTATAATGTGCTGCGTAATGATGCTGTTCTCTATCATCATGAATCTATGAGCAGAGGGCTGGATCAGAATGACAATAATAAGTGGATGCGGCTGCTTGCGGAAAAAGAAGATTTATATTCAAAGCATCCGGCAATGAGTAAAAGAGATCCTTTTTACAATAGTAATCTGATTGATGACAGTATAAATTACACGTGTAATTTTAAATGCGATCATATGAAAAAAGATATGCTTTCACAACTTGCTCAGGCAGATAGTGAGACTCTATCCAAGGCCATACCGGACCAGCTTCATCTGGTAGTGGATAGTATCGGTGAGCAGCAAAAGAATAACCGCAATGATGCGGATGTAATTGCCATTTCGGGCTGGAACTATATTCCGGGCGAGGACAATGCAAGATATACCCGAAGCATACTCCTGCAGAAAAGAGGCGGAAACCTATATAAAGTAGAGCCTTTTCCCTGGTATAGGAGTGATGTGGAAAAAGTATTGACTAACGAAGTCAATGTATCCCTTGCAGGCTTTGTGGCGCGTTTTGAAAAAAGCAAGCTGAAAGCCGGGCGCTGGAAGATAGGAATGGTAGCGGAGGATGTGGAGAGACACAGAAAATACGTGGCCTGGGTGGATGAAAGGCTGCTGATAGAATAAAACGTCCGATTTACGGGCCAGAGGTAATAGTATGATTAATGAAGAAAATCAGGAAAATACAGATAAGGATGACCGTCTGCGTTATTATAAGGATATGTATGAAACCGAGCGGCTAAAAGGTAAGACTCTTGAGGAAAAACTCGGCAAAGAGCAGGAGCTTGTGGCGAATACGGAACATAAGCTTGCAAGAATCAAGGGCAGCGTTTTCTGGAAATATTCCAAACCGCTGCGCTCTTTTGTACATTGGGCGCACAGAACGAAGGAGCGGATTGGTAATTACGGAAGTATCAGGGGTTTTGCACGTAAGGTTGATTCAAAGCTCATAGAAAAAAAGGCTAAGACACAGCATGGAAGTGCAGGCTTTCCTACTCAGGAGGAGGCGGAAAGACAGCGGGCGACAGTTTTTCCAAAGAATATTAAAATCAGCATTCTTATACCCCTTTATAATACACCTGAGAACTTCTTGACCCAGGCTATAGAATCCGTACTTGCACAGACTTATGAAAACTGGGAACTTTGTCTGGCTGACGGGTCCGATAATCTGCATGGGTATGTGGAGTCGATATGCAGGGAGTATATGGAAGATGACGGTCTGTATCTTAATGCACATCCCAAACTGGCGGAGCGTGTGGGAACTAAAGGGCGTATTCTATATGAGCGTCTTGAGAAAAATGAGGGAATATCGGGAAATACCAATCGGGCACTTGCAATGGCGAGCGGAGACTATATAGGGCTTTTTGACCATGACGATATCCTTCATCCTTCGATTCTATTTGAATATATGAAGGTAATCTGCGAGCAGGGAGCGGATTATATATACTGTGATGAAGCCACCTTTCATGGTGACAGCATTGACAATATGATAACTCTTCATTTCAAGCCGGATTTTGCGATTGATAACCTGAGAGCCAATAATTATATCTGCCATTTCAGCGTATTTGACAGGAAGCTGTTAGAAGGCACGGAGCTGTTTCGTTCACGCTTTGACGGCAGCCAGGACCATGATATGATATTGCGCCTGACCGACAGGGCAAGAAATGTAGTGCATATCCCGAAGCTTATGTATTACTGGCGTTCCCACAAAGGAAGCGTTGCTTCGGACATCAATGCCAAGAGCTATGCCATTAATGCCGCTAAGGGAGCTGTTGCACAGCACTTAGAGAGCAAAGGTTTTGAAAATTTTGAAATTACATCTACCAGGGCTTTTGAAACTATATTCAGAATACGCTATGAAGTAATCGGAGAACCCAAAATAACAATTGTTATTCCGAATAAAGACCATTATGAAGATTTGAAGCGTTGTATTACTTCCATCCTGGAAATGAGCAGCTATGATAACTATGATATAGTTATTGTGGAAAATAACTCAAAGACCGGGGAAATTTTTGAATATTACGAAGAATTGTCCAAAAATCCAAGAATAAGAATAATAGACTATGATGGTGAATTTAACTATTCACGTATTAATAATCTGGGAGTTTCCAAAGCGGATGGCGAGTATATTATTCTTTTAAACAATGATACCGAGGTCATTACACTAAACTGGATGGAAGAGCTTCTTATGTATGCACAGCGTGAAGACGTAGGTGCGGTCGGATGCAAACTTTATTATGAGGATAAAACGATACAGCATGCAGGAGTTGTGATAGGGCTTGGAGCACATAGGACGGCAGGTCATACCCATTATCGGGTAAGCAGAAATAACCTGGGATATATGGGAAGGCTGTGTTATGCTCAGAATGTGAGCGCGGTGACAGGTGCCTGTCTTATGGTTAAGAAGGAGCTTTATGAAAAAGTCGGCGGGCTGGATGAGTCTTTTGAAGTTTCATTGAATGATGTGGACTTCTGCCTGCGATTAAGGGAAGCCGGATATCTTAACGTATTTACACCCTTTGCACAGCTTTATCACTATGAATCGATATCCAGAGGATCGGACAGCGAAGGAAAAAACGCGGAAAGATATGATGAAGAGTCTGAGCGGTTCCGCAAAAAATGGCGGAAAGTGCTTGAAAAAGGCGATCCTTACTATAATATTAATTTTTCTTTGGATAGAAGCGACTTTGCTTTGAAAATTAACGGGTAGTATGGTAGAATAGTATTATCTATAATTTTTTAAACTTTTATAATGGAGGGAAGAAGCATGGGTTACAAAGATCAGTATGAATTCTGGCTGGAAGATTCTTATTTTGATGACAATACCAAAAAAGAACTTCAGGCAATCAAAGACGACGAGAAGGAAATTGAAGAGAGATTCTACAAGGATCTGGAATTTGGTACAGGCGGTCTCAGGGGTATTATAGGCGCAGGTACCAACCGTATGAACATCTATACAGTACGTAAGGCTACACAGGGACTTGCCAACTATATCAAGAAACAGGGCGGGGAGTCCAAGGGTGTTGCAATAGCTTACGATTCAAGAAGAAAATCTCCCGAATTTGCGGATGAGGCAGCGCTGTGTCTGGCAGCTAACGGAATTAAGGCTTATGTGTTTGATTCGCTCAGACCCACACCGGAACTATCTTTTGCACTGCGTACGTTAGGCTGTATATCCGGTATCGTTATTACGGCAAGCCACAATCCTCCGGAGTACAACGGATACAAGTGTTACTGGGAAGACGGTGCTCAGGTAGCGGCTCCGAGAGATAAAGAAATCATTACCGAAGTAAACAACGTTACCAATTACCATGATGTTAAGACTATGGACAAGAATGAGGCTGTTAAGGCAGGTCTTTATCAGGTTATAGGTAAGGAAATTGACGATAAATACATGGTGGAACTCAAGAAACAGATCATCCATCCTGAAATCATATCCGAAGTTGCGGGAGATATGAAGATTGTATATTCTCCTTTCAACGGTACGGGAAATCTTCCTGTCAGAAGAATACTTGACGAGATAGGCTTCAAAAATGTATATGTTGTGCCTGAGCAGGAAATGCCGGATCCTGACTTTACTACCCTGGCTTATCCTAATCCTGAGGATCCCAAGGCATTCACGCTTGCACTTAAGCTTGCAAAAGAAAAAAATGCAGATATAGTGCTGGCAACCGACCCTGATGCAGACAGACTCGGAATTTATGCACTTGATACCAAGAGCGGAGAGTATATTCCTTTTACCGGAAATATGTCCGGAATGCTGATTGCCGAATATATTCTCAGGGAAAGAACCGCAACAGGCAGAATGCCTGAAAATCCGGCGCTTGTTACGACTATAGTTACTACCAATATGGCTATGGCTATATCTGCCGACTATAAGGTTAAATGTATTGAAGTATTGACCGGCTTTAAGTACATAGGCGAACAGATTAAACTCTTTGAGCAGTCAGGTTCCAACAATTATGTATTTGGTCTGGAAGAAAGTTACGGCTGTCTTGCGGGAACCCATGCAAGGGATAAAGATGCTATTGTGGCTGTTATGTGTCTGTGCGAAATGGCTGCATGGTGTAAGAAAAACGGCAAAACCGTATGGGACCAGATGATTGAGCTCTATGAAAAATACGGATATTTCAAAGAAAGCCAGTATTCAATCACTATGAAGGGAATCGACGGAGCTAAGGAGATTGCCGATCTGATGAATAAATTAAGAAGCAATCCGCCTAAGAACTTCGGAGATCTCAAAGTAAAAGAGTTCAGAGATTATGATACGGGCAAGACCTTAAATCTGGAGACAGGTGCGGAGGGAGAGACAGGGCTGCCTAAGTCTAATGTGCTCTATTTCGACCTTACCAATGATTCATGGTGTTGTGCACGTCCATCAGGAACCGAGCCTAAGATTAAGTTTTATATGGGAGTTAAAGGAACCAGTCTTGAGGATGCGGATGCGAAGCTGCAGAAGCTTACCGAGGATTTGAAAGCATATTTATAATATGGGAAAATAGAATCGTCCTGTTTATTCAGGGCGATTCTATAATATCATGGATATTTGAGAAATGTATTTAAGCAGGAAATATATATTAAATGGGTAAACATATATTAAACAGAAGTAATATCAATAAAACGATAAATTATATACGCAAAAACGGCATAAAGCATGCATGTTATGCTGCTATGGAGCGTATAGAGCAGGAGAGAAAGTCCGATTATGTCTATGATAAACCGGATGAGAATACTCTTGCAAAGCAGAGAGAAGACTGGAAACACATTCCTTACCGCTTCAGTATAATAGTACCGGCTTATGAGACTAAGGAAGAGCATCTTAGAGAAATGATAGATTCGGTCAGAAGGCAGAGTTATGAGAGATGGGAGCTTATTATAGCGGATGCCGGCGACGGCAGCAGAGTGGAAGATATTGTGGCACAGTATCAGGATGAGGAGAACGAAAGAAGGATTAGGTACATTAAGCTTATAGATAACAGGGGAATTTCGGAAAACAGTAATGCGGGTATAGCGGCAGCCGAAGGAGATTATGTTGCATTGCTCGATCATGATGATATTCTGACAGAGGATGCTTTGTACGAGATGGCAGCAGCAATTCAGCGTAATAGCACGAACGGCGAAAGACCCGTTTTGATTTATTCGGATGAGGATAAATTTGATGATAACAGTAGTTATTTTAAAGAACCTCATTTTAAAAGCGATTTTAATCTGGATTTAATATTGTCCAATAATTATATATGTCACTTGATGATGGTGGAGACAAAACTGATAAAGAGCCTGAAACTTCGGAAGAAATATGACGGTGCTCAGGATTATGACCTTGTTTTAAGGGCTGTTTCGGGACTGTTGGATGAGATGTCCGTAAATGATGTGGGGAAGAAGATTGTTCACATTCCCAGAGTATTATATCATTGGCGGTGTCATAGAGATTCCACAGCGGAAAATACGGCGAGCAAGTCCTATGCTTACGAGGCGGGTAAGTCTGCACTGGAGGATTTCTGTAAAAGGCGCGGCTGGAATACAAATATCAGCCATGCCCTGCATCTTGGGTTTTACAAGATAGAATATCTGCCGGATATGTTTAGCGTACGTCCGGAAGTGGGAATAATAGGTGGAAGGGTCTTAGACAGACACAATAAAATAACATCTGGTATTTATACTGAAAAGGGTGAAAGGATGTATAAAGGCCTTCATAAGGAATACAGCGGTGGAAGTACGCACAGGGCTTCACTTATGCAGGAATGCAGTGCGGTGGATATACGGTGTATGAGACTTTGCAGAGAACTTCAGCCTTTATTTACTGAAATAACAGGTGTTATGTATAAAGAAAGCGGAAAGCAGATGCTTGCAGATGTATCGTCCCTTTCCTGTGATGAAGAGGGATATAAGAAACTTAGTATGAAACTTGGAGATGCAGCAACGGAGCGGGGATATCTGGTTGTATGGAATCCGGAGCTTACTGTAAAAGCGTAAAACACTGCAAATGTTAAATGGAGATTTAATAAATGAAATCCACAATTATAATACCGAATTATAACGGAATAAGCTTTGTTGAAACCTGTCTTAATTCATTGGAGCAGGAAGATGCGCATGTAATTGTGGTGGATAATGCTTCAACGGACGGAAGTTATGAACTTATATGTGAGAAGTTTCCGGAAGTAGAAACGATTCGATTAAAAAATAACACTGGTTTTTGTAAAGCTGTAAATGAAGGAATTGCAGCATCGGATACCGAATATGTTATTTTGCTGAATAATGATACACAGGTGCAGCCCGGTTTTGTGAATGAGCTTGAGCGCATAATGGACAGAGATGATAATATATTCTCTGCCGCGGCCAAGATGATTTCTATGTATGACAGGGATAAAATAGATGATGCAGGTGATTTATACTGTTCGCTTGGCTGGGCTTTTGCAATAGGCAAGGGAAAGCCTGAACGAAATTACAGTAAATGTCATTCAATCTTTTCATCCTGTGCAGGAGCGGCAATATACAGAAAAAGTATTCTGGATGAGATAGGCTTACTGGATGAGAATCATTTTGCATATCTGGAAGACGTGGATCTGGGATACAGAGCACAGATATACGGATACCGCAATGTATTTGCGCCAAGGGCAAGGGCCTACCATGCAGGGAGCGCAGTGTCGGGGTCCCGGTATAATGAATTTAAGGCTGATTTGACAGCGAGGAACAGCATTTATATAATTTATAAAAATATGCCTTATGCCCAAATCGTATTAAACCTTCCGTTTCTGATGATTGGATTTGGCATAAAGATACTGTTTTTTATCAGTAAAGGCTTAGGCACGGTATATATTAGAGGTCTGCTTAAGGGTATCCGCCTGTCTGTTTCGCCTGAGGGGAGAAAACGCAAAATAAAGTATAGTAAGGCTAATTTTATATCATATTGCAAGATACAGATGTTTTTGTGGCTTAATACCATAAAAAGGCTCGTATAGGAGATACATTTTATGATTAAAGATAACCAGAAATATTTTAACCGGCTTCACGTTTTAATAGATGCGGTTATTATTGCAATTTCATATATATTGGCATGGTATATTAAGTTCGAGAGTCCTTTTTCAGATATGGATTCGTCGGTAGGCGTGCTTAATATGCAGACCTATTTTGAACTGTTGTATTTTATAGTGCCGGGTTATCTGATTCTTTACTATCATTTTAATTTATACACGCCCAAACGGGCAACCGTGCATAAATATGCGATAATAAATATATTCCAGGCTAATACTGTAGGAATTATCATATTGATGGCGGGTTGGTACGCAATTAAGCAAGTGGACTTTTCGCGTTCCATGATGGGTATGTTTTATATAATCAATATTATATTTACTACCATAAGTCGTACCCTGATCCGAGAGATTCTGCAGTTTTTCAGAAAAAAAGGCTACAACATAAAATATATTCTTCTGGTGGGTTATTCGAGGGCTGCAGAGGAGTATATAAACAGGATTAATTCCAATCCTCAGTGGGGGTATGTCGTACGGGGAATCCTGGATGATGCAGTCCCCAGAGGAACTGTTTATAAAGGAGTCAAGGTTATAGGTACAATCGGCAACCTGCGGTATATACTGCCGGAGAACAAGTTGGACGAAATTGCAATCACTTTGTCCTTAAATAATTATGACCGCTTGGAGTATATTGTTGATTCATGTGAAAAGTCCGGCGTGCATACTAAATTTATCCCTGATTACAACAGTTTGTTTCCAAGCAGGCCCTATACTGAGGATTTGATGGGTCTTGCAGTTGTAAATATACGATATGTGCCGCTTACCAATACCCTGAACTGGTTTACAAAGAGGGTTGTGGATATTGTGGTGGCTTTAGTCGGTGCGGTGGTCTTTTCGCCGATTATGCTGATTGCCGCAATTTCTATAAAATGCAGCAGCAGAGGACCGGTTATATTCAAACAGGAGCGTATAGGCCTGCATAACAAACCTTTTTTAATGTATAAGTTCCGTACTATGGAAGTGCAAAGACCGGATGCGGAGAAAAAGGGCTGGACCATGAAAGATGACCCTCGTGTCACCAAGGTGGGAAAGCTGCTTAGAAAAACCAGTATGGACGAGCTTCCTCAGCTCTTTAACATATTAAAAGGTGATATGAGCATAGTGGGTCCAAGACCTGAAAGACCCCAATTCGTAGAGCAGTTTAAGGAAGAGATTCCAAGGTACATGGTGAAACATCAGGTAAGACCCGGACTTACCGGCTGGGCGCAGATTAACGGCTACCGTGGCGACACATCAATTAAGCGCAGGATTGAATATGATATCTTCTATATAGAGAACTGGACCATATCCTTTGATATTAAAATTATGTTTTTGACTATATTTAAAGGTTTAATAAATAAAAATGCTTATTAAAGATATACTAAATTTAGTTATTGCAATTATTACAAGATGTAGTATAATGCTAAGTGGAACTTACTTTATTTTGTGAAACAGGAAATCAAGGGAGTACTTAAAATGACAAAAAATAATAAAGATGCATATGAAGAGGATAAGAAGCCTGTAAAAAAGTCATCGGCCTCAAAATCTTCCGGTGGAAAGGCACCCGGCAAAAAGCTCAGTAAGAAAGAGCAGGCAAAGAAGACCAGACGGAGAATAATTCTGTTTATCGTTGAAATATTCATACTTCTTATTATGGTTATGATATTGTATATCACCCTGTCCGGTGAAAAAGCCGGCAAGGTTGATCTGGACTACGAGGATATCATAATTAATGATACGGTAAAGAAGGCAGAGGAAACAACCATGAAAGGTTATCGGAATATCGCACTTTTCGGTGTGGATTCCACCACAGGTGCGCTCTCCAAGAACACTCGAAGCGATTGTATCATGATTGCTTCAATTAATCAGGATACCGGAGACTGCAAGCTTGTGTCGGTTTACCGTGATACCTATCTTAATCTCAGCAATGATACGTACAATAAGTGTAATGCCGCATATGCCAAGGGCGGTGCGGAAATGGCAATCAGTATGTTGAATATGAATCTGGATATGAATATAACGGATTTTGTTACCGTTGGCTTTGCGGGACTCAGCGATACCATTGATGCACTCGGTGGAGTATACATCGATGTGGATGATAATGAAATGACCCACCTAAACAGCTATCAGTTGACTATGGCTGATAACTTAAAGAGAGATTACACACCGCTTAGAGAAACCGGATACATTCTTTTAGACGGTCTTCAGGCCACCGGTTACTGCCGTGTGCGTTATGGCGGAGGAGATGATTTCAGGCGTACGGAACGTCAGCGGGAGGTTTTAAGTGCGGTTGCTGACCAGGCCAGAAAAGCTACACCGACAGCACTTACGCAGATTGCAAACAATGTATTTTCGGAAGTTTATACTTCACTTGATCTGACTGAGATTGTAGAAGTATTAACACATGTAACAGATTACAATATCTCTGAAACTGCCGGTTTCCCGACAGAGGAGTACAGAACAACCGGAACTGTCGGAAGCAAGGGTTCCTGTGTTATACCGGTTGATTTGGAGGAAAATGTTAAATGGCTGCATCAGTTCCTATTTGATGATTACGAATATGAACCGTCTTCAACGGTTAAGGAATGCAGTCAGAAGATTGCCGCCGACACCAGTGGCGCACGTTGATTCGTGAATTTGTAAACGATATTGAATATATAGAAAGAAAGAGCAAAGGAGCCACATTTTGCAGGCTCCTTATGCCGTTTGAGGGAAGAAAAGTGTTAAAAGTGGATGTAATCATCCCGACTTATAAGCCGGATTATAAATTTCTTGATCTAATGGAAAAACTTGCCTGTCAGACAATTCCGGTACAGCGCATTATAATAATGAATACGGAGCAGAAATATTTTGATCGTCTGACTTACGGATCTTCTTTTTCAAAAAAATATAAAAATGTAATAATAAGGCATATTTCAAAAAGAGAGTATGATCATGGAAACACAAGAAACAAAGGAGTACGCCTGTCAGATGCCGAAGTCTTTGTTATGATGACTCAGGATGCGGTTTTAGCTGATGAATTTGTGTTAGAAGAGCTTATCAAAGGACTGAGACAGGAGAAGGTGGCCGTTTCTTATGCAAGGCAGATTGCGGATGAGTACTGCTCTGAAGTGGAGAGATTTACAAGAAGCTTTAATTATCCCGATGAGAAACTGGTAAAAACCAAGGCCGATATTGAGAAAATGGGAATTAAGACTTTTTTCTGCTCAAATGTATGTGCGGCATACAGAAGAAGAGTTTTTGATTCATTAGGAGGATTTGTAAAACATACCATATTTAATGAAGATATGATTTATGCGGCCGGTGCTGTTCAGGCAGGATACGGAATTGCTTATTGTCCGGATGCAAAGGTATATCATTGTCATGATTACAGCAATATGGAGCAGTTTCACAGGAATTTTGATTTGGGAGTATCTCAGGCGGATTATCCGGAGATTTTTGCAAAAATATCTTCTGAGTCAGAAGGGCTCAAGCTTATAAAGATGACGGTTTCCCATTTGAGCGATATGAAAATGAAAAATAAAATTCCGGCATATTTTATAAAGAGCGGGTTTAAGTATGCGGGATATAAGTTGGGCAAAAACTATAAGAAAATGCCGAGAAAACTTGTTGTTAAGTGTTCATCCAATAAGGAATACTGGGCGATGGACAACATAATCAAAGCCAGCAGCAAGATTGATGCAAGTAAGGGATATGGGGTGTCTGAGGAAGAAAAAGGGGGTAGTTAGTATGTGTGGAATCGTAGGATATATTGGAAGCAGGCAGGCGGCTCCGATTATTCTGGATGGCTTGTCCAAGCTGGAGTACAGGGGTTATGATTCGGCAGGAATGGCGGTTTATGATGGTGAAAAGATTAATATCCGTAAATCTGCCGGCCGGCTTAAAATACTTGAGAACCTGACACATGGCGGAGAAACCATGCCCGGAGTGTGTGGTGTGGGACATACAAGATGGGCGACGCATGGAGCTCCGAGCGATTTGAATGCGCATCCTCATTTTAATGAAAATGAAACCATTGTGGTTGTACATAACGGAATAATAGAGAATTATATACAATTGCGCAAGAAATTGATTTCAAGAGGCTATACGTTTGTTTCCGAGACCGATACCGAGGTATTGGCTCATTTGCTGGATTATTACTATAAGGGAAATCCTTTGGAGGCAGTAACGAAGGTACTGCACCGTGTGGAAGGCTCCTACGCCCTTGGAATCGTATTTGCCGACTGCCCGGATCAGATTTTTGCAGCAAGAAAGGACAGTCCATTGATAGTGGGTCAGAATGAGGAGGGATGCTTTATTGCGTCCGATGTGCCGGCTATCCTTAAATATACAAGAAAAGTGTATTATGTTGATAATCATGAGGTAGTACGGCTTCGTAATGACCATATGCACTTCTATACGGTGGATGAAGAGGAGATTAAAAAAGAGCCTGTTACCATTGACTGGGATGCTAATGCTGCCGAAAAAGCCGGTTATGAGCATTTTATGTTAAAGGAGATGTATGAGCAGCCTAAGACGGTTTCAGACACATTGACTCCACGAGTCAAAGATAATGATATAGTTATTGAAGAACTGAATATGACTGATGAGGAACTTAAGGCAATCAATAAAATACATATTGTTGCCTGCGGATCAGCCTATCATGCAGGTATGACCGGTAAGTATGTTCTGGAAGGACTTGCAAGGATTCCTGTTGAAGTGGACCTGGCTTCGGAATTCCGCTATCGTGACCCTATACTTGAAGATGGCGCTATGGTAATAGTGATCAGTCAGTCGGGAGAAACAGCGGATACGCTGGCAGCGCTTAGGGAAGCTAAGGCCAGGGGCTGTAAGGTGCTTGGCATCGTCAATGTGGTGGGCAGCTCAATTGCAAGAGAAGCGGATAATGTTATGTATACCTGGGCAGGTCCGGAAATTGCGGTGGCTACCACTAAAGCATATACCGCACAGCTTATTGCTATGTATCTTCTTGCGATGAAGCTTGGAAAGGTAAGAGGGAAGCTCTCTGAGGAAACCTTTTCCTCATTATTAGGCGACCTTAAGTGTCTTCCCGACCAGATTGAGCTTCTGCTTAACAATAAATTAAAGATACAAAAATTTGCCAACCGTTATATCGGAGCCAAGGATGTATTTTTCATAGGAAGGGGTATTGATTATGCCATTTCTCTGGAAGGTTCCCTTAAGTTAAAAGAGATTTCCTATATTCATTCCGAGGCTTATGCAGCAGGCGAATTAAAACACGGAACGATTTCACTGATTGAGGAAGGTACATTGGTAGCTGCAGTCTCCACCCAGCCTGATTTATATGCCAAGACTATCAGCAATATGGTAGAAGTGAAGGCAAGAGGAGCTTTTGTACTGGCAGTTACCTGTGAGGAAAATAAAGAGATCGAGAAGGCAGCGGATTATGTCATATATATTCCTGAGACAAATCCATATTTTGCCAATTCGCTTGCAATCATCCCATTGCAGCTGTTTGGCTACTATGTAGCGGTAGGAAAAGGCTGTGATGTAGATAAGCCGAGAAATCTGGCAAAATCAGTCACTGTCGAATAACAAGACGAGCTACGCTCGTTTGCGAGTTTGTGCTTACGCCCATACGTCGCGGGTTGTGAAACTATTAACAACATGTGTTATTCTAAAAAACACAAATTAAATAAAATTTTATCACAATTTGTACACATTTAAAGACTATACTGTGTTCACAGTTAAGGAAATCCAAATGGTGATTGGAGGAAGGAGTCTTTATTATGTATGATGATGATTTTACGGGCATAAATAGCCAGAATGTAGAAAATAAGGAGTATTCTGAGTATTCCGGTGAAAGCACATATGCTGAGAGCGCTGCAAACAGCAGTATCGGAAGCAATTATTTAAATAGCGGCACCAATAGCTATAACAGTAATATGAACAGTTCATATGACAGCAGCGTTTATAATAGCGGTGCATATAGTAGTGCAAATAATAGTAATGAATATAGCAATAATACAGTAAGTGCATATAACAGTAACTCGAATACAGATGTAAGCGCATATAACAGCAGTAACACAAGCAGTAATGTATATAGCAGCAGTAATACCGGCAGCAGCGCATACAACAGCAATAATGCAGGCAGTAATGCATACAGTGGCAATAGTACATTAGGCAGCACATACGGAAGTACCGGTGCTTCAGGCAGCACACAGGGATATGGCTCGGGTACCTGGAACAATACGCCTTACAGGCAAACGGGAGGCAGTTACCAGTATGGAAACACTTATCCAAACGGTTATGCTGCTGTAAATAATGCAGAAAAAAAGAAAAAAGAAAAGAAAGAAAAGAAGAAAAGAGAAGGAAATAACAATAGTTATTTAAAGAAGGCGCTTATCTGCGTTTCACTCGGACTCTTTTTCGGAATTTTTGCAGGTTTTGGATTTTATGCTGTAGAGGCTGCTACGGGAATGCTGGGTAATAGAAATAACGAACAAACCGTCAATGCTCTCGAAGAGCGTTCAGATGCCGATAATGCTGTTTCCGGATCCGTAACCTACAGCTTGGACGGTGGTGATGTCCGTAAAACCCAGACAGTAACTACTGTGGTATCGGATGTATCGGATGTGGTAAAAGATGTTATGCCTGCGGTTGTATCAATCAGCAATACTTATACCGAAAGAATGTCTTATTTCGGTCAGACTATGACAAGCGAGGCACAGGCAAGCGGATCGGGAATAATAGTTGGCAAAAATGATACGGAACTTTTGATTGCAACAAATTACCATGTTATTGAAGATGCGGACAGACTTACGGTTCAGTTTGTTGAGGATAGCGAAGTGGATGCTTCCGTAAAAGGTACGGATCCTGATATGGACCTTGCCGTTATAGCGGTTGCTTTGAATGATATTAATAGTTCAACTTTGGATCAGATTGAAATAGCTACATTGGGTGATTCAGATGAACTGACAGTTGGAGAGCCTGCTATTGCAATAGGTAATTCACTTGGATATGGACAGTCTGTAACAACAGGTGTTGTAAGTGCGCTTAACAGGGAGCTGGAGCTTTCCGACGGAAGTACAGGAATTTTTATACAGACAGATGCAGCGATCAATCCCGGTAACTCCGGCGGTGCACTTTTGAATATCAAAGGCGAGGTAATAGGTATCAATTCCAATAAGATTGGCGGCAGTGTAATAGAGGGTATGGGCTATTCAATACCTATTTCGGCAGCAAAACCGATAATTGCGGAATTGATGTTAAAAGAAACCAAGAATAAGGTCGCAGAAGATAAAAGAGGCTTCCTTGGAATTTCCGGTATAAGCGTTACTGCCGAAGTTTCATCTGCCTATGGTATGCCGGAGGGTGTTTATATTGCACAGGTATATAACGGCACCGCAGCCGACGCGGCAGGTTTGGTAAAGGGTGATATAATTACCGAGTTTGACGGTGAAAAGGTATCCTCTATGGAAGAATTGCAGACTCTTTTAGAGTATTATGCTAAGGGTGACACTGTGGAAATGACGGTTATGAAAGTCGGAAGCGGCGGTTATCAAAGCACAACCGTAACAATTACTCTGGGTAATAAAGTCGGTTAATATAGATTGTTTAAGGCTCCGCCCAATGCGGAGCCTGTTTGTTGCATTTATTTGACGTGTAAAGTATAATAAAATAAAAAACACGGAAGAATCAGGTAAGTTATGTTCGATAAGTTAAAGCGTATTTTATGTAAGAGGGAAGGTAAAGGACAGAATATGAGTGAAGAGGAAAGAGACGATAGAAATATCAGTACTGATAACAGTCAGATTAAAGGGGAAGAACCCCCGTCTGATATAGAAGAAAAGAAAGAGGCGGAAAAATCCGGAAATACTGATAAAACCTCAAAAGATAAACCAAACAAATCTGATAATACAGACGAGTATGAACAGGTATGCTTTATCTGCAGACGTCCGGAAAGCAAAACGGGGAGGATGTTTAAACTGCCCAATAATATCTGCGTCTGCAATGATTGTATGCATAAGACTATGGATACTGTCAGTCAGTTTGATTATCAGGGGCTCTTAAATCATCCGGACAACTTGAATGGTAATATGTCGGATTTAGGCAACGGTAAAGGTTTTGCAAATATCAGTTTTGTCAATCTGGCGGACTTACAGGGTGATGGCGGAATTCCCAATAAGCAGAAGATTAAGAAAAAGAAAAAAGCGGCTGAACATACACCTGTTATCGATATAAAGAATATTATGCCTCCACATAAGATTAAGGCGAAGCTGGATGACTATGTGGTAGGACAGGAGCATGCCAAAAAGGTAATGTCCGTAGCTGTATATAACCACTATAAAAGGGTAGCTACCAATACAATGGATGAAATCGAGATTGAAAAGTCCAATATGCTGATGATAGGGCCTACCGGCTGCGGTAAGACTTATCTTGTTAAAACTCTGGCGAGGCTTCTGGATGTTCCGCTTGCAATTGCTGATGCCACTTCTTTAACGGAAGCAGGATATATCGGCGACGATATTGAGAGCGTTGTTTCCAAGCTGCTTGCGGCTGCTGACAATGATGTGGAAAGAGCCGAGCAGGGAATTGTTTTTATTGATGAAATTGATAAGATAGCCAAAAAAAAGAATACTAATTCCAGAGATGTAAGCGGAGAATCGGTTCAACAGGGTATGCTTAAACTCTTGGAAGGAGCTGAAGTGGAAGTTCCGGTAGGGGCCAATTCCAAGAATGCAATGGTGCCGCTTGCCACTGTAAATACCAGAAATATACTGTTTATCTGTGGCGGAGCCTTTCCTGACCTGGATGATATCATCAAACAGCGCCTGAATAAAAAGACTTCTATAGGTTATAATGCGGAACTGCGTGATAAATACGATAAAGATAAAAATATTTTAAGCAAAGTCACAGTGGAAGATATAAGGAAATTCGGTATGATACCGGAATTTATCGGCCGTCTTCCGATTGTCTTTACGCTTGAGGGACTGAGTAAGGAATTGCTGGTAAAAATCTTAAGCGAACCTAAAAATGCAATACTGAAGCAGTATCAGAAGCTTCTTGCATTAGATGAGGTTAAGCTTGAATTTGATGAGGGTGCATTGGAAGCGATTGCAGAGAAAGCAATGGAGAAGGAAACCGGTGCCAGGGCTCTTAGGGCGATAATAGAAGAATTTATGCTTGATATTATGTATGAGATTCCCAAGGATGATAATATCGGCAAAATTACCATTACCAGAGAATATATAGAAGGAAACGGCGGCCCTATAATTGATATCAGGAGCAACAGTCTGGAAAATCCTGATAGTCTGAATGTTGTAGAAGGGTGAAATTAAAAATTTCACCCGCGAGTTTGTGCTTACGCACAAACATCGCATATTATATAATAATCAAATGTATGAGGCATGGTTATTATATGACTTGTAAAGAGAAAATCTTATCCAATGATTATGCAGATATTATTATAACCAATATCCAGCCGGATGAAGTGGAGTTGTTGAATAATGTTGATTACTGCGCTTCTACCATAGATGATGAATTTAATATTGTTTATGTAAGCAGGCAAGGGATTCCTGAAACATCCATTGGGGCTTATACTTATGCGGCTATTCCCGATCTGTATGGGCTGATGCAGACTTTTCAGGCGGAGAACCTTGTAGCTATGGGCAATATCAGAATCCAGAACCCACCGCTTTCTTTGCATGGAAGAGATGTTATAATTGGTTTTATTGATACGGGAATCCGATATCAACTGGACGTTTTCCGTGACTCGGAAGGAAACAGCCGTATTCTGTCAATATGGGATCAGACCATACAGTCAGGAGAGCCTCCGGAGGGCTTTTTGTACGGAACGGAATACACAAGAGATGAAATAAATAATGCGCTTAATGCAGAAAATCCACTGGATGTAGTGCCATCTACCGATGAGAACGGTCATGGAACCGCGATGGCATCTGCGGCTGCAGGGAGTATCATAGATCAGGGACTGACTTTCAGGGGAGCGGCACCACAGGCGGATATTGTAATGGTAAAAGTTAAAGGCGCCAAGGAATATCTAAGGGAATACTATCTTATTAATGATGATGCGGTGGCTTTTCAGGAAAATGACATTATGGAGGCAGTTAAATATCTGGATAACCTCTCCAACATATATCAAAAGCCGGTAGTTATAGTGTTAGGCATTGGCACCAATCTCGGTAATCATCGAGGTGATTCCCCGCTTGGCGATTATATTAATAAAATTTCAACTCAGAGAAGGCGCGCAATTGTTGTTTGCGGCGGAAATGAAGGTGATAAGCAGCACCACTACAGTGGAAATGTACCCGATCAGGTAGAAATTCAGGTACAGGAGGGTACAACCGGTTTTCATATGGAACTGTGGGGCTGTAAGATGGATGAATATAATGTGGCGGTGCGCACCCCGGGCGGAGAAATAACGCCTGTTATTGATTTTCGCAACGGGGTTGACAGAAGCTTTTCATTTCTTTTTGACAGGACATTGATCAATATAAGTATTGTGTTGGTAGAGCCAAGGTCGGGAGAACAGCTTGTATTCTTCCGCTTTAGGAATCCTACGCCGGGCATATGGAGTATCCTGGTATCTCCGTCAGAGCAGAAGCGTTTAAGAGGCAACGGTAATTTTAGCATATGGCTGCCGATTACGGAATTTATAGACGGTGGAGTGGTCTTTCTTGAACCTGATCCCGAAGTTACCCTGACGGAACCCGCCAATGTGGAAAGAGTTATTTCTGTTTCGGCATATGACGGTTACAGTGGAGGCTGGTTTTTTGAATCGGGAAGAGGTTTTACCGGAAGCGGTACCGTGAAACCTGATTTGTCTGCTCCCGGTGTCCGGGTATCAACCGCCCTTGGTGAAAGAACCGGTTCAAGCATGGCTGCGGCACTTTCGGCAGGCTGTATAGCTCAGTTTATGGAATGGGCGATTGTAGAGGGTAATGCGCCGATGGTGGAAGGCAGAACGATTAAGGGATATTTTATCAGGGGGGCCGTTAGAGAGAACAATATTATATACCCTGACCCGAGATGGGGGTACGGAAAGCTGAATATCAATGATACGTTTGAGGTTTTGGCGAGGATTTGATCACTCTATGAGGGAGTGGAAGGCCATATCTTCATAGATTGGAGCGGTGAAATCCGGTAAAGAGCCGTCTTCCGTTGTCCAACCTTGAAAATCATAATCAGCATAAGTAATCTCCGGGATTGGAAATTCCGGCAAAGTTTCTCCTTCAAAGACGGAAAAAGTTTCGTAAATAGCACCTTCAATATAAAGTGTAATCAGGTATACGGGTTTTTCTTCTATCCAAACCCGGTCTAAGAAAGTCTTTCTGGCGGAAATATATTCGGATAAAAATGCAATTGAATCTTCAAAAGATATATCGCCGCCGTTTTCTAAATATTGCTGCTGCCAGCGTATTCTGTCCATAGCAGCAGAGGCAGCAGTGATACCTGCAAGCTCAGGCAGAACCTGATTAGCAAGCTGTGTCAGGTAGGGGCTGATCTCATCTTTATAACAGTTCTTAATTTGTTTGTTAAAATCAGATTTCTCATAGAGTATAGGGAACCATGCGGAAGCGTTATGATGGGTAGACAGCTTGGTCAGCTTATCTGGCTTATCAGAAAGGTAACCGATAAAAGCCGGTGTATTACCAAAGCTTATGTCATAGTCCCAGACCGGTCCGGCATAGAGCTTGCCATCTATCAAGTCTGAATCTTTATAAAAAAAAGAGCTGGCAATACCGCCGTCATAGTTGCCGGAAATTTCTTCAAGAAGATATTTCCGAACAAAAGAGTCCACATCGATTAATTCTTCATAAGAGTTTCCGGTGACAGAGTCAATGCCGTCTGATGAAAGAATTGCGTTTTCTACACTCTGAATAAAATCATTGATATAAACAACCTGACTTTCGGAAGCATAGTCAGGAGATTTTAAAATAAAGCATTCTCCTGCTTCTGTAATAAAATAACTGCCGTTATCTTCAACTTCTTTTAAAAAACGGCTTTCAAGGTCCCGCTCAATTAGATAACCGCCTGTAATATCTTCCGGGTCGGCAGGAATGTCTCTTGCCTTGGTCTTGTCCGTCCAGACAGCTTGGTAAGTGCTCAGATCTTCGGTCTTATTGGCTTTTTCCGTTGCTTTTTCCAAATCAGTGATGGAAAGGCGGTTTTTCTTTACTTCCACTTCCTCTGTTACATAGTAATTCCCTACGTATTCACCGTTTAAATACAGGTCGATAAAAACGCCGGGGTCAGCCTGTGCCAAGCCAAGATGGTTCGCAAGGTCTCTTGCAAGTGCATTACGAATCAGACTCGGGTCGCATGCGTTTGCAAGGAAAATCCAGTTTTTCCCCTCTTCCATGCCGAGCAGAGGCGCAGCATCCTTAAGTTTGATCTTATAAGGCTTTTTGTCAAATTCCAGATATGTAGAATTACCCCGGCCTTTGATATATTCTAAAGGTTTTGACAGACTGATTTGTCCATCCGGCTCCAGTATGGTAATCGTGGCGGGTTCTTTGACATTTTTGCTGCTGTTTATTGATTCGGAAGTGCCGGATTCGGTATCAATAAAAACTGCCGGGATTTGTTCGGAATACATCCAAATTACAGAAGAAGCATCAATACCTTTGGGAAGTTCGGAAATAAGACTTGCATTGTTTTTGCAGGCAGCAGGCAGAAAGGCAT
This sequence comes from Lachnospiraceae bacterium, assembly GCA_022510545.1. GTDB lineage: Bacteria > Bacillota > Clostridia > Lachnospirales > Lachnospiraceae > UBA3282. The sequence continues at coordinate 22,957 of JAFLTG010000002.1, read as the reverse complement.
AATAAAGCTCATCCTGACGCCATAGGGTAACAGGATGGCCTGCTGCGCTGATGACAGGTTCCTCAGTTTCTTCTATATGCATATTATCAATATCCGAATCAAGAAGCTGATCGGTATCTGTAGAAGAATCCGGGGTGTTTTTGGAAAATATATGGTTAATTCCTGTAAGCAGCAGGAGAAGTATTGTAGTCATCGCAAGGATGATTGTTAGATTTCTTTTGTTTTTCATAATATTATACTTTTACACAAATAGTTTATAAAATACAGTTTTGTAATAGTTTAATAATAAACTAAAATATGGTATTTGAAAATACCAAAACTAAAATATGGTATAAATTAAATAGATAAAGATTTGGGAAATAAATTATTGATTTATAAGAAAAAAAATATATAATAAAATATAATAGTATAAAGTACGCAAATATAAATGATATAAAACAATAAAAAGGACACGGTATTATGATATATGCAATTCTGTCAGCGTTAGTTTTTTCACTGGATTTCGTTATTAAAGATTGGGTGGAAAATGAAGCTGTGGAAGGGGAAGAAATTACAATAGCCAATATTCGTCTATTGTTAAAAAAATATCACAATAAGGGAGCGTTTCTGAATGCAGGAGAGAATAACCCTAAACTGGTAGCCGTTATATCGGTTATACTGACACTTGCAATGACAGTGCTTTTCCTTGTGACTTTTACATTTAAAGGCAGCAGGCTGCTTAAAACCGGGCTTGCATTTCTCTTAGGCGGAGCCTACAGCAATACCTATGACAGGATGAGGAGGCACTATGTAGTTGACTATGTAAGTTTCACCGTAAAAAATAAGTTTATAAGTCGGATTGTTTTCAATATTTCCGATTTCTGCATAATGATAGGTGCCCTGTGTATCGTACTTGGAAGCGTATAAAAAGCCGGAATATTGTCCGGCTTTTATATATTCCTTATGAAGCGGTTATAACCGTTCCGCTCTTCCCTTTAACTGCATCGGAAGCCATATCCAGCGATGTGATAAGCACGCTTCCTGTCGGATTGGTTTCCAGATAGGAAATGGCAGCTTCAATCTTGGGGAGCATAGTGCCTTCTTCAAATTCCCCGCTCGTAATAAGCTTCTTAGCTTCCACTATGTTCATATGCTCGATAGGAGTCTGGTTTTCCTTGCCAAAATTGCGATAAACGAAAGGAACACCGGTAAAAATGATCAACTCATCTACCTTTAAGTCGCTTGCCAGTTTACCTGCAATTGAGTCTTTTTCAATAACAGCGGAGGCTCCTTTTAAAACATGATTCTGCTCAATAACCGGAATACCGCCGCCACCGCAGGCAATGACTACCTGGCCGGCATCTGCAAGCAGGCGGATGGAGTCTATTTCCACTATATCAATGGGCTTAGGTGCAGCCACCACGCGGCGGAAACCTTTGCCGGGTTCTTCTTTAACGTAATTCCCCTTTTTTATTTCCGTTTCTGCGTCTTCGCTTGACATATATCTTCCAATAACCTTGGTAGGCTCATAGAATGCCTCATCATAAGGATCTACGGTAACCTGTGTTAGTATCGTAGATACGGTCTTGGAAATACCGCGGACAAGCAATTCTGTACGCAGTGCGTTCTGTATATCATAACCTACATAGCCCTGGCTCATGGCGGAACAAACGCACATCGGGGCAGGGGTATAATCGATATATATACGGCGAAGCTCTGTCATGGCTTTGTGGATCATACTGACCTGAGGACCGTTGCTGTGTGTAATTGTCAGTTGGTAATCGGCTTCTACCAGATCTGCAAGAGCCTTGGCAGTCCTTTTTACCGCATCCCATTGCTCCAAAATGGTATATCCCAATGCTTCATGGCCAAGGGATACGACGACCTTTTTCTTACTCATAATGTACCTTCTTTGTTAAAATGATTATGAAATACATACTATTGATGCAATTATATCAAAATTACAATATTTTGTATATAATAAAGTTGACCATATTAGGGTTAAAAAATATGGTTATTTTATTTGTTAAATATAACCAAAGAATAATTGACAATTTTGGCATTTGTCAGTAAAATTATTATACGGGACAGTATATGGAATATAATTTCATATACAAATTGACAGTATGTAATTTGGGGTGAACATATGGGAAATGATGGCAAATTGGATAATATGTCGATTGAGCAGATAAAGATGATTATGAATGTGTTACAGAAAGCATCGGATGCTTATCTGTTTATTCTTGATCTGACATCTGAAGTATATATAATTCCGGAGAAGCTTACAAAAAGAGTAGCGTTTGAGTCAACCAGAATTGAGAATTGTATGGATAAGATCAGGAAAGTCGTACATCCCGCTGATTGGGATATGCTGAATGCAGATATCGAGAAATGTGTGTCAGGAGAACAGGAGATACATGATCTGGAATACCGCTGGCTGGACAGGAACGGTCGTCCATTCTGGATAAACTGCAAGGGAACCGTAATAACTGATGCTGAAGGCCATAATCTGATGGTTGGCAAGGTCAATGAAATCGGTAAACAGGAAAAGGCAGATAATGTGACCGGACTTCGTAAGGAACCCCGATTCAGACTGGATTTGGAAACAATTCTGAGAGAGGAACCGGAGTCAATACGCTATTGTATGCGTATAGGAATTGATAATTTTAAGGAGATTAATGAAAAAGAGGGAACAGAGGCCGGAGACGAGGTATTATGGGAGTTGGCCAAGTGTATCACGGAGATTGCAACAGAAAAAGTATCGGTTTATCGTCTGGTTGCCGATGAATTTATGATAATGGATACGGTCTCTGACAATAATATCAATCCCAATGAAATTTATAGTAAGATTAAGGCTAAAATTGCACAGCTGGTAAAAGATAAGGACTACAACCGCTTTTTTACAATTTCCGCAGGTATTATGGATAAGGATTTTGCAGGAAAGAGCAGCAACGATATTATGATGCTCTCAGAGTTTGCGCTTAATGAGGCCAAGCGAAACGGTAAGAACCAGATGGCGATTTTTATTCAGGATGACTACGATGGATATCTTAAACAACTGGATATCCGTAAATGTATAAGAAGAGATATATCCAATAAGTTTAAAGGATTTGAGGTATATTACCAGCCTATTGTAGATGCCAATACCCACGAACTGATCGGTGCCGAGGCCCTGCTTAGGTGGAATTCTGACAAATATGGGAATGTTTCGCCGACTGTTATGATTCCGATAATGGAAGAAAGCGGACTGATCATTCCTATAGGAAGTTTTGTATTGTGGGAAGCTGCCAGAACGTGTAAAGAATGGCAGAAGATAATGCCAAATTTTCATGTGCATGTAAATCTTTCTTATGTACAGGTATATAAGAGCGATTTGATGAGCGATGTGAATGAATGTATTAAAGAGGTGGGAATATCTCCCGACAGCCTTGTTTTAGAGCTGACTGAGAGTGGATATATTGAAACCGACAACAGGATAAGGGAGTTGTTCAAGAACTTAAAAGACAGCGATATCAGTCTGGCTATTGATGATTTCGGAACAGGTTACTCCAATATGCGCTATTTGAAGGAGATTGAGGCCAAGACAATCAAGCTGGACAGAAGTTTCGTACTTCAGGCTATGAATAATGATTATGATTATACCATTATCTGTCATATCATTGATATGATACACAGCGTGGGTTCTACCGTAGTTATGGAGGGAATTGAGTACGACTATGAGCTTGAGAAGATGAAAAATGCCAAGCCGGATATGATACAGGGGTATTTGTTTGGGAAACCAGCTACCGCGCAGGAGTTTAAAGAGAAGTTCTTATTAAATAAATGAAATACGGGCGAACTGATGAAGTTCAGGTTATTGAAATAGAATGAGTAATGGATGAGTCGTAAGGAGATTCATATGTTATATATAGGCATAGATTTAGGGACGTCGGCTGTTAAACTGCTTTTAATGGACGGTGATGGAAAGATTTTGAATATTGTTTCCAGAGAATATCCATTATATTTTCCACATCCCGGATGGTCGCAGCAGGAGCCTATGGACTGGTATGAGCAAACCATAGCGGGAATTAAGGAATTGCTGGAGGGGTTTGATAAAAGCAGTGTGGCCGGAATCAGTTTTGGCGGGCAGATGCATGGGCTTGTTATCTTGGATGATAAGGATGAGGTTATCAGGCCGGCCATATTATGGAATGACGGAAGAACTTACGAAGAATGTGAATTTCTTAATAATATCATAGGAAAAGAAAAACTTTCCGAATATACCGCGAATATTGCCTTTACCGGCTTTACCGCGCCTAAGATTCTCTGGGTAAAAAATAAAGAACCGGAGAATTTTGCAAGAATCAGTAAGATAATGCTTCCCAAGGATTATATTGCTTATAAGCTGACTGGAGTTCACTGCACTGATGTGTCAGATGCTTCCGGGATGCTTATTTTTGATGTAAAAAACCGCTGCTGGTCTAAAGAAATGTGTGAAATATGCGGTATAAGCGAGGGGCAGCTGGCCAAAGTATATGAAAGCTATGAGACTGTTGGCTGTGTGCTTCCTAAAATAGCCAAAGAACTGGGAATACCTGAAACCGTTAAAGTGGCGGCAGGTGCCGGAGACAATGCGGCAGCAGCTGTGGGAACCGGAACCGTCGGAGACGGCAGATGTAATATATCTCTTGGCACAAGCGGAACCGTATTTATATCTTCTGATAAATTCGGTGTGGATAGATACAATGCACTGCACTCCTTTGCGCACGCTGATGGACACTATCATCTGATGGGCTGTATGCTGAGTGCTGCATCCTGTAATAAGTGGTGGATGGATGATATAATCGGAACTGTTGACTACATTGGTCAACAACAGGAGATTGAATGTCTGGGAGAGAATCATGTATATTTTCTGCCTTATCTTATGGGTGAGCGTTCTCCCCACAATAACCCCAATGCCCGTGGTACTTTTATTGGAATGACTATGGATACCACAAGAGCCGACATGACTCAGGCTGTTCTGGAGGGTGTGGCCTTTGCACTGAGAGATTCCTTTGAAGTTGCGAAATCGCTTGGAATAAATATCGAAAGAACCAAAATCTGCGGTGGTGGTGCTAAGAGTCCGCTCTGGAAAAAGATAATTGCCAATGTACTTAATGTGAAAGTTGATGTGATTGAAAGCGAGGAAGGTCCTGCAATGGGCGCAGCTTTACTTGCGGCGGTTGCCTGCGGCGAATTTGCGGATGTTAAAGCTGCTGCGGATAAGGTAGTAAAAGTAATTGATACCGTGGAACCTGATCCCCGGCTGGTGTCAAAATACGAGGAGCGTTATCTGAAGTTTAAGGAAATCTATCCTGCGTGCAGAGAACTTTTTGACAAGATATTATAAGGGTTAATACCATAAATTAAATAATATTGCCGGTATATCCGGATAAAAGGAGGATACAACAACATGAACAATTTGCCAAAAGTTAAAATCGGTATTGTAGCGGTAAGCCGCGACTGCTTCCCGGCATCCTTGGCGGTGAACAGGAGAAAAGCTTTGGTGGAAGCATACGGTAAGGCATATGATGCCGCAGATATCTATGAATGTCCGATTTGTATTATTGAGAGTGAAATCGATATGGTCAATGCCTTAAAAGACATTAAAGATAACGGCTGTAATGCCCTCTGTGTATATCTTGGAAACTTTGGGCCTGAGATTTCAGAGACACTTCTTGCAAAACACTTTGACGGACCTAAAATGTTTGTAGCAGCGGCAGAAGAATCACAGAATGATCTTATTCAGGGGCGTGGAGATGCATACTGCGGTATGCTCAATGCAAGCTATAACTTGAAACTCCGTAATGTAAAAGCATATATTCCCGAATATCCGGTGGGAGATGCAGATGACTGCGCGAAGATGATTAATGAATTTGTTCCGATTGCACGTGCAATTCTAGCAATTTCTTCACTTAAGATTATATCTTTCGGTCCTCGTCCGCTTAATTTCCTGGCTTGCAATGCACCCATCAAGCAGCTTTATAATCTGGGAATAGAGATTGAAGAAAATTCAGAGCTGGATTTGTTTGAAGCCTTCAATAAACATGCGGGAGACTCCAGGATTCCGGGAGTTGTAAAAGATATGGAAGAAGAGCTGGGGGATGGAAATAACAAACCTGAGATCCTTCCTAAACTGGCACAGTACGAGATTACCCTGCTTGATTGGATTGAGGAGCATAAGGGGTATAGGGAGTATGTGGCAATTGCCGGAAAATGTTGGCCGGCCTTCCAGACACAGTTTGGTTTTGTGCCATGTTATGTAAACAGCAGATTGGCCGGAAGAGGCATACCGGTATCCTGTGAGGTTGATATTTACGGCTGTCTGAGTGAATTTATCGGTGAAGCAGTCAGTGATGATGTTGTTACCCTGCTTGATATTAATAATTCCGTACCGAAGGATATGTACAAAGAATCGATAGAAAATAAATTTAATTACAAACATTCCGATACGTTTATGGGCTTCCATTGCGGCAATACGTGTTCTAAGAAGCTTTCCAAACACAGCATGGAATATCAGATGATTATGGCAAGAAACCTGCCGGAAGAAGTAACTCAGGGAACTCTGGAAGGAGATATCATTCCCGGAAATATTACATTCTACCGTATACAGAGTACTGCAGATAATATTCTGCGTGCATATGTGGCAGAAGGAGAGGTACTTCCGGTAGCGACCAGATCTTTTGGAGGAATAGGTGTATTTGCGATTCCTGAAATGGGTAGATTCTATCGCCATGTGCTTATAGAGAAGAATTATCCTCACCACGGTGCGGTTGCATTCGGTCACTATGGCAAAGAGCTGTTTGAGGTATTCAAATACATAGGTGTGGATGTGAGTGAGATTGGATATAATCAACCGAAAAACATTCCATATCCTACGGAGAATCCATTTATGAGATAATACAGGGAATAATATACGACAGAAATTTATCTGTATTGGAGATTATAAAGTGCTTAAAAACAGTAAGAGATTTTTGCTTATTTTCATAGGACTACTGATCTTCTTCCTGGGAATGTATGCGGTTAATGGGATTGGTATCTACGATGATTCCGGACAGTACATTATCATGCACGTCCACAGAGAACCTTTATACCCATTGTTTCTGGCCATTTTCAGGGTGGCGGCGGGAGAGGATGCCGGGCTTGTGTTGGCTGTCATTATGCAGAATATACTGACTTCGCTAAGTATCGTTATGTTGATAGAATACTTGCGAGAGAGATTTTCTCTAAGCATCCGAGGAGAACTGGTACTGCTTGTTCTGGAGCTGATGCCGCATCTTGCCACCAGATACGTGTCGACATATGGGATTGTTTTGGAAAGCTCAATCTTAAGCGAGGCACTTTGTATTCCGCTCTTTCAGTTTTTTGCCTTATTTACACTGAGGATGATTTATGAGCGTAAGAAAACAGATGTTATTTTAAGCTTTGTATTTGCGTGGCTGCTCTCTATGACAAGAGGCCAGATGATGACAACGATTTTGATCTGGATGGTCATAACGGGTGTTATGTTTATCATGCGCAGGCAATACAGGAGGCTTCTAATTCCGATTCTGGCGGTGGTGTGCGCTTTCGGAATGCGGAGTTTATCGGTGCATACCTACAATTATTTTGTGACAGGATATTTTATAGGGAATACCTATGGACAGGTGACCAAGCTGACGAATGTGATTTATGCCTGTGATGAGGAAGATGGCGAGGTCTTCGAAGATGGCAGCCTCGAGCGGGAATTTTTCAATCTTTTCTATGCAGATGCGGATGCTATGGGTGCCAATTATAAATACGGCGGCAGTACTTTCACAGAGCGTGCTGCGCATCTGGAAGAATATCATGACAAGCTTAAATTCGAGGTATTGGATGCCAATATGACTGCCTACTACTTCGGACTTGGTAAGAGTTACTATGAACAGAGCATTTTATCTGATAAGTTGGCAGGAGAAATGTTTCGCAAATTGTTTCCGCTGTGCTTAGGGCAATGGCTGTATGACTATATCCTGCTGTGTTCCCGAGGTTTTATCAGGAGCATAGCGGTGGTTCATCCACTGATTAACTGGATTGCATTGTTGATATATGCAGCGACAGCCGGACTTGTCATATGGCGGATACGGCGCAGGAAATACAGTGATGCCGTGTGGATGATGGGTGTCGCGCTCTTATTTATCATAGCAAACGTCTGTGCGACTTCACTGATGATCATGTGTCTGTCGAGGTATATGATCTATGGATTTTCATTATTTTATATGGCGCTGTTCCTGCTGATAAGAGAGAGTTTCAAGAATGATATATAATTGTGTTTAGAATAAAAGCACCGGATGTCAAATGTCCGGTGCTTTAAACTTGCCTCTTAAATCGGTTTAACTTCATATTGTATATGTTTGTGCAATAATCATCCTTAATTATAGTAAGCTGTTAATAGAAGTTGGCGTATTAAGCGCTGAATATGTTCCGTTGCTTGAATATGAGTAATTCATTGAAGAACCGCTGTTTGCATATCTGTATATCTGGCTTGCTTTTGCAGATACACGGCTTGCATAGGAACTATTACCCTTAAACAGTGTCTTAAGAGTGGACATATTCGCCTTTTTAAAAGTATCTTCATTAATTGATAAGGTACGATCCGCATTCATAGTAATTCCTGCCTTTACAAGCAGCTTATAATTGGAATAAGTGGTATCGTTCAGTATATTAGCCTGTGAAGCTACAGAACCTACGCTGCTGTTTGATGCGCTTTTGATCATTGAATTATAATCTTTTACAAACGCAGATACACTATCATAAAGCTTATCGATATTATCTTCACTGTAATTCAGATTCTCCAAAGCGGATGCGCTCTTATAAAGTGTATTGGCAGCTGATGATGTCATAGCATCTTTTCCTGCTTTGGTTGTGGAAGTAGATGTATCATCAGAATCATCTGACAGCAGTTTAGAATAATATGACTGCAGCATTTTGCCATAGCTTCCGTTTTTGATAGAAGCATAATCGGATAACAGTGTAGATGTTCCTAAAAATGAGTTTGCTGAAGATGATGATGAACCACTAAGAAGGCCTGAATATACATCACCCATACCAGCAGTTAAACCTGAAAGACTAATTGCCATAATTATCACTCCTTTGATTATATATACAGGAATTATTTATAAATTCCCGCAGCACAAACATCCATGTACGTGCTTGCTAATTAACAGAATCATTCTTATATATATTATCTCGTCATTTATCCCGATTTGTAAAGGGGTAAATTGAAAAATTTTCAATTTTTTTTCAAATTTTTTATTATGGTAAACCGACTTAATCAAGTTTCAGATCATTTTCCTTAATCCAACCGATTTTTCGCAACAGATTTCCTAATAGAAGACTGATAACTGCCGGAAGTATAAAACTTATAAGAATAAGACCAAGCCAGTCGAATGCGGTGATTGCAGCCTTGCTTCCCGCGGCAATATCATTCAGCCAGCCTGTGTATACACCGATCTGTCCCACCAGACCGCAGGTTCCCATACCGGAAGATACCGGAGTACCGTTCATCTGCATTTTAAAAACACAGGTGGCAATCGGACCGGTGATAGCGGAAGCAGCAATCGGCGGAATCCAGATTTTAGGATTTTTTATAATATTACCCATCTGAAGCATTGAAGTGCCTATACCTTGTGAAATCAGACCACCCCATTTGTTTTCCTTAAAACTCATAACCGCAAAGCCTACCATGTTTGCACAGCAGCCTGCTACTGCGGCTCCGCCTGCCAAACCTGTAAGTGAAAGGGCTGCACAGATTGCTGCGGATGAAATCGGCAGGGTCAGCGCAATTCCTACTACCACAGAGACCAGAATACCCATTAAAAACGGCTGTAAATCCGTCGCCCACATAATAACCTGTCCAACATAACTTGCTGCAGTACCGATTGCGGGTGCAAGCAGGGATGACAGCGCAACACCGATAAAAATCGTTACAAACGGAGTTACCAGAATATCGATTTTGGTCTCCTTGGAAACCAGCTTTCCACATTCAGCAGCGAGAATTGCAATTATTAATACTGCAAGGGGACCGCCTGCCCCACCCAGTTCATTGGCAGCGCCGCCTACGGCAACCAAAGAGAAAAGTACCAGCGGAGGCGCCTGCAGTGAAAAACCTATTGAAATAGCCATAGCAGGACCGGCAACTGCAGTTGCGTAGTTTCCTATGGTAACGAGGTATTCCAAACCTGTCTGCTGTCCCAATGTTCTTATTATGGTTCCGATAAGCAGCGAACAAAACAGACCCTGTGCCATTGCACCAAGGCAATCTACACCGTATCTCTTCATAGAAAAAATAATATTTTTACGTTTCAAAAACTCTTTCATAATAAATGTTCCCTTTCATAAATGTACTCTTTATATAACATTTGTTATGTATTAAAATCAACTAACCCGTACGTCATCTGTCAAGACTATTGTAAAGTAACTTGTTGTAATGTCAAGTAAATTTAATAAATTAAACGGTAAGTAAATTATTTTCAAAGATTTGGAAACCCACGCATATACTGTACAAATGATTATGTATGGTGATTTTCATGAGTGAAAATAAGAAGACCTGGGATGAAAAGATTACACTGGTTCTTAACGAGCTGGAAAGGAAAATCAATTCGGAAAATACAGAAGGCGTAAAAAGGCGCAGACCGCATAAAAAGAAATATCAGACAAAGGAACAGTGGAAAAAGGAAGTCTTTCGTCAGGAGATTATAATGCAGGCAGTAAAGTCGGCAGCATTCCTGCTTGCTACAGTCGCCCTGATCCAAGGCATTGTCAAAGTACTACCGGATTCTATAACAGTCAGTAACTCGGTAAACGGGCGTGAACTTCCGATTTATTGTGTTGAGACGGAGAAAAACCAAATTGCACTGAGCTTCGATGCTGCTTGGGGAAATGAAGACACGGCCAAAATCCTTGAAATTTTGAGAAAACATAACGTCAAAGTGACATTTTTTATGACAGGGGGCTGGGTTGAGTCGTATCCGGATGATGTAAAGGCCATTCTGGCCGACGGGCATGACCTGGGTAACCACAGTGAGAATCATAAGAATATGTCTCAGCTTTCTTCCGCTGAAAAAGAGGAAGAATTGATGGAGGTACATAGAAAAGTTCAGGAACTTACCGGATATGAGATGTTTCTGTTCAGACCGCCCTATGGAGATTATGACAATGATGTCATAAATGTGGCAAGGAAGTGCGGGTATTATTCGATACAGTGGGATGTGGATTCTTTGGACTGGAAAGATTACGGTGTAGATTCAATCATCAAAACAGTGACAGAACATAAACATCTTGGCAACGGAAGTATAATTCTCTGCCACAACGGCGCTAAGTATACTGCACAGGCTCTTGATACTCTTATTACTACACTTAAGGACAAAGGATATGAACTGGTGCCGATTTCGCAGCTTATTTATAAAGATAACTATCATTTGAACCATGAAGGCAGGCAGATATCGAGTAATTAAAATATTTAAGGAAGATAACTTAAGTCTTTATATATCAAACGGCGCATAGACATTGAGGTTCCCAGAATGAGGTAATCCATGCCTGAATTTATTGCAGCAAGTCCATCTTTGCTATATCTGTCCCCTATCATAAGAACTTCTTTTTCATTGAGGTTAAGTTCTTGCAGTATTATCCGGACTGCCTTAGGGTGGGGCTTCATACAGTTGATGTTGCTGTCTGAAGAACAAAAAATATGATCTGCATGGATTTGAAGAGCTTTCAATTTTTCGGATGCAGGATAATCAGAGTACGCAGCTATGACGACTTCGAGTTCTTTTATATGTTTTAACAGGGAGCATAATTCTTCATCCTTGTATCTATCTAAAAGGCTCAGTGGATAATGATGGATCCAATATTGTACAGTATCTTGTACCTGCCCGGAAGTCATGCGCAATTTTTGGGCAGTATATTGATACTGCATCATTTCCATATCAGCGAAACCTTGGGAATTCTGTATAGGTGTCAAACCGTCATCAAAGTATTTAAGGCTGATATCTTCCCAATGCTCTCTGACCTGACGGTATTTGATGAGCGCAAGTAGTTCCTTGATGCGAAAGGGATGCAGCAGAAAATATTTTATTAGGGCTTTGGCCATTGCCAGTCTGAGTCCGGGCTGCATATAAAGGGTGCCGTCTACATCAAACAGTATCGCCTTATATTCGTATATGGGTTTTTGCATGGAAACTATACATTTTTTGGCCATACTGTGATACTCCTTTACAACCTATGCATATGAAAATATTCTCTCAAAATCGGCAGGTCAATGAAAGTAAGAAAAACTAACAGGGCAACAAAAATAAGGAGATAGTATAAAAGCTTTTTTTCCTGATATAGTTTTTCCGGTTTCTGTACAACAGAGTCTTCCTTGAAAGCAAGGTTAAAGTACAATATAAACAAGCCTATCAGCATAGGAAGAGCCAATACATATTCTACCCGGTATTCAATAATAAAAATGGATGTAAATACCGTGGCACACATACCATAAAAAATAGATGCGCTTAACAGTGACTGTTCCGTGTAATATTTAAAAGATTTCCGGTAGAGTCCTGCGGTGAGCGGGTCGTTGATCATCCTGTATTCCGAATAGCGTTTTACAACCATCAGAAAAGCACCGCACATCCAGTAAGCAATCAGTATACTGACCGGAGGAAAAAACTCGTCTGTCACAATGAACCATCCCAGCAGCAGCCGGATAATATTATTGACAGATTCAGATAATACATCCAAATACGGGATATCTTTTGTCCGAAATGGTTTTACATTATAGAGAAATCCCATGAGCAACAGCCATAATTCCGTAAAAAGAAAATATATATTGATGTATAGGGAAAGTAAAATTCCTAATAAGGCAATCACTATATACTCTAACATAACATAGGAAAAACGCAGATTAGCAGTAACCACCGGACGGTTTTTCTTGACCGGATGGTATTTGTCGAAATCTGCATCCAGCCATTCATTAATCACATAGTTTGCCGAAGAAATAAAACAGGTTGCGAGCATTCCGATTATAAATCGTATGCTAAAAATAGAATAAATATTTTTATCTGTTAATAAATAAGCTACTACGATTCCCGGTATGATAAACAGATTTTTTATCCAATGATCGGGGCGCGCGATTTTTAAATAATTTTTCATAATATACTCAACTCCATTCACCGATATTGCTATTACATTGTATCATTTACTTCATTTTTGCGAAACAGATAATAGGTAAACGATTGATCTTTCCAGCTATAAGGAACCTCTGCTACAAGCTCGTATTTTTCCCAGATGACCGCAGGATAGAAGTCTCTTGCAATAATAAAAGTAATCAGTCCTTCGCGGATATATCGTTCCTGTTCACGGTGCATAATATCCAGATTTATGCCATTGGTCTGAAACCACTGACAATTAGGGATGATATCGCACACAGTGTACAATCCGGCATCCAGGCAGCCGATGTTTAGAAGAGAGGGGTTTTCCTCTTGACTTACAATGGTTTGAAACTGGTACAAAAAATGATCTTCTTTTTTTACTTTCATAAAATCTGTGTTCATAGAGGTATAGTAAATTAAAGCGGTTCCAACCAATATTGACAACACACAGCCTACAGCATGACCGGTTATAATTTTTTGTTCCTTTCTATAAGAAAGAAATTTATCCCAACAGCAGCCGACCATTGCAAACCCTAATACAGTAAAGATACCAAGAGGCAATGCATAATAGAAAAGGCCGACACCTCCGATGTAAATACCAAGAAAGAGAAAGAAAAATAATATTGGAACTGAAAATCTCTGAATCAATTTTTTTCCCTTACCTAAAAAGGTAAAGAATATTCCGGGTATCAAAAAGATAAAATAATTTCGATTTGATAGGATTGCCCAATATAGCAGCTTGATTAGAGAATAAACACGTTCCCAAAGACCGGGACCTTCACCATTTAAATTACTGTATACAGATACATTGTTAAGTACATAAGCCCAATACCAGTAGTACAAAGCATCGTGTGTGGCAAAATATATTATCCATGGAAAAAAAGGAATTACCATGCCTGACAGAAAAATGCCACATGCTTTTAGTGATTCAGCCAGACCTTTTTCTATCAGAATAGCAAGCGCTATCCACATCATCCATGCAAAGAAAAAGCCTAGGGAAGTATATTTAATGTTGGCTACTATACCCGCCATCAGTCCTGTGACAAATAGAGAAGAGCGTTTCATTTGTCTTTCAGGATAGTATTTGAAATACTGTAAAAAAAGATACAATCCCAATAAAAGAAGCGGAAAGAATATTTCCTCAGCACTGCCGCCCCAGTAAAAACTCCTGGAAGAAAATACTGCTGCAAGCGGGAGCGGTGTAAGTACCAAAGCAGTACTATCCTTTGTGTATAGCTTCAATATCTGTAATATTAAGAACAAATCTGCTATGGCAAGAAGTATCTCTAATATATATACACCGCGGAAGGTAGTATGGGATATTAGATATGCCAGACCATAAAAGAGATAGAGGTATCCCCCCTTCTGGTCATATATATCCTTATAGAGAACTTTGCCGTTAAAAAGTGCTTTGCCCATGGAAAAATAACTGTTAGCATCATCCCAGTCGTTGTATGGATACAAAAAAGAAGAACGGGATGCAAAAGTAATCAGCAAAAAGGCAGCCACTGCCAGATATATCATTTTGCCACAGTTCTTTTTATTTATTACGATTTCCATAATTATAGCCACCTAATTCTCTGTAGTTCCTTTTCCATTTTACACTAAAAAAAAACACGATACAACACATAACTTTCCCCACGGGCAGTTTCTTCTACCGTTTGATAACAGATTTCCCAGTTTTCCTTCGCTTCATCAGGAATATCGGTAATACAGCTGTTAGGAGATTTCAGCAGATAAAAGCTGTCTGTATTGGGAAAAGTAGTTTTCACCCAGCGTAACAGCTCATCATATGTGACTTTTTGGCTCTGTGCCTCATTGTAACGTGCAAAGCTTTCCAATGTTTTTGAACCTGCATAATAAAAGCTATAATCTTTTCCTAAATATGCCAGTACTGTAGAAGCTTCGGGGATATCGGTAGAAATGATCACTTCTTCTTTTTCTATGTTATCGGAAATATATTCTGCCACATGAACACCGTCTGAATACAGCCCATGCAGCGCGTTATCAAGGCTGGAAACTTCCTCCGGGTAATTCCAACGAAAGAACATAGTAATTCCCAATAATATCAGTAATATCTCCGACGTAATGCGTCCGCAAAGGGCAATCCGGAGATTCCACTTTCTTTTTTCTTCTGCTTCCCCTGCCGGCATTACATCCCTATTATCGGGCTGACAGCCAAGCCACAAAAACCAGATTAGTGTAAAGCAAATCGCAATATAGTGCCAGATATGAAGCTGATATACCACAATACTGAACACTGCCTGATACATAAGTTCACCTGCGGGCACTATCATAGGAAATGGATTTTTGATTTTCCAGGATAACAGGATGCCGGCAGCCAGAAAAAGGAGCATTAACAATAAATCAAATCCTTGTCCCTGACCTGTCATTCTGGTCAAAATGTAATAAGAAAAATTGCGAATTTCTGCAATCATTTCTTTTAAAGGAAGCATATTTATACCATATGCAGGGCTGTTTGCCACGCCTAAAAATTGCAAAAGCAATAGAACAAAACTTATGAGCGGAATCCACAGCCCTTTTAGAGAGTTTTTAAAAATTTTCCAATTTTTATATTTGAAACCATTATAAGTACCTTCCCACAGCCACATCAGGGAAATCATTCCCGCGGCCCAAAGGGCGATGGTATCTGTCTGCACCAGTAAGCCCAGCATAAGACCATATGAAATACTGTATTCATTCCGTCTGTGATAGCAGTGTGCCAATATAATTAGAAATACTGCAATTAAGCAATAATTTCTGGCCACTACCGGATAGTAATAGGAAAATATGGGAGTGAAAAGACATACGGCCTTCGTTACCATACTAAAAGGCGCTTCCTTTACAAAAATGCCGGCGGCTGCAGTCATGATCATTAAACTAATAATGCTGATGGTTTGAAAGGGCAGCCCCAGCTTTGCAAAGGGCATCACCAGCAGATACCAGAGACAGGGATGTCCCTGATATTTGATTTCATTAAAAAGCTGCCAGGGTGTCGTATCCCGTGCCAATAGCCAGACATTTGCCTCATCTCGCCAAAGCTCATGTCTAAAAAGCAGGATGCCGTTAAAAATCAAATATCCTGCAAACAAAACCCATAGTAGTATTGATTTGTTTTTCCTATACAGTTCTTTCATCCATGCTCTCTCAATCTTACCAATCAATAGCTGCTTGTATTCTTTTAGATGGTATCACGATATATATGATTGGTCAAGAAATGTCATATATGGATTTTACGCCAATAGATGTTCAATACTTTCTATAATATTTTACCAATAACTTCCGATATATATAGTAAATAGCTGTATTTTTTAAGTTACAATTCATATATAAACCAGTGACAAAAGGATGTGTCGCTGTCAGAACGCTTTGCCTTATCAAGGAGGATGATATTATGGGCATGGGAATAGGATCTGTTGGCTCTGATCAGGTCAGAACTTCACAACCACCAGTAAACTCTAATAAATCAAATAAGCCAAATAACCAGAATAAAAGTTCATCCGGAATAGCCGGATTGGTCAAGTATTCTTCTAAGAAAAAGAATACAAAGAAAAAGAAGCTGTTTTATAATTTTAAAAAGGTTTCAACTCAGATTATGACCTCAAAAACTTCTACTAATGCGGGCAAGGCATTGACTAAAGCGCGCACTACTTATATTATGCTTTTAATCCAGCAAAGGAGCAGCGAATATAGCGAAGAGGAATTGAAGAGTGCGCTTGAACATGCCGAAGAAATGGTGCGTATTGCCAAGAAGCGTAAGAAACATATGGAACAGGAAGAGCGGGTAGCGCAGGTATCCGAACCCGGATTTGATGAGGCATTGGACGAAAACGAGGAAGCTTCTTCTTATCTGGAAAGTCTGGAAGAGGGAGACTATGATGGTGAATTAAGTTCCGAGGAAATGCAGGAAATTGCCAGAGAAATAGAAGAAATGACCAGAGAGTCTATGGAAGAGTCGCTTATGGATCTTGCGAATGATCTTCTTAATGTGTCCTACAGTAATATGAGCGATGAAGAAATAGAAGAATTGAAACGGAAACACAGACAGGAAGAACTTAGAGACATAATGGAAGCTGATATGAAGTATCTCAAAGCATTGTTTGAGAGACTGCAAAGGGAAAAGCAGCAGGGCTCAAGTGGGAGTTCCTCCGGTTCTAATAATGAGGCAGTGAGTCCGGTTTCGTTAGAAATTGCAGGTGTGGATGTTCCGGTACAGGCAGAAGCGGCTCCTGTTGCCGAAGCTGAAGGTGCAGCCGTGGATGTTTCCGTGTAGAATTTCGGATAAATGCGACGTAATTCTAAAAATATCCGTAACAGATTGGAGTATTAATCGATATGATACATTATGAGAAAAAGGTCGCAAAAAGAGAAACTTATCTTGATTGCCTTAGAATTATGGCGACTTTTGCAGTAATGATACTACATCTGGCATCCCAGAATTGGTATGCTGTGGAGGTGGGGACCTATGAGTGGCGGGTATTCAGTTTTTATGACGGCATGGTAAGATGGGCGGTGCCGGTTTTTGTTATGATAAGCGGCGCTTTGTTTCTAAACAGAGATATCAGTATTAATAAATTATTTAAGATAAACGTTACAAGAATAGCTGTGGCGTTTGTTTTCTGGTCGTTTTTATATGCTGCGGTAAATGTTGTGACAGGCAGAAGTGAGTTGAAGACAGCACTAAGAGAGTTTGTCGAAGGGCCGCCGCATCTGTGGTTTTTATTTATGATAATCGGCTTATACATTCTTGTTCCATTGCTTAAGAAAATCGTCGCAAATGATGAAATGGCTAAGTATTTTGTGTTGCTCTCACTGATATTTACCTTTATTCTGCCCTATGTGACTGCCATATTGTCTTTATATTCCAAAAAACTTGGATCAATAGCCGGCCAAATCATAACAAACGTGGATTTTAATTTTACCCTTGGATATGTGAGTTATTTTGTATATGGTTATTATTTTAGCCGGATTAATATAAATGGCAAAAGGAAGCTTATTGTCTGTCTGCTTGGAATCGCAGGACAATTGGTAACTCTTTTTGCATATGTGATTCTGCCTGTCTCGGAAAAGTATACATCGTCCGTATTACATGCCAATATGACCGTGAATGTGATGCTTGTAAGTGTGGCGCTTTTTATTCTTTTTAAAAATAGTAAAAGATTAAGCAATATATGCGACAGACCTTGTGATTACGATGAAAGTAACGGGGAAAATCCTGATCTCAATACAACTATGGATAATGTGGCAAATGTGCTGAAGATGCTGTCCAAATACAGTTTTGGCGCATATCTTGTGCATGTTATGGTGATAGTGCAGATGAATCATATTCTGGGACTTAATACTCTCTCTTTTGATCCGGCGCTTTCCGTTCCGGTAATTGGGATGATTTCATTCGTGATTTCGTATGTAATATCCGGAATATTGCATCATATTCCGGTATTAAACAGATATATAGTTTGAGCTGTATAAAAATCTGTTGATTTATTATAAATAGTCCTTTAGATCTTTACACAATTCTTCTTCTATGGATACCAGACGTTTGCAGATATCCTTGGAAGTATGGTCTGCAGCCTGATACTCATTAAGGTATTTATTGAGTGATTTCACACCCATGTTGCAACCATCGGTAATCACGTCGGCTATAGTCGAATCAGACTCGTTTAATCCGACCTTCATATTGGTTTTTAACCATGACATACCCTTAGCCATAGGATTCGGATCCTTGTCTTCTGTGCCGTGTTCTGTAAGCAGGGTATGAATTTCGTTGCCAAGCTTGGTATGATGATCCTTGCTCTCTATTAATACATCTTTCATTGCCGGGTCATGGACGCGGTCAAGAACCTCATTTATTGAGGAAACCGCCATCTTGGTGCCTGAGTCACATTCTTTCAGTAATTTGACTGTATCGTTATATTCCATATCTACCTCCGTTTTGCGACGATTTTCTCGCAGCGTTATAATTATTAATTTAATGAACTTTTGGTTTTCTGGATTATTATGTCCACTGATTCTTTAGATATTTATTAAATCTGCAAAAGTTTTCTTTATTTTGTGGAAATATGTGGTATAATCATATAATTGAATTTAACATAGTTGTTTTATTAAAGATTTATTTTAACGAAAAAGAGCTTTAATTCTGCGTTGGTGTACATTATGGAAAAAGACATGACAGTAGGCAGTCCAATGAAGCTGATTTTGAGCTTTTCGGTTCCATTGATATTCGGACTGTTATTTCAACAGTTATATAGCATGGTCGATACCATTATAGTCGGCCATTATCTGGGAGTTGATGCGCTGGCATCCGTTGGTGCAACCGGCTCGATTAATTTTCTTATAAACGGATTCTGTATAGGTGTCTGCAGCGGTTTTGCAATTCCGATCGCGCAGGAGTTCGGTGCGGGAAATGAAAGAAATATGCGCAAGTTTGTTGCTAACAGTGTGTGGCTTGCGACGTTTTTCGCAGCTGTTATGACCATAGTCGTGGTGCTTTTATGCCGTACGATTTTACAGATGATGAGAACACCGGAGAATATCATAGACGGTTCATATATGTATATTGTGATCATATTTATGGGAATTCCGGTTACTTACCTTTACAATATGACATCTGCAATCATCCGTTCGCTGGGAGATAGCAAAACGCCGGTTATTTTTCTGACAATGGCGGCAATTCTCAATATCGGACTGGATTTGTTATGCATAATCGTATTTAAATGGGGAGTTGCCGGAGCGGCAATTGCAACGGTTACTTCACAGGCGGCGGCCGGTATATCCTGCCTCCTTTTTATGCGTAAAAAGTTTGCAATACTGAAGATGAATAGAGAGGACTGGACAAGAGACAGGGACTTTATGGCGAAACTATGCAAAATGGGTCTGCCAATGGGCCTTCAATATTCAATAACGGCAATCGGCAGTGTTATTTTGCAAAGTTCGGTCAACGGTATCGGCTCCGATGCGGTAGCTGCCGTTACCGCAGGCTCCAAATTGAGTCTTTTCCTTACCTGCGCCTATGATGCAATGGGCTCAACAATGGCAACTTACGGTGGACAAAATATAGGCGCCGGAAAGATTGACCGAGTTAGTCAAGGACTGAGGAGTTGTGTACTGATTGGCGCGGTATACTCGGCATTTGCACTTGTGATTGTCCTGCTTTTTGGAAAAAATATGCTTCTCCTCTTTTTAGACAGCTCGGAAACCGCAATCCTAGGTAATGCGTTACGCTTTATAACTACGAATGTCTGTTTTTATTTCCCGCTGGCGCTGGTCAATATTGTACGCTTTTTGATTCAGGGAATGGGTTACAGCGTACTGGCTGTTTTTGCGGGGATGTTTGAAATGATAGCAAGGGGGATTGCAGGTTTTATATTAGTACCGTATTTTGGTTTTGCGGCGGTGGGCTTTGCCAATCCGCTTGCCTGGATTTTCGCGGATGCTTTTCTTATTCCGGCGTATTTGTATGTGCATCGGGATATGGAAAGAATTATTACAAGGCGGACGATAGGTTAAATTCTTGAATTGTGTAGAATGGACAGGATATAGATTTTAATAACATATTGTATAGTTTGAGAAAGGCTCAGTTTTATTATGGCAGTAACAATTTTCACAATGACACATAAAAAATTTGATGAACCTTCAGACCCGATTTATATTCCACTTCAGGTAGGACGTGCCTGTGGTGAAGATTTAGGTTATCCGGGGGATAATACCGGAGATAATATTTCTGCAAAAAACTGCTATTACGGTGAACTGACAGGAGTATACTGGGTTTGGAAAAATGTAAAAACCTCCGATTATGTGGGAATCTGCCATTACAGAAGATACTTCTGCACCGAAGAGGGCAGGATTTTTAATGAAAAAGACTACATTTCTATCTTAAAGGACTACGATATAATAACCTCCAAAATGTTGAAACTAAATTTTTCCTACTTCGACGGATATGACGGAGATTACAACATATTTGACCTTATCACTACCGGTGAAGTCATACGTAAGAAATATCCCGAATACTATGACAACTTTGAGCGCCTTGTCCACAGTAACGGTACTTATTTCGCCAATATGATGGTTGCCAAAAAAGAAATCTACGACGAATACTGCGAATGGCTGTTTTCTATATTTGAAGAGGTGGAAAAGCTTATAGACCCAAGCGGATATGACGATTACCACAAACGTGTATTTGGCTTCATATCTGAGTTTTTGCTGATGGTCTGGGTCCAAACCAAAGGCCTGAAAGTATATGAATGTAAGGTCGGTATGACCACAGAAAAGCATGAAACAAAGCAGATGAAAGATACATTGGCTGAGTTTTTCTTGAAAAAAGACATAGCAGGGGCGAAGGAATATTTTCTTAAAACCCTGGAAAAAAGACCTGATGTATTGATGGAGGCTTCGGATATCACAGGCGAGCTAAAAGTCTCAATGCAGGTGGTCGCAGTCTGCGAATTGGAGCAAAGCGAGCTTGGAACAAGCATAATCGATAGAATAAACAAATTTGACGAATTAATGATATTTTTCAATCGATTAAACGATATAATCAATGCATGCAAGTTGGGAACCCTCAAAGAAGAAGACCTGCATTTCCTCAAGGAAGCACAGGTCTCCGATATTGCCATAGAAGCATCTGCAAGACTCTTCTGTACTGAAAAGTCTGAGCTTGAAGCTGTCCTGCAAGTGTTACAAAGCTCAAATAATAATTAAATTAAGCAACAGATGTTATTGTATTCTGAGCTGACATAATGAACTGAATTCACAAATTATTCAGCATAATTGTACTCTTCTTTAAGGCCCATACCGCTTAATTCACTATACGGAATGACAAACTCTATCATACCGGCAGCATAGGGACCCAGCTCATAAGGATTGCTTATAAATACAAGCCCTTCGTTTGACAGATACCACTTTTCTTCTGCATAGAGCGTATTTTCGAGTGCATCTTCTTCAAGAAAGTCAGCTTCAAACATGCGCTCCTTATATTCGTCGGTCTGTGCAAGTTCCTTATTATACGTTAAAGTGTCATTGTAGAACTTATCAGGATCGTCTGAAAGATCAGCAAAATTAATTAATTCACCTGTCCGGGCATCGTAATTTATACCGAAAACCAGCTCTAGGCCATGTGCGCCGCCTGTAAAAGAGTAAGTTGACGTTACAAAAGAAATGACATTAGTGTCAGCACGTGAAGCGCTAAACCCCATACTGTCAACATACTCCATAAAAGTAAAATCTTCTTTCGCAGCTACCTCATAAAACTCTATTGCATCATTTTTCATCTGCTCGGAAGCGGTAAAAGCATCAATCCTTGACTGCAGATCAGCATTGATTTTTTCACTTGCCGCTTCATTTCCGGCTATAGTCACCGTAGGCACATCATAACTTCTTTCATAAATAAGAGTGCCATCTTCGGCCGTTTCCCTATCTTCGAAAGATTCTATCTCAATACTTACACCATCGCCTTGCTCATCATCGGCTGTTATCTCATCAGCCGGCTTATTTTCGTCAACAGCTGCATTCGTATTATCAGATTCAGTTGTTGTGTCGGATAACAGTTCGTCGTCCGGCGCTTGTGTCAATTCGTCCGCTGGGGTATTATTATTCCCCAAATCATTCCGGTTTCCGCACGAACTGCATATCAAGGCAGCTGATGCTATTGTGGCTAATAAAAGTGTGTTGTATGTTCTTTTCATAGTTTTTGACTCCCTTTTGGTTGTATAATTATATAAATTGAAATTTGTGTGGCTTAGCTGAGGGGCGGATTGCGCAAATAGTAAGTTGGCTGGTGGTCGGCTTTCGGGAATAAGAAGTTCTATAGCATT
>JAFLTG010000019.1 GCA_022510545.1 Lachnospiraceae bacterium | reverse complement strand
TGTTCTTCCGTCTTCTCTCCGGCCTGTGCCTTGTCATATTCACTCTGTAATACGGCAATAGTACTTTGTACCTGCGATTTGATTTCTGTTCTATAGCCTTCATCTACTGCCTCTTGATAGATTTGGTTTGCATATCCTGCCATAGTTTTAACTGACAGCATCGCATTGCCTCCTACTACCAGCGCAGTAAGAATAACGATACTTGCACACATAATCATAATAGAATTGCGTAAACTCTTGTATTTTTTCTTATCTTCCATAACTATCAATCACCATCCCCAGTTTTTTAAAATATTATATACCTATCCAAATAGATTTTCAAGATTTAACTCTTGGTAAATTCCTAATTTCTTTCATATAAATCCGCAAACTTATCTAATGCCTCTCGTATCTTTATGTGCTGAGGGCAGATTTGTTCACACTTACCGCACTTTATACAGTCCAAAGCCTTGCCATAGTTCATGGAATGTCTCTCATAGTACATATTCGTCTTCTTACCTGTGGCAGCATACATATTGTATAAACCAAAATAGGCAGGTATATTGATATTCTTAGGACACTCCTCCATACAGTACCTGCAGTTCGTGCATGGCGTTATATTGCTGTTTACAATATCCTTTATACGTTGTATCATCTCCTGCTCTTGCTTGTTAAGCGGCTGAAAATCTCTCATATAGGATGTATTATCTATAAGCTGTTCCAAATTGCTCATACCGCTCAATACCATCATACAATTATCCAGGGATGCTGCATAACGAATGGCATAAGATGCCGGCGAACCTAAAGCACCACATTTCTCCATTTCATCTATTGCTTCCACAGGGAGATTTGCCAGACTTCCCCCTTTTACAGGTTCCATGACAATGACAGGCTTACCATGACTGCAGGCCACCTCGTAACAAGCGCCTGACTGAATTGCCGTACTGTTCCAGTCCAGATAATTAATCTGGAGCTGCACAAAATCCAACTCAGGGTATTTTGTCAGGATTTCGTCCAACAGTTCAGCGTCGTCATGATATGAAAACCCGATGTTTTTAACAAGCTTTTGTTCTTTTAATTTGCAAATAAACTCAAAGCCACCATATTTTAATGTATTTGTATATCTTTCTTTTCCCATATTATGAAGCAGATAATAATCAAAATACTCTACTCCGCATCTGCGCAGCTGCTCTTCAAAATACCTCGGATATTCCTCTGCTGCTTTAACCCTTAAAATAGGCATTTTATCTGCTAAAATATATTTCTCACGAGGATACCGGTCTACCAGACAACGTTTTACCGCACCTTCCGACTGTTCTCCGTGATAAGGGTATGCTGTGTCAAAATAGACAAAGCCCTGCTCCAAGAACCGGTCTACCATTTGACACATTTGATCATAATCAATGCTTTTTACATTCTCCGGATCTATCAGCGGCAGCCTCATCGTTCCAAAACCTAATTTTTTCAACCATACACCTCCTCTTTATCAGCTTACTTTCCCAATAAGTTCCTTGCATTTCTTTGAAAATATGTAATACCATCATAATTATCATACCAGAGCCTATACTGATTGGAAAGCATAATATAATGTAAAGTTTTTTCAATATTATAAAAATATTTATTTTATTGTTTCAATATATTAAATTTTGTGGTAAAATATATTCTAAATTGTTATATTTTGTATTTAGAGGATTCATTAATCTTAAGTTTCCGCATATAATAAAGAATGCGCATGAGAAATACGCTACATAAGGAGTGTCAATATGAAACAATTTAACTTAACTTATGAAAACGATGAAAAATTTCTAAAAAAATTAGAAGAGATCAAGCAATGGTATGAGTCCAATACTGCTTACACAATGGTTTTTAGAATCTATTCAATGGATATGGAAAAATCACATATTGCTCATATTTGTGACCTTTTAGATAAAAATGTGCCCGATGCCCTGTATTTGGGATGTACCACAAATGGTAACATTATGGACGGCGCATTTATAGAATCAGAGATTATGCTGACCTGTACAATCTTTGAAGATGAGTCCACAAAGGTTAAACTGCTGCAATATCCATTTACGGATGATAACTATAAGGATGCCGTAGATAATCTGAAGAAAAATATTGAGGAGAATCCCTGGGTCACTTCTGTTGAAATGCATGCCGGGATTTTGGGTATGTCAATGCAAGGCTACTGCGATGAGATGAGTACGCTCAGGGAAGATATTCAGATATTTGGCGGCGGTGCATTCGCTCCCAATCTGGATAGTTCTGTTTCATATGTTTTTTCTAAAGGAAACGACATTACACAGCACGGTATCATCTTCCTTATGCTGGGCGGTGAGAACTTCCATGTATACAGTACATATTTAGACGGCTGGAAACCACTCAAAAGAAGATTCCGTATTACCAAAGCAGATAAAGCGGTCTTGCATGAGTTGGATGGAATACCGGCCTTTGAAGTATATCGGAGATATTTGAACATAGAGAAAAATGATAACTTCTTTTCCAATACTCTGGAATTTCCACTTTTCCTTGAGCAAAAAGGAGTCAATATATTACGTTGTCCTTTTACTGCAAACGATGACAATTCGCTTACCATGTCCTCTGACATGGAAGAAGATGCTTATGTAAGGATTGCCTATGGTGATCCGGATCAGATTCTTAACAGTATCCGTGAAGACGGACAGAAAGTTGCGGATTTCCAACCCGAAGTTATTGAGGCATTTACCTGTTCGGCAAGGAGAGCGTTTTGGGGTGATTTTAATGTCAGCAAGGAAACGGTTATGTTTAAAGATGTGGCTACCACTACCGGTTTATATACTTCCGGAGAATTCCTGCGGATAAACGGTAATCTGTTTAATCTTAACGTAACACTTGTTATTGTTGCTATGCGTGAAGGCGATCCTGTTGGAGAAAAAATAGATTTCCTTGGACCATCTTTCAATAAGCTGGATAAGATTCCTATGATCTGGCGATTTGTATCCTTTATCGAAGCTTCCACTGCTGAGCTTGAAGCAATGAATCAGAAGCTGTCTCTTGCAGCTATAACAGATGGATTGACCAGATTGTATAACCGTGCAGAAATTGAAAGACGTATACATAAAGCTCTTGAAAAGATTGAGGACGAACCCGGAAATGACAAAGTGCATTTGATTATGCTTGACATCGATAATTTCAAGAAGGTTAATGATGTGTACGGACACAAAGAAGGTGACGATGTCATAATAGCCCTCTCCGACATCTTAAGACAGACGGCAGCCGACATTCCTAATGCTTCCGCCGGAAGATGGGGCGGCGAAGAATTTATGCTGCTTTTAGAGGGAAACAATACCGATGAAGCTATGGCCGCTGCTGAAAAAATACGTGAAGCTTTCGCGGCAGTTGATTTTAAAATCTCCGGACAACATACTGCCAGCGTTGGTGTCACACAGGTTATAACCGGTGAAGCAGCCGATAAAATGTGCAGCAGAGTAGATAATGCGCTGTATATGGCTAAGGAAGCCGGAAAGAACCGTGTAGTATGGCTGGATTCATAAATAGATTCATAAATAATTTGAAAGTGATATTAAATGACCCCGGAGAAATCCGGGGTTATTTTTACTTAGCTGTCACAATTCCATTCTCACTGATCACAGTTTCCGGCGAAAGCTCTCTAAGATAATCATAAAAAGCCTCTTGTCCTGATTCATCGCTTATGTAATGTGTCTCATATCCCTCTTGTATGCACGGAAGTACGGATAATTCCACCAATCCTTCTATCGTCACCGCTAAGTTTACAATAGCAGTATATTTAGTCTCTCCATTGAACCAAAAATCTCCTAAACTGTACACTACGGGTTTTCCGCCCACATAACCGATTCCCTGCAGCACATGCGGGTGAGATCCTATGACAGCGTCAGCTCCGGAGGAAAAAAACTCCTGAGCGATATCTGTCTGATATTCCTCATAATATTTTGAATCTTCTGTTCCCCAGTGTACATAGGCAATCAGATAATCACATTGTTCACGGGCATCTTTAATGATATTGTTCATCATTTCCGTATCATACATTCTAACAACACCCGGTGAACTTTCACCCGCTTCCGGTGTAAAGATAAATTTCTCCGAACGATTTGCCGAAACAAAACCAATCTTTATGCCGCCTGCTATAAAGTATACCGGACGCGATGCCTCCTCGATATCTGCTCCGGCGCCTACATAGGGTATATCAGCCTGCTTAAGAGCAGTTAAAGTATCATAAAAAGCATCTGCACCAAAATCATAAATATGATTATTGGCCAGGGATACAATATCAATTCCCAGCTGCTGCAGAATAATCTCTCTTTCAGGAGCTGCCCGAAAGGTATAATATTTCCCATCCAGTGCATCCCCTCTTGTACTGACCGGATACTCGTGGTTTATCATACTGATATCCGCTTCATTCAACCTGTCTATAATCTTCTCTGACAGACACAAAGCAATATCTCCTCCCACTGCATCATAATGATCTATTACATACCCCTCCTCTGTAAGGCAAATATCCCCTGCGAACACCAAATCTGCTGTATTGTCATTAGCATTTCTTAAATAAATAGCATGTTCTGCAGCTGTATTCTCATCCTCTAAATAACCTAAACTTGTATCCCACAGTACATGTATTGATTTCCCTGTTACATAATAGAGCTGTGTATATATATCTTCTGAAAAATCAATATTCTCCAACTGCTCTATTCCATAAGTATCAAGCAGCCATTCTATAAAGGCCGCCCTATCATCCCTGTTGTCTCCTATCGTAAGCTTTTTATCAAGAATCGACTCCAGTTCTAACTGGATTTCTTCCTGTTTCGCAATCTCTTTTTCTTCGGTTTCCTGCTCTATAATCTCCTGTGCTATACTATTCTCAGCAATCTCTTGTATTTCAGCTTTCGGCTGTTCTTTGCTTTCCTGCGGCATACTTTTATTATTCGCTACGGAAGTTTCACATGCTGCAAGACACAAAGAACACATTATGAATACAGTAAGATAAATCGTCTTTTTTCTCACATTGTTCTCCACTCGTTTATTCACGGTTTACCGATAATTTTATAAGTTATCAGCGTTTACTGAAACTCACAGTCACCGTTCCATTATTAATTGATGCATTTATAACAATCAGAAAGTTAAAGTTGTTGGTAAAAGTCAAATCCTTCTGCCCTGCCACAATCGTGGCATCCATACCTTCCGGTATATAGCTGACCGGCATAGAATGAGCATGTCTTTGAGTAGCTTTGATGCCTCCCTGCAGCATTGCTGCATATGTAGTGGACGAAACCTGACAGATGCCGCCTCCTATATCGGAAATCACTTTACCATTTAAAAAACTTGGAGCTTCAATGAAGCCGTTTTCAACAGTCCTTGGTCCAACCGTATCACTGAAAGAAAACTGTTGTCCCGGCTTGATAAGTGTTCCATTAATCTTAGATGCTGCCAATGCTATGTTTACTGCCCTGCTCTGTGAAGCATCATAAGCTGTAGTATAAGAAGAAATCAGAGACTGTGAAGGTACCGTGGCAGATGCATTGGTATTAGCGGATACTGCATTGCGTCCTTCTTTTTTTCCATAATATATATAATGGAAATAATAACTTTTTAAATCATTTAAACCAAATGTCTGTATTAGATCTTGATAGTTTCCCATGTATATTTTTACATCAAAATCGGCATTTCCGCGCCTGCCTTCCTGCATTCCGAATGTTATAAAATGTTGTAAAAGTTTTTCTCTGTCATTTCCGATAGCTGATCTTAAATCAGCATAGGTATTGTAGTAATAATCTGCATCAAACACTGCAGAGTAATCCACCTTATCTGATGCTTGTACCTGTATCTGCGTAATACCGCCAAGAACAAGTGTAGTTACCATTAAACAAACCAATATGCCTCTAAACTTATTTTTCATAAAATCACCTCTCCGTTTTATATTCTATCAATGAGTTCTTCTACCTTCTTGGCAGCTGCACTAAGTTCGAAGTCCTCCACATCCTGCTTGATATCATGCAAAAGTTCACTGACCGATTTGCCCCGATATACAAATCCGCACATTTCTTCAAGCAGAGCTTCTGACGCATCCGCTTCAAATGTATGAAGGCTGTCCTTTAGCTTCATCAGCTTCTCAACCAGTTCATCCTTAGGCATCTCTTTTCCCGTTGCATCAGCCTCCTCCGAAGAAACCTCTTCATCAAGATCCAACACATCATAAATACTATTTACCGTTTCCTGGTACTTGTCTATAAGACCTGCATGATTCTCCTTAATATAATCTGCTTCATTATTTTTTGCGGCTTCTTCCGCATTCTTTGCCAGCTCCGACAGCGTATTGGCTCCCACCATTTTAGAAGTACTCTTTAAAGCATGCACCATAATTTGGTAATTTGCCAAATCTTCTTTCACATAAGAATCTTCAATATCCGCAATCTTGTGCTCTGCATCTTTTGCAAATTTTGCAAGCATATTTTCATAAAACTCTATATTATTACGGCAGTATTGTAATCCATCCTTTGTATGAAAACCCTCTTCTTCCAGCCTGGCAATCTTCTCATTATCCTTATCATTATCTGAAATAGGTTCCTGTGAATCAAGCTGCTTCGTATCAATTCTTTGTTCCTTTGCATACAGCGCTTTACTGTCATTTTCCTCTACAATATGCACTAGTTCCTCAGGCAGATAAGAAACAATCATCTGCTCTAAGCTGTCGGCATCAATCGGCTTTGTCAAAAAGTCCACGAACCCTTCCTTAAGATAAGATTCTCTTGCACCTGAAAGCGCATTTGCCGTCAGCGCTATTACCGGTGTATTCTCATTCGGGAAATCCTTTAGTTTCTTAATCTCTTGAATTGTCTCTATTCCATCCATCTCGGGCATCATATGGTCCATAAAAATGATATTGAATGGTTTCTGTTTTACAAGCTCAAGACACTTCTTACCGGAATCCGCCGTGACTATGTTCATTTGTGTACGCTTCAACAATGCTTCAAACACAGTCAGGTTCATATCATTATCATCTACCACCAGTACACTTGCATCAGGTGCTTCAAAGCTTTCACCACTCTGTACCGCTTCTAACCTCTTCCTGCCCAAAACCCGCTCAAAATCGCCCGTGGGTTCATTATTTATAATTTTCTGAGGTATCGTGACTGTAAAAACAGAACCTTTGCTGTACTCACTATCCACCTTTATGTCACCTTCCATCAATTTAAGCAGTGACATTGTGATGTTCATACCAAGCCCTGTACCTTCTATATTCCGGTTCTTCTCTTCATCCAATCTCTGGAAGCTTTCAAACAGCTTACCCATATCCTCTTGTTTGATTCCCATCCCTGTATCCTTCACGGATATGACAAGATCTATCTTATCTTCCATAGTTCTTTCATAGGTAACCTTAAGCTCTATACCCCCTTTGGATGTATATTTGACTGCATTGGTCAATAGATTGGTCGCAATCTGCTTGATCCTTACTTCATCTCCATAGAGCATCTGTGGCATTGTTTCGTCCAATATAAAGTCAACCGACAGTCCCTTCTCCTGCGCCCTAAGGTAGATAACATTCCACAAATCTATTATAACATCTGCTATATAGTACTGCGTCGGAACAATCTCCATCTTTCCCGACTCGATTTTAGACATATCAAGGATGTCATTAATAAGAAATAACAGTGTTTTTCCCGAATTTTGAATGTTTTCTGCATACGAAATCAGCTGTTCGTCCTTGCATTCACGCAGTATCATCTCATTCATTCCAAGCACTGCATTGATAGGTGTTCTGATTTCATGGGACATATTTGAGAGGAAGCGTGATTTTGCCTGTTCCGCCCGTATTGCCGCTTCAGCTGTTTCTTTCAAATTATCGTTTGCCTTTGACTGCCACCGTATCATTCTGGTTATAACCACGTTGACTGCCAATATACATCCTCCAAAAAGTCCCAGGAAAAGAATTGCATACTGCAGCACATTGCCATATATGCTCCACCAATCCTTGACCACAATAATCCGGAAACCTGAAACAGTTTCATCCATAGATGCACAAACTTTATACTCTTCATCATAATCTTTAAGAACTACCATTCCGGTTTCACTGTAAAGTCTGTCATATACCAGATCATGTATATTAACAGAAGCATCATCCGAAAGTTCATATTCGGAATTAGGATGGTCTATTATCAGTCCATTCTTATCCACCAAAAATGCGTAACCTTGTTCTGAGTAGCTCTCTCCCAGGATATCCATTAACACATCCAGATAAAAATCGATGGCAAATACGCCGTAAAAGTCACCTCCATCTGATTTTACCACTTTGGAAAAAGTAATACAGTATTCACCCGTTCTTGCATCATAATACGGTTCTGTGATATTGAAGTCTTCCGCCGTCAATGCACCGGTATACCAGATACGTTCTTCTTCCACATAATCAGGTTCAGGCACCCAACCATTGTTCATTACCATCGGGTGTCCATGTGAAAATTTGGGGTTCGCAATGTAGGTGGCGGAAATTTTCGGATAATGCTTTGTAATATCATCCAGAAATTTCACCATATCATCATAGTTTCGTAGCATTTCGGGTTTAGCCGCAACGACGTTATTAAACATGTCGAGAATACTTTTCTGCTCTAGAATCCAATCCCCCACTTCATAATTGTATTCCCGAAGCTCTTCCTCCATCTTTACGCGGCTTTCGTTAATTGACATTGATGCATTACCAAATATTGCAATTATCATTGTCACGACAAAAATGCTGGTGATTCCGATTTGATATTTGCGCTGCTCACTGACTGTAAGGTCAATCTGCTCTTTTTCTTTATTATCCTTGGTATATTTATCTTCCCTGTCCCGGATAATAGATTCAGCCTGGCGCTTATCGCGCAAGCCTTTGAAATAGATAATCAATATCACAAATACTAATAGAAGGACAACAATAAAATTATATATCAG
Organism: Lachnospiraceae bacterium; assembly: GCA_022510545.1. Classification (GTDB taxonomy): domain Bacteria; phylum Bacillota; class Clostridia; order Lachnospirales; family Lachnospiraceae; genus UBA3282. The sequence goes on along the minus strand of JAFLTG010000019.1, from coordinate 30,502 downwards.
CTGTGTATAATTCTCTCGATACAGCGCCGAATTGCTTACACTGCACATCATATACCAGCCGTTGTCCGTCCTGCTGCAAAATATTGTGCTGTCTTCTCCTGAAGTAGAGGTCTCTAAAGACATATTCTCTTCATCCGACGCGACCGCACGCAGAAAAACGTCGCGATACTGTGGTAATACTGCGGAAAGTTTCTTTCCAATCATATCCGGATTCGTATATCCCACGATTACCTCATTTGAATCGACAATCATTGCGTCACCGTATTCATTGCTGCCCATCTCATTCACATAAGACTGAATTTCTGCAACGCTATAGTCTAAACCTACTACAGTCGCACCATCCTCAAGCATTATCGCAACCGTGAAGCACATATTGTCGGTAAATGCATCCTCATAGGTCGGGGATATGTATATTTCGCCTCTCCCGGCTGCCAAAAGTCCACGATACCAAATGCGGTCCTGCAAGACGTAATCCTCCGGTGTCTCCATATCCGATATCATTACGACACCTTTCACAATACAGAATACATTCAAGCATACTCCGTCAGACAGACTGTATTCAATATTTCTCTGCTCCGAAAGGAAACTACGGATTTCTTCCTCTGTTGCCTTATTATGAATCAATTCCTTCAGGCTGTCACATGCTCTCTCAAGCGTATACTCAGCCCGTGTAAGCGACTTCTGAAATCCTGTTGCAATATTCTGTACCCTCATACGACCTATTTCTTCGGTCTGTTTCAACGCTATATCATACATCAACACAACATTTACAACCATGATACCAACAAGGATAACAGCCATTGCTGTGATAATAAGTTGTTGCAACTTCATACTAAAGCGTTTCTTCTTTACTGTCATATGTACCTCCGTTAGCAGATTTATTATGTCATCATGCTTTCCTTAACAGTTCTATTGCCTTATCCTCATCAAATTCATCTTCCAAAGCAATTAATACGTCTTTGATTCGTGCATGCATATCCTGTTCCAGAGGTTGACTTATCCATTCTTTTAACTGTTCCAAGGCTTGTTGCGTCGCAAAATCATCAAGAAGTGATGCAACCTTATCCAAATCGTCATTAGTCAAATGCAGCACCTCTCCATTATCGCTGCTTACCATAGCATATTTATCATCGTTGCCTCTATATCCGCCGTAGAACTCCTGAAAACCTTCATGAGTCTCTTCCCAGAGATCAACCAGCTCATCCCAGTGAGTTTCAACATATTCAGCATCATCAGATTTGCTCTTCATTTCATGCTCATATGCCATATCCGCCAATTTGTCTGCACCCAAGGTTCTTGCATTACCCTTTAAGCCGTGTACCCAAATAGCATAGTCTTTCATATTATTCTGCTCAATAAACTCTTGCATTGCATCATGTTGTTTTTCATGATCTCTCATAAACATTTCAATCAGATCCAGATATATATCCATATCCCCTTTGGCAAGAGACAGGCCGTTTTCTATAGAAATACCATATTGTAAATAGCCTTCATAATCAATATATGCAGTATCTGTTTCCGTATCCTGTACACCGTCTTCTTTTGCCTTAATCAGCTCTTCCGGAAGGAAATTAGCAACGGTGCGTTCCAGCAGGTCTCCATCAATCGGCTTGGTTAGGAAATCTGCAAACCCTTCTTTCATATAGCCTTCTCTGGCTCCGGAAAGCGCATTTGCCGTAAGGACAATAACCGGTGTCCCTTCATTCGGAAAATCGGACAGCTTCTGAATCTCATGCAGAGTCTCAATTCCGTCCATTTCCGGCATCATATGATCCATGAAAATAATATGGAAATGCTCTTTTTTCACAAGTTCCAAACACTTCATACCGGAATCTGCCGTAACAATATTCATCTTGGTACGTTTAAGAAGTGATTTAAATACTGTAAGGTTCATAGCATTGTCATCCACAACAAGAATATTGGCATCAGGAGCTTCAAAGTGCTGACCACTTAATGCCCTGTTCTGTTCCTGACTGGTCTTAATGGATTCAAAATCTCCCGTGGGTTCGTCAATTACAATCCTCTGAGGTATAGTAACCGTAAAAGTAGAACCCTTCCCGTATTCGCTCTCAACCTTCATGTCGCCATCCATCAATTTAAGCAGCGACATAGTGATATTCATTCCGAGACCTGTTCCTTCAATATTTCTGTTCTTTTCCTCATCCAGTCTCTGAAAACTCTCAAACAGCTTTCCCATATCTTCTTTCTTGATACCCATACCCGTATCCTTTACGGATATAATAAGGGATATATGTTCATCCCCATGCCTTTCGTAGGCCACATGCATTTCAATTCCGCCCTGAGGCGTATATTTGACTGCATTGGTCAATAGATTTGTTACTATTTGCTTAATCCTTACGTCGTCTCCATGAATCATCTTTGGCAACGTTTCATCCAGCGAAAACTTAATTGACAGATCTTTCTGCTGCGCACGTAAAAAGATGACATTCCATAGATCCATTATCAAAGCGGCAGGCTCATAATCTACTCTGACAATTTCCATCTTGCCGGACTCAATCTTTGACATATCCAGAATATCATTGATCAAAAATAACAGAGTCTTTCCGGAGCTTCGTATATTGTCCGCATAAGTCAGCAGCTGTTCATCCGTACATTCTCTTAAGATCATCTCATTCATACCCAGCACTGCATTAATAGGGGTTCTGATCTCATGTGACATATTGGAAAGAAAGAGGCTCTTAGCTTCGTTTGCCATAATCGCTTCATTTTTTGCCTTCTCATATTCCACATTTAGTTTTTTTATCTTTTCCAACGCAGTCTGGGCATCACGAAGTTCATTGAGTTCAGTCATATCACTCATTACGACTACTACAGATTTCTCTCCCTTACTATGTATATAACTGGTAGTTAAAGAAAGATTCCTTACTTCTCCGTTGCATAAATAATCAACAGCCTTATTGTCTACTTTACCCTTTTCATAAATAGTATTAAAAATAACCTCATTAAAGGCATCCGTACCTTCGCGCATCAAAAAGATATTTCCATATGCCTCTCCGACATCATTCTGAGTCAAGTCAAGCATGTCCTCCGCCGCCGGATTGAGCATGGTAATCTTACCGTTCATACTGATTACCATAACACCTTCTCTCATATTGGTAACTACTTCTTTATAGAGATGTTCATCCTGTGTCTTAATTTCTACTTCCCTCTCCAAATTAGCCTGAAGACGAACCAATTCAATCGTATTTCTGACACGAAGTAACAGCACATCCGGTACAAATGGCTTCTTGATAAAATCCTTGGCACCGATTTCCAATCCTCTTGTCTCTGCACTGTTGTCATCATCAGCACTCAAGAATATAACAGGTATATCCGCTGTTTTTTCATTTCTCTTAATAGTCTCTATTGTCTCAAAACCGTTCATTCCCGGCATATGTATATCTAAAAGAATGAGATCCGGTCTGTTCTCCTGCAAAAATGTAATGGCATCCTCCCCTGATTTCAAACAACTGACACGCATTTTTTCCGCACTAAGTATGCTGCTTGCCATTCTAAGATTAGCTGCATCATCATCTACCACTAAAATCCAATTATTCATATTATTAACCACCCCTCTATTATACAATCTATTATTAAAGCCTTTTTGAAATATAATCTCCTTCACAGGCGTAATCTCAAAGGCTTAGCTACTTCATCATAAAAAGCAAACCAACGGTACCAGGCCCGCAATGGGTCGCAATTGCCGATGATGCTTTCTGACAAATGATATTCTGGAAGTCAACTTTTCTTTTTACCTGTTTTACAACATCTTCAAGTTCTTCCTTTGTCATTCCGACATAAGTAATAAATAACATTCTCTTATCAATCTCTCCAATAACATTAAGTATTGAATTAACGTATTTCTTTCTCACATAATCCTTTGCCCCTATTCTGACGGCACCCACTTTTATGTTGCTTTTCTTCAAAACAAGTACCGGATGAAGCATAAGCGCTTTGCATATCTCATTGACTTTGGACGAAATTCTGCCGGAACGCGCCAGATATTCCGTGGTTTCCACGATAAAGCTGGTTTTGATGCGTTTCTTCATAACCTTTATTTCATTCAAAATAGCATCAGCACTCATTCCTTCTGCTGCATATTCAGCTGCACGTAATACCATAAGCCCCATTCCGCTGGATAAGTGTCCTGAATCCACAACAGTGACATTATCAAATGTTTTAGAAGCTTCTAAAGCATTGGCATAACCCTCACTGGCATATCTCGCCGTGGTAATGTGAATAATATACTGTGCTTTGGTCAGTTGTTCAGCGAAGAACTCTTCATAATCTAATATTTCAGGCGATACGGATTTGACAAGCTTTCCTTCTCCCTTACTCATATAAGAAATAATTCCATTCACCTCAGCCTCTACTCCGTCTAAGAACTCTCCGCCTTCTGTGCGCAATCTGAATGGCATGACCGCTATCTGGTTATTTTCCACAATATCCTCCGGAAGATCACATACATTATCTGTGGAAATCATAACCGACATCTTCTTTTTATATGCAACAATAGGGGTTTCGATTATTCCAACGGATCCTTCTATGCTTGTCATATTTACAATCTCTTTTGGCAGATGCTTTAAAAGTTCTGTCTCCAACTGCGCTCCGTTGACCGGCTTGGTCAAATAACCATTAAATCCCTCTTTCCGGTAAAGAACCTGATTCTCACTTCCTGCATTTGCTGTCAGAATCACAATTGGTGTATTTTGATTGGCGCTCCCCGCCTGCTTGCGGATTTCATGCAGACATTCAATTCCATCCATTCCGGGCATAAGGTGATCCATCAATATCACATCATATCTATTCTGAAGCGTCTTCTTTAAACATTCAGCACCGCTTGTGGCAGATTCAACCTGCACTTTGGTATCCCGCAACAGCTTTTCTGCAACCATTAGGTTCGTCTCGTTGTCATCAACTATAAGAACGCTGGCGTCCGGCGCCTCGAAGCTTTGCTTGTAATGCTCTCTTGCGTTAAGTGTTTGTTTGTTTTCCAGATTAAAGTTTCCAATCTTGGCATCGCTTGCAATTTTCTGCGGCAGCGTGATTACAAAATTTGAGCCTTTCGTATATACACTGTTTACTGCTATATCACCGCCCATCAGCTCTACCAGCTGCTTTACAATGGACAACCCAAGTCCTGTTCCTTCAATATAGCGGTTCTCTTCTTCATTCACTCTCTTAAACGCATTAAACAGATATGGAATATTCTCCTGTTTGATTCCTATACCGGTATCCATTACGGAATAAGAAATCTGTGCATAACCTGACTCATTCCCCTTACTCTGGATAGACAGGGTAACAGAACCTGCCTGCGTGTACTTGACCGCATTGCTTAACACATTTATCAAAATCTGCTTAATCCGTACTTCATCACCGTATAACTTCGCAGGAACTGCCTGGTCTACATCAATATGAAATTCAAGTCCCTTTTCTTTGGCACGTACCCATATCATGTTTACAATGTCAGACAGCATATTGCCTACATCATAAATTACCGGCACGATATCCATCTTTCCGGATTCTATCTTGGACATATCTAGAAAGTCATTAATAAGCGCAAGAAGCATCTTACTTGCGGCCTGAATATTTATGGCATCGGCAGCCACTTCATCTGACACATTTTCTCTAAGAATCATCTCATTCAGACCGATAATGGTATTGATAGGCGTTCTTATTTCATGGCTCATACTTGAGAAGAAGCGGTTCTGCGACCGATTAAGTTCTTCAATTTCATGTTTCTGCTGTTTTGAAATTTCATTTTCCGAACGGAAAATCGCATTCTGGAAAAGTATCATTCCGCAGGTCATTATACCGACTATTGTCAATGACATAATAGAATTAATATATGCCATTTCCACTGTATGTCCGGCCATCAATGCCGGATTATTATAAACAATATAATAGCAGGCTAAACTTATTATGAAACTGCTTGCCAGAAATATGTACCTCATCTTTCCTTCAATAACAAGACAAACATATACCAGTCCAAATAGAAGGTATATTGGTGCACCTCCATAAATTCCACCGGATGTAAGAAAATTAAAAGGCAGAACCAGATAGATTATGAGGGCGCCTATTATGACTGCTCCAAGCTGCACTTTATGATAAATAATTGAAATATAAATAATAATTGCAAATACAAAAAATGAAATTACCAATGGAATAATATTGCTTTTGTCCTCTCCTATTACAATCCCGTTTGTGATTGCTATGGCCAATCCACATAGTCCGATTGTCACAAGAAGACGAAACATACGTTCCTGCCGTTCCAGCTTTTGATTTCCTATCGCTCTAAACCATTCCTTTGGGTTAATCATCTTTATATGCATTACTTTTCACCACCTCTTACATATCATCATTTCACTATTTCATCATAAAGCATAAAGAAACGGTGCGTGGGCCACAGTTAGCTGAAATGGCCGATGATGCTTTCTGATAAATGATATTACGGAATTTTACTTTCCTTTGTACCTGTTCTTTAACGTCCTCAAGTTCTTCCTTGGTCAACCCTGTATGAGCAATGAATAACAGCTCTGTATCGACTTCCTCAGCGTCCCTAAATGTTGAGGAAACATATTTACTTCGAACATAATCTTGTGTTCCCATCTTAATTCCGCCAACCTTTAAGCTGCTGTTTTTTAATACGATTACCGGATGGAGCATAAGCGCATCACAGACTTCATGTATTTTTGTTGCAAGTCTTCCTGAGCGTGCCAGATATTCGGTACTTTCCATAATGAAGCTGGTTTTTATGCTTTTCTTCATAACCTCCAGTTCACGTGCAATAGCTTCGGCACTCATACCATCAACCGCATATTTTGCCGCCTGCAGTACCATAAGCCCCATTCCGCAAGTCAAGTGTCCTGAATCCACAACAATAATATTATCAAAGGCATTGGCAGCCTCTATGGCATTGGCATAACCTAAACTGACATTTTTCGCCATAGTAATATGAACAATAGTTTGTGCTTTTGTCACCTGTTTGGCAAAAAATTCTTCACATTCTGCAACTGTGGATTCTTCTGAACGCGCATTCTTTTTATCACTTCCGCTGATATAAGAGAGCAGACCTTCCATCTCAATCTCTACAGAATCCAAAAACTCTCCACCGTCTGTTACTACCCGATATGGCATAACTGCAATCTGATACTTTTCCACAAGATCGTTTGGAAGGTCACACACACTTTCTGTAGTAATCAGTACAGGAAGCTTATCCTTATGTGCAATAGTCGGTGTTTCAACCACACCTACGGAACCTTCATTCCCTGTCATATTCACAATTTCACCTGGAAGGTGCTTTAAGAGCTCTTCCTCCAACTGTATACCGCTGATTGGTTTGAGCAGATAACCATCAAACCCTTCTTTTCGATAAATAGACTTATTATCCCCGCCTGCATTCGCTGTAAGAATAATAATGGGTGTATTCTGATTGAGACCTCCCGTCTGCGTGCGGATTGCCTGCATACATTCGATTCCATCCATTCCGGGCATAAGGTGATCCATTAAAATCACGTCAAATCTGTTCTGAATCGTACTCTTTAGACATTCCTTTCCACTTGTAACAGTTTCAATCTGTACCTTGGTAGCACGAAGGAGTTTTTCTGCAACCATCAGATTTGTTTCACTATCATCAACTATTAGAATACGCGCCCTGGGTGCTTCAAAGCTTTGCTTATAACGCTCCCTTGCTCCACGCGCACGTTTGGCTTCAAGACTGTAGGTCCCTATTTGTGAATCTCCCGCAATCTTCTGTGGCAGAGTGATTATAAAAGTCGATCCCTTCGTGTATACGCTGTTTACTGTAATGTTACCACCCATCAAATCTACCAGCTGTTTTACAATGGACAGCCCAAGTCCTGTTCCTTCGATATGGCGGTTATTCTCTTCATCTACTCTCTTAAATGCACTGAATAAATGAGGAATGCTTTCCTCTTTGATTCCCATACCTGTATCCGTTACGGAATAACAAATCTGTGCCTGATCCGACTGATTTCCCTTGTTCTGAATTGACAAGGTTACAGAACCTTTCTGTGTATATTTAACCGCATTATTTAACACATTTATCAATATTTGCTTAATGCGTACCTCATCCCCATATAGTTGTGCCGGAACTGAGGGATCCACATTAATGTGAAATTCAAGTCCTTTATCTTTGGCACGTACCCATATCATATTCACGATATCTGACAGCATATCACCTACATTATAAGTAACGGGTACAATATCCATCTTGCCTGATTCTATCTTGGATACATCAAGAAAGTCGTTAATAAGCGACAGCAGCATCTTACTTGCGCCTTGAATATTTATTGCATCGGCCGCCACCTCATCTGACACATCTTCCCGAAGTATCATCTCATTTAAACCGATTATTGTATTGATGGGGGTTCTGATTTCATGGCTCATACTGGAGAAAAAACGATTTTGCGCCCGGTTTAATTCTTCGATTTCCTTATTCTGCTGCTTTGAGATTGCATTTTCCGAGCAAAAGATAGCATTCTGGAAAATAAGCATACCACATATCCAAACTCCGACAATCAATAATGACATAACGGAATCTGTATATGCCATGCTTTGTGTATGGTTTGAAACCAATGTCGGATTATTATATGCAATATAATAACAGACTGCATTTACTATAAAACTGCTTGCCAGAAATATGTATTTTATCTTACCCTCGACTACCAGACATACATAGACCATTCCAAAAAGAAGATAGATTGGTGCACCTCCGAAAATACCTCCGGTCGTCAGGAAATTAAACGGTAACACAAAATATATGATTATTGCCCCTATTATAACTGCCCCCATCTGTATCTTGTGAAAGTGCAGCGAACAATAAACTATACCTGCCAAAATAACAAATGCAATTATGAGTGGAATAATATTAGCAGTTTCCTCTCCTATTACAATTCCGTTTATAATTGCTACTGCCAAACCGCAAAGACCAATCAGCACAAGAAGACGGAACAGACGCTCCTGCAGATCCAGATTGCGGTTTCTTATAGATCTAAACCATTTCTTTGGTCCCATCATTCTTCACCACCTTCTATGCTGTCAATGAGTGCTTCCACTTTTTGTGCTGCCGTACCAAGTTCAAAGTCATCCACATCCTGTCTGATATCACGCATAATCTCACTTACCGCCTTGCCCTGATATACAAGCCCTTTCATTTCCGTAATCAGAGTTTCCGCAGTATCCGCTTCAAATGTATCAAGACTATTCTTTAATTTTAACAACTTCTCATTAAATTCATCCTTAGATATCTCTGTTCCGGTTACAGGCTCCTCTTCCGGCGCATCCATTATGTCAGGCTCTAATACATCTAAAATGTTCTGCACGGTTTCACGGTATTTATCAATAAGGCCATTATGATTCTCTTTTATATAGGCTAAATCCTGATTTTTTGCAGCGTCTTCTAAATCCTTCGCCATCTCCGAAAGCACACCTGCTCCCACCATTCTGGAAGAACTTTTCAAAGCATGAACCATAATCTGATAATTCTTAATATCATCTCCCCGGAAAGAAGCATCAATATCTGTTATCTTATGCTCTGCATCTTTTGCATATTTAATAAGAACTGCCTCATAAAACTCTCTATCGCCACGGCAATATTGCAGTCCTGTCATTGTATGAAATCCCATTTCATTAAGGCGGGTAAACTTATCCTGTTCAGTGACATTATTGAAAACAGGCTTTTGTCCGCTATCCGATCCTGCATCTGTATGTCCTGCTGCAGCATTTTCCATATTTTCTCCATATTCTTCTATATGAGACTTTTTATTTCCATTGCCTTCTGCATATATAATGGAGTTCTTCGGAAGAACTTTTTTAAGCAGCCTCCTAAGCTCGTGATCTTCAATTGGCTTGGAAATAAACTCATCAAAGCCTTCCTGCAAAAACATTTCTCTTGCTCCGCTGACAGCGTTCGCAGTAAAAGCGATGATAGTATATGTTTTTCCTGCATCCGTTTGGATTTTGCGAAGCCTTTTTAAGGTTTCCACTCCATCCATTTCCGGCATCATGTGATCTAGGAAAATCAAATCAAAATCTTCTTTCTTACAAATTTCTATTGCAGCGATACCGCCTTCAGCTGTTCTAACTCTCATTTGATAGTCTTTAAAGATTCCCTCTGCAACCATCAGATTCATAGGCTCATCATCTACAACAAGCACTCTTACACCCGGACAGAGCATATTCTTATCTCTCTCAAACTCATCAACTACAAAAGAAGTCTTGGCATTCAGTACATTGACTATAGGCAGACAATAGAACGGTTTTCTCATAAAATTAATCCTGCTGTTCTCTTCAGGCACAAAGTCATCATCAGCCACTACGACAATCTCCATATCATTATCCGTTTTTTCAAAATATGAAGCGTTCTCCTCATACTCTTCTTTGCCAATGACCAGGTGAGTCAATTGATACATACCAATCAGCTTCTTTAATTCTTCTGAATCAAAAACTCTGTGAACCGTAAGATCCAGTCCTTGAACCAAATGGGTGATAGTTGCGTTATAATAATCTCTGATTTCCGGAATTTCATATTTCTCCGGTTTTAAGTAAAGAGCTATACATAACTCGTCACGGTTTTGCACCTCCATACTGGGTGCAGCATCTACTACCTTCTGAGGAATGCTGACAGATACTGTAGTTCCTCTTCCATCTTCGCTCTCAAGTCGTATAAATCCATTCATAGCAGAGACCATTCCATATACAATAGAAAGTCCAAGACCCAGTCCTCCGACTTTTCGGTTTCTTCCACCGTTGGCTTGAACAAATTTCTCTGTTATTCTTTCCATCTCTTCTTCTGTCATTCCAATTCCGGTATCACTGACCCTTATGCACAGATTGATACCGTAATTTTTCTGTAAAGCATATACCCTTACATACACGCCGCCTTTTTTGGTGAATTTGACTGCATTATCAATCAAATGTTTAATTATCTTCTTGATTTTTCTGCCATCACCAAGAAGAACTGAGGGAATACCGGCATCAATGTCAAAAATCAATTCCATATCTTTATCCCATTTAGTCAGATGATTCTCAACAATGATATCATTGATAATAGAGAAAATCATATAATTCTCTTCACTGACAATGATCCTGCCTGTATCGATTTCCGTATAATCCAGAATATCTTCAATCTGACTAAACAGTCTGTTTCCTGCCATTTGTATTGACAGTATATCTTTCTTTTTCTCAGTGTCTTCTTCGTTTTTGAGCATCACAGTTGTGATTCCAGTCACGGCATTGATAGGCGTACGCAGCTCATGTGAAACATTTGTCAGAAAATCCTCTACACTTCTATTGGCTTCTTCGAGTCTGGTTATCCTTTCGTCCGCTCTCTCTCTTTCCTTCCTGCGCCTTTGCAGAATCGTTTCCGCTAAACGTTCTCCCGCAAAAACTAACGCAATATTGCAAAGTATTCTAATTATATCTTCTGTTTGAAGATCCAGAATACTGTCATACACAACATTAATTTTGTATATCATAGTTAATAAATAAGTAAAAGCACAAAGCCTGACAAAAGCATACTCTTCCGTGGCAGTGCATATGAGAATAAGTATCATAATGACTGAAGCCAGATCAAATAATCCCATTTCATATATTCCAAAATAAGAATATGCCAGCATTGCCAAAATAATATACATCCACAACCTGATAGACTCAGGAATCTTTCCCATAATATGCACAAACCAGCTTGTGATCAGTCCTATAAAGAACAATACAGAAGCCCACATATCCAATTTAAAGTAAATGGCTCCTACTGCCAATATAGCAATAAAGACAGTATTGAATATTAAAATCATTAAATGTACTGCTTTTTGTTTCTCCTGTTCGTACATTCGTCTACCTCTCTCTCATCACATAATCCACGTCCTCATCTATCATAGCAATCATTATTTCAGCAAATTTAGGATCAAATTGTGTACCTTTTCCTTTTTCCACTTCTAAGCGGATTGTTTCCTGAGGCAAGTTATCACGATAGCTTCTTTTAGAGCTCATAGCATCATATGAATCCGCAATTGCGATGATCCGTGCCTCCATCGGAATATCTTCACCTACAATTCCATCAGGATATCCCCTACCATCATAACGTTCATGGTGCCATCTGGCACCGATCAGAAGTTCCGGAAACTCCGTAATATTCTTTAATATTTTTTCACCCATTATCGGATGGCTTTTTATGACGGTATACTCTTCCTCCGTCAGCTTTGACGGTTTGTTGATTATGGTATCGGAAATTCCGATTTTTCCCACATCATGAAGCAGTCCCATTATGTAAATATCGTTCTGCCTTGTTTCGGAAAGGCCTGCACGTTTTGCGATTTCTTTGGAATATTCCGCCACTCTGGTAGAATGACCGTTAGTATATGCATCCTTGGCATCAATGGCATCCGATAAGGCCTTAACGGTCTGGTTAACCATCCTCTGCAGTTTTTCACTCTGAGCTATCACTTCCTGTGTCTTTATTGCCACTTCCCGCGACAAATCTGCCTGAAGTCGAACCAGTTCAATGGTATGCCTGACACGAAGCAACAATACATCCGGCACAAACGGCTTCTTAATAAAGTCCATTGCTCCGGCCTGCAGTCCCTTAGTCTCTGTTGTATCATCATCATCCGCCGTCAGAAAAATAACAGGTATATCCGATATATCTTTATTTCCCTTGATGGCGGCTATCGTCTCAAAACCGTCCATTCCCGGCATATGTATATCCAGAAGAATAAGATCTGGTCTGTTTCCCTGCAAAAACTTAATGGCATCCTCTCCAGATTTCAAGCAGCTTACACGCATTTTCTCTTCGCCAAGAATACGTGTGGCCATTCGTAGATTCGCAGTATCATCATCTACCACTAAAATCCAGTTTTCCATAATATTAATCACTCCTGTATTTTGCAATCATGCTAAAACATTTCCAAATATCAATTTCCAAAAAAATTAAAGCAATCTTTTGCGCACACAACCCCATATTACTATTAATTATATAAATAAATAAGCCAAAAGGCAATATCTAAGTCCGGGTTCCTGTTCATCACAAGTTCCCGGACTTATATTATTAATCTTATTCAGGATTTACATGTACCATAATATGCTTAATCTTTGGAAAGCTCTTTTCAATATTATCATGCACCTCTTCAGCAATTTCATGTGATTTTTTCAGTGTATACGAGCCATCTACCTTAATTTCTATGTCAACATATATTTTATTGCCAAAAATGCGTGTATGAAGTGAATCGATTCCTCTCACTTCCTTATTTTCCATAACACATTCATATATTTGTTTTTCTGTTTCCTCATCACAGGAATGATCCACCATTTTATCGACAGCATCCTTAAAAATGTCATATGCGGCCTTTGCAATAAATATAAAAATTGCTAAACTGGCAAAAGAATCCATGACAGGAAATCCTATCCTTGCACCCCAGATTCCTATCAAAGCACCTACAGAAGAAAATGCATCCGAACGATGATGCCATGCATCCGCCAATAATGCACTTGAATCAATTTTTTTTGCATAGTATCTTGTATACCAGTACATGCATTCCTTACAAGCAATCGATACTATTGCCGCAATCAGCGCTAAAACTCCGGGCACCTGCAAATCACTGTAACTGCCTGAAAAGATATTTTTCAATGCTTCTATCCCTATACAGGCGCCTGTTACAAAAAGAATCATCGACAATATAATAGCCGCTACGCACTCTAGGCGTTCATGTCCGTAGGGATGTTCTTTATCTGCTTCCTTTGAGGCAAGTTTAATTCCAATAATAACAACGATTGTACTAAAAACATCTGACGCTGAATGAATCGCATCACTGATCATAGCATTGGAATGTGCCACAACACCTGCCACAAGTTTAAACAAAGACAGAATCAGATTACCTAAAATGGTCACAGTTGATACTTTTTCTGCAGTTTTCTGAAAATCATTGCCTTCTTCTATATTCTCATTTTTCAAAGATCTGTTTTCGTCCATATTTACGGTTCAACCATTCTTAACAGGTTCCCTGCCGCCTCTGCCATAGTCATAGAAACCTGCTCACTGTTCTGAGAAATCTCTACATTGCGTTCAACCACGCCGGAAATATGTTCCAAACCTTCCTTAGCCTCAGTAACAACAGAAACATTACTAAGCACTATATCCGCAATATCTCCAACGCTTGTGCTGGCCTTCTCAATCTGCTCAGCCATGCTGTCAAATACCTTCATCGTCTGATCACTAATCTTTATACCATCCTCAATTGCATCTAAGGTACTCATTATCAGAGTATTTGTCTCCTTAGCCGCCTGTGAACTTCTTGCTGCCAATTCACCCACCTGTGTTGCTACAACAGCAAAACCTTTACCCATCTCTCCGGCTCTTGCCGCCTCAATAGATGCGTTAAGGGAAAGCATATTGGTCTGCTGGGCAATTGAATTGATTTCAGCAATAATCTTCTCAATCTCATCGGATGTATCGCCAATCTTACGAATAGATTGCTCCAACTGCATCATCTGATCTTTTCCCTGCTTCATGGAATCAACAGTTTCACTGATCAATGTTGAGCCAACCGTAGTGGCATCAGCACTGCTGTTCAATCCCTGTACAAGTTTCTCCATTATGCCCATCAAATCGCTGACTATGTTTTCCTGCTCCTCGGTACCACTGTGAATCAAGCGGGCATTATCCAAGGTTTCATTAGATATACTGTTCAAACGTGAACAAACCTGCTTAACATTTTCTATCAACTCATTATTTGTTTCTACATCCTGCTTTTGCTGCACCATAAGCTGCTCATTTTCACTCAGATTGGCACGCATACTGTCTAACATAGTGTTGATACCGTCACTGAACAAAGCAAATTCAGGATTTCCTCTTTCTTCCACACGAACAGAATAATCTCCATTGGCAATCAGCTTCATGGAATCTGCAATATTATACATTCCTTTTACTATTTTCTCATCTACCATACGGTTAATTAAAACCAGCAGCACACTAAAAATCACGAGCATACTAATTGATACGACCAAAGTCTGTCTAAAACGATCTTGGTAATACTCTCCGGAAGGCATAAATGTACCTATCAGCGTTTCATTATATCCCTCTGCAACATAATACCCCGACTCACCATTTATCTTAATACGACCGTTTCCGGTCTTCACAGGCAGTCCTGCAGCACTTGCTGATGTGCCAATGAGTTTTTTATCCGGATGAGCTAAAATCAGTCCCGATTGAGCATCCACTGCCCAAATATATCCTTTTTTACCATATTCGATATCGTTTAATACTACATCTATTGCAGTATTGGCAAGGGTCTGTTCCAAGATTTCCGGACGAATACCAACCTGCACAAATCCTTTTGCATCTTTTCTGGCCACACCTACATATTGCATCAGAGTTCCATCTGCAGTATTCTCCTGCGGTTCTTGAACAAGTTCTATTGTTGGGTCATCTATGATAACCAAAAAAGCACCCGACTGTTCACCGCTTCCCATATCAAAGTCAATATATGCGTCTACGGTACTGTGTGTAATAAATCCATTGCCGTCTATAACGTGAAGCTCGCTTACATTCAAATCATCTAATAACATATTCATTTTGCTTTTATCGGAAATAATGGTTTTATCTGCCGCAATCAGATTCGCAAATGCTTTCGATTTGGCAAGGCTGTTTTCTCCCAGTTCAGCTGTAAGTCTGTCAATTTCCTCTTGGTTACTTTTGAGCCTTTCTTTCACCGTTTCCAGTTTTTCCCTGCTGGAAGACGTATTACCGATTCTCGTTGTAATAGTCTGCAGTATAAAAATAGCTACTATGGCAACTATCATACCAACTATCATATACGTGCATAAATTCTTGGTAAAATTTTTCTTCATTATGTAATCTCCATTCTTTTAGCTTATGTTAATAAATTTTTGGATTTTAAGAAATCTTACTTCTATATCTTTTAGACTTAACTGACATGTTCTTATAATTTTATAATATTATAGATAATTAAGTCAATTAAAACTAAAATATTCTATGCAGATAAACGATTAAATGTCAAAGTCATCGTTATCCGGCACCACAATATCATATTTCATCTTACGTTCCGGTACATAATACTGGTAATCCATCTCTTTCTTTTCATGTTTCTTGGGTACCGGCAGAGGATTCTCAATAAACCTTGGTTTCCCGGCTGCAGCAGCCGAATCTGCAATATCTTCCGCCACATTTTCAGTTTCCGCAGCCTCAGATTCAGAACTCTTATGTCTGTCCGTTATGGCTTTAAGTCCAAGACTCTGCTGTATTCCAAGTCCCGCCAGAATACTCCAGACAAAGACATAAAACACTTGATATCTCAATACACTTACACCTGATAATGACATGGGTGCTGTAGTAATCATCAGGCATATCCAAGGTGTAAAGCTCTGCTCCTCACGGTCATTCCAGAATGTCAGAATTATAAGTGCCGCCAGAACCATCTGAATTATACATCCTGCCAGAGAATAGTTATCTCTGTAAATAGAGTTGTCTACCCATGCCTGTCCTGTATAGAGCTTAATCCATGCATTATATACAATATTAATAGAATCTCCGCTGGATAAGGAATCCAACACAAATATACCTGCCATTGTAAATACAAAAGCAGCTATTGTAAGAATAAAAAGCAATGCAGAGACTGTTTTTCGCCTTTTTTGCTCTCTATTCGCATCGTATGTATCATCAGCATACAGGTCGGAAATATGTATGCCATTTATCAGTCCAAAAAGTATTATAAACAAAGTTAACGAAACCGCATCCAGATAAGACAGGATACTGACAACGATGCCACAAAACACAGCCCCACTGATTTTACCCGAATCACTTAAAAGATTTCGACAATATGACTTAACATAGCTGCCTATTATAAAAAGTCCTATGATATAAAGAAGAAAATAAAAAGTTTCCGGAGTCAGTGTAAGAATCTCTCCTGTATAGACGGTAGAAATAGACAAGGTAAGCATAACTGTACAGGCCGGAATTATTCCAAGCATTTTTCTTATTATAAAATAAGCCAGTACAATGGTCAGCATTTGAATAAAAACCTGAATCCATACCGCTGCCATGATTTTATTGCCAAGAAAAGAAAAAGCGAGGGAAAGAAATTGTGCATAAAGGTATGAAGCCCCATGCACAATATTATCTACACTACTTCCCTCTCTTAATATTGCCATTTTATAAAAGTTAGTCTCAACTATCCCATTTGCAGCATTTTGAAAACAATGAAACAGACGATAAATAAATCCTATTACAAAAATGCCAATTACTGCAAATGTTTCCCATACAAATTTGGTATTCTCATAAATCTTACCGCTTATATGTGGCGATAGTACTTTTCTAAACAGAACAAATAAAAACACAGATAACACATAAAACAGAATAACAAAACCCCTCATATACATAGGATTATCTATGTTTATCTGTTTTCTCCACAGCAGATTTGCATAGTCTGACAGTATTACTCCTGTGATACAGGTATATGCAATCCACAGGAAAATGCTGAAACTTGTTTTCTTGTATGCCATAATTTTGTTATCCTTCGTTTTAGATTTTATCTATTGCCTGCTCTAAATCCGCAATTATATCCTTCACATTCTCAATTCCCACCGAAAGACGAATCATATCGGGTGCAACGCCTGCCTCAAGCAGCTGTTCATCATTCATCTGCCTGTGTGTATGGCTTGCAGGATGCAGCACGCTTGTTCTGGAATCTGCTACGTGAGTAACTATAGCCACAAGTTCAAGTTTATCCATCATGTCAGAAGCAGCTTTTCTTCCGCCTTTTAATCCAAAGGAAATCACGCCGCAGCTTCCGTTAGGCATATATTTCTGTGCAAGCTCATAGTATTTATTGCTCTTAAGTCCCGGATAATTTACCCAGGCAACTTTCTCATGAGCCTCAAGATATTCAGCGACTTTCTGCGCATTATAGCAATGTCTTTCCATACGCAGCGGAAGGGTTTCAAGACCTACATTCAGCAAAAATGCATTCTGGGGAGACTGTATAGAACCCAAGTCCCTCATAAGCTGGCTTGTAGCTTTGGTAATATACGCTGCTTTGCCAAATTTCTCAGTATATGTAATACCGTGGTATGACTCATCGGGAGTACAAAGCCCCGGGAATTTCTCAGGATACTTAGACCAATCAAAATTGCCCGAATCAACAATACAACCTCCAACAGATATGGCATGTCCGTCCATATATTTGGTTGTGGAATGTGTAATAATATCCGCTCCCCATTTAAACGGATTACAGTTTATCGGTGTGGCAAAAGTATTATCTACAATAAGCGGAACATTATGAGAATGTGCCAATCTTGCAAACTTCTCAATATCCAGTACAACCAGTGCCGGATTGGCAATGGTTTCTGCAAATACACATTTGGTATTTTCCTTAAAAGCCTTGTTTATTTCACTTTCATCGGCATCAGGATCTACCACAGTGCATTCTATCCCCATTTTTTTCATGGTGCAGGTTATAAGATTGTGAGTACCGCCATATACCGTAGAGGACAATACAATATGATCCCCGGCTTCGCATATATTGAATACCGCATAATAAGTGGCGGCTTGTCCCGAAGATGTAAGCATAGCGGCCACGCCGCCCTCCAGCTCACATATTTTGGCAGCTACACAGTCATTGGTAGGGTTTTGTAATCTCGTATAAAAATATCCGCTTTCTTCTAAATCAAAAAGCTTTCCCATATGTTCGGAAGAATCGTATTTGAAAGTGGTGCTCTGATATATCGGAAGCACTCTGGGTTCACCATTCTTCGGCTTCCACCCTGACTGTATACAGATTGTTTCTTTTTCGTAATTTTTGCTCATATTTATTCCTTGCCTCTCTCTTACCTGCAATGTTTGTGACTGCAAGTCGCAAACTTGCGGCTAAAAATCAAGATTTTTAGCCTTCTATTCGTCCCAGTTATGGTATACAGCCTGTACATCATCATCTTCATCAAGAAGATCCAATGTCTTCTGTAGATTCTTAATTGCAGTTTCATCGGTAAGCGTTACCCAGTTTTGCGGAATCATAGTAACTTCTGAAGACACCATTGCAACCCCGGCATCTTCCAATGCCTTGGCAACTGCCACCAGATCATCCGGCGCAGTATAAATCTCATAGCTGTCCTCCTCTTCCGAGAAGTCCTCTGCTCCGGCGTCTAAAGACATCATCATAAGATCATCGGCTTCCATATCACATTCTTCCTTATCAACAATGATAAGCCCCTTCTTATCGAACATAAAAGAAACGCAACCGGGAGTTCCGACGTTACCCTGACCTTTGGTAAATGCGCTCCTTACATTGGCAGCGGTCCTGTTGGCATTATCGGTTAATGCATCAACAATTATCGCTATTCCGTTCGGTCCGTATCCTTCGTATGTAATATACTTATAATTTACATTATCCTTGTCACCGGCAGCTTTCTTGATGCCACGCTCAATAGTATCATTGGGCATATTGTTTGCTTTGGCCTTAGCTATAACCTGTGCCAATTTAAAATTATTGGACGGATCCGGGCCCCCCTCTTTTACGGCAACGGCAATTTCCCTGCCGATAATAGTAAATATTTTACCCTTAGCTGCGTCATTTTTCTCCTTCTTATGTTTAATATTTGCAAATTTTGAATGTCCTGACATATTTAATCCTCCACTTTTATTCTACCTGCATATAATATCATTTTTCTTTAGTTTCTTCAACTGCCTGGATATTATTTTCATCTTCTTCATTGTTTTCATTATTCTCATCCGGCTTCTTGACTGCCATTATGCTCTGTATCATCCGGTCTTTAGCCTGAAGGATCTTGAAAATATACCCTTCACACTCAAATTCAAACTCCTCATTTTCCTCTGGTATATGCTCGAGATGAGAAATGACAAAACCGTTTACTGTATCAAAATTTTTCTCTCCCAAATCGATTTCCAGTTGTTCTTCAAGCTCATCAAGCGGCATCATACCGTCTATTATATACTCATCCTGACCATTTTTCTTGATATAACTTTCTTCTTCATCATATTCATCCTGAATATTTCCGACTATTTCTTCCAAGATATCCTCAAGTGCAAGCAAACCTGCAGTCTGTCCGTATTCGTCGATAACTATGGCCATCTGGATTTTTTCAGTCTGCATAGTCTTAAGCAGATCATCTATATTTCTTGTTTCAGTAATGAACAACGGCTCTCTGAGCAGACCTTTTATCTTACCAATAGGTTTGGAAAGCATTTTTTCATTCATCTGCATACGCATAACGTCTTTCAGGTGAAGAATACCGACTATATGGTCAATAGTTTCTTCATATACCGGGAAACGGCTGTTGTGCTCATTAAGTATAAAAGAAGCGGCATCTAACAAAGTGGTGTTGCTGTCAATGGCTATCATATTATTTCTATTAACCATAATGTCTTTTGCTTCTTTTTCATGATACTCAAAAATATTTGTAAGCATTTCTGCTTCGCTTTCAAGTAGAACCCCTTGCTCATGCCCTGCATTTATCATAGACAGGATTCCTTCTTCCGTTACATCCGCAATATTACTAAGCCCTTTGATGCCAAAAAGTTTCAATATACCTCTTGCCGTTGCCGAAGCAATCGTAGTAAATGGCGAAGCTACTCGCACATAACAATAAACCGGTGTAATGCAAAGCCTAATCAATACATCGGGGTATACGGATGCGATTCTTCTCGGGATAAGCACTCCGAAAGTCAATACTATGTACAACAGACAACCTATAAGTATAACAGCAGTAAAAATATATATGCACACAACCTGCCAGTCTTGCAATACGCCTATGCTGTTTGTCGTTAATTCATATACGGAATTAAACAAAGTATAATACAGCGGCAGCAGGAAAACAGCACCAATCAGCATATTAACAGTCGCAATCCCAAGCGGCAATGCACTTGTATACTTTGCAGGATTGTCTATAATATACTGAAGCCTTTTCATCTTCTTGTCAGGCTCCTTATCATTATCCTCCGGTTCTTTGTTCTTCTGACTTTGCAATGCGGCATTAAAACCGTAAAATATCATATCCAAAATCAGCAGAAACAGAAATATCAGTATAATACCGATATACGCGACTTCATCATCCATCTAAATATCCTCCATTTTTCCGGTAGTATATATCCGTAGCTTCTTATGTACCAAGCTCAAGACTTACCATCAATCCCATATTGACCTCTTTCATTATTTCCTGGTCCAAGTGGCAGACCCTGTCCTTTAAACGCTTCTTATCTATTGTACGAAGCTGTTCCAACAGAATTACGGAATCTTTTACCATATCATATTTATTTGCATTGAGTTCTATATGCGTAGGCAGTTTCGCCTTGTTCATCTTAGATGTAATAGCTGCACAGATAACAGTCGGACTGTGTTTATTTCCAATGTCATTTTGTATTATCAACACAGGTCTTACTCCGCCCTGTTCCGAACCGATTACCGGTCTTAAGTCAGCGTAATAAATATCTCCTCGTTTCATATCTTTCACTTCCTTCAATAAATACAGCAATTCTAACTAACAGCAATAGTATTGCCAATTTCTCTGAAGGTATACTAACAAATCTATATAAATCTATATATAATCTTCGAAATAATCTTTGGCAGAAACAATCTCTCCCTGTTTTACATAAACTCTGGGAATTCTCTTAGAAAGCATACAGGCAAGCTCATAATTAAATCTTCCTGACATATCTCCTAATTCCTCCATAGTGAGTTGTTCTTTACCTTCTTGGCCAATCAGGGTAACTTCATCCCCTTCCTTAGCCTCCGGTATATTATTTACGCTTACCATGAACTGATCCATACATACCCTTCCAAGAATCGGGGCCCTTTTTCCATGAATAAGTATATAACCCTTATTTGACAGCCCCCTGGGGTAACCGTCTCCATATCCTATAGGAATTGTTGCGATCTTCATATCTTCTTTAGCAACATAGGTACCTCCATAACTTACGGGAGTTCCTTTTTCCACCTGCTTGATATAAACTATGTGGCTCTTTAATGATAACACAGGTTTCAAAGAAATAATATCCCTTCTTACTTCATCTGAGGGCCACAACCCATATAAAGAGATTCCGGCGCGTACTACATCCATATTAGCATCCTTAAGCTCTATGATACCAGCGCTGTTGGAGCAATGCTTAATCGGTATATTGTAATTAAATTCTTTTTCTATCCTGTTAATAAATTGACTAAATTGGTCAATTTGCTCTTTTACAGAGGTCTTATCTGTTTCGTCTGCCCTTGCAAAATGTGTAAATACGCCTTCGACTTCTATGCTTTCATAGGAAAGAGCTTCCCTGATAAATTCAAGTCCCGTATCATTCGGATATATGCCTATCCTGCTCATTCCGGTGTCAACTTTAATATGGATTTTAGCTTTCTTTCCAAGCCTTGATGCACAGTCCGCAACTTCCTTAAGCATATCGAATCTGAATACTGCGGGTTGTATATCGTTACTTATCAGTTCTTCATAACAATAAGGAAAAGTATAACCTAGTATAAGAATCGGTTTCTCAATTCCTGCCGCTCTTAAAATCAAAGCTTCTTCAGCGGTTGCCACTCCGTATCCAAATACGTAATCAAGCTTTTCAAGTTCACGGCCAATCATAACGGCACCGTGTCCGTAACCGTCTGCCTTAATTATCCCCATTATCTTTGTATCCGGTGATATATTGTTTTTCATTTGTTCTATGTTATATAAAACCGCATCCAAATCTATTTCGGCATACACGCGATCATAATTGTTCATTTTTTATCTATGCCTTTCTCTCAGTCTAAACTATTTGCATTTATTTGTCTTTACTTATGCCCTGATTAATTCTTAATCTGCATACATCTTAAGCAATTCTTTTATCTGTTCCATTATATCTCCGGCCATCATACTATATTTACCGCAGGCAGCGTCAGCCATATCACCTGCCACGCCATGCATATAAACCCCTGTTACGGCTGCTTCATCAGCATCAATACCCTGTGCGACCAATCCTGTTATAATACCTGCAAGAACATCACCTGAACCGGCTGTTGCCATTCCGGAATTACCGGTAATGTTGAGATAACATTGCTGCTTATCATAAGATGCCGTTACCGTTCTTGCATCTTTGCAGACTACCGTACATCCCAGCTTATCTGCAAGCAATTTAGGATAACTTGTAAGATTCTCTTTAACCTCAGATACAGTACAATCATACAGCCGTGCAAATTCACCTACGTGAGGAGTTATAATCACTTTACGGCGTTCATTCTTATCACAATCTTCTTCCGATTTACTTCCCGGGTTTTCATACATATTAAAATTTAAGAATTCATTTAAATTCAACTTCTCTGCCAATATATTCAATCCGTCTGCATCAATTACCATAGGCAGTCTGCTTTTATTCAGGCAGGAATCCAGCATCCACTTTGATTCCGGCCCCATTCCTATTCCGGGACCTATCAGTATACAATCAGCCCAATTCAAAACCTCATAAAACTCTTTACCAAACTCACTGTCCGGCTCGCCATCCATCCACAATGAACTGTCATAAACCGTCATCATTGCTTCCGGAATAGATTGTTGTACAATATCACGATTTTTATTGGAAGTTATGATCCTCACCATACCCGCTCCAATATTAAAAACACTTTTTGCCGATAAAATTGCAGCCCCACAGATGTTATCACTTCCCGCAATCACAAGCACTTTACCAAATGTCCCTTTATTCCCATCGGGTTTTCTTTCTGGGAACTTTAAATCAGTCAAAGATGTATAGGTATACCATACAGGCGTATTTCCAAAAAAACCATGTTCATCAATGCCCATCTTCCCACATATGATTTTACCACAGTATCCTGCACCGGGATATAAAAATTCTCCTAATTTGTAAAATCCATAGGTGACTGTTAAATCTGCCTTAACAGCACAGCCCAGAACCTGACCGGAATCGGCATGGATACCCGATGGAATATCCACTGCACAAACATAGGCATCAAGTTCATTAATCGCGCATATTGCCTCTTTATATATACCTTCAACATTTCGGGATAATCCGACACCAAATACAGCATCGATTACTATATCATATTCACCTTGAGGAATTCTGTCATAAGGCTTATACCCGTAATTATCAAGAATTTCAAGCTGTAGTGCAGTTTCTGCGCTACATTTATCCTGATTTCCCAGTAAAACAAAATCCACCTTGCATCCCTCAAGCATAAGCAATCTGCCTATTGCAAAACCATCCCCGCCATTATTGCCGCAGCCTGCAACTACTAGCACTCTAAATGGCGTACTTCCCTTTTCCTGTCGTATTTGCGATACGGTAACAAGGGCAGCTCGTTCCATCAATACCAGTGACGGCATTTTTAAATGTATTATTGTATTATTATCATATTGCTTCATCTCCGATTGTGTTACAAGATATTCCATATTTATACAATATTTTCCTTTCAATATCTTTTAATTACTCAAAAATGCACCTAAATCTTATGATTCCGGCGCATTAATATAAAAATACTTCTTTTCGACTTGATTTTGCGTTTTTCATTATTCCATGGACTCAAGTATAAGCTACTTGTTTACCTTTTCAATCTCATCCGGATTCTAATAAAAGTAATTATTAAATATTAAATAGTCACTGCCATCGACTAAAATAATCCTTCCAGCTAACAAATCATAATAATTTTCAAATATATTCTTTGATATAATCAGAATAGCTTCCTTATCCTCCAAAAATAGTTGAACTCCGCCATTCACAGGAATTAGATCCCCTTGTATATAAGCCTCTGCAACATTATTCTGTTCCCAAACATTCTGTGGCTGATACTCATTTCGACTATTTTCTATATAACAATATTTCCCACTGTATTCCGGATATGACTCTATCAATGAAGCTATATCTTTTCTAATATCTATATTATTTTCATATGATAAAGTATTTAGTTTCCATATAGACTGTTTTGTACCAAGTACACATCCAATAAGTGGCAATATAAGTAGTATTGCCGCTACTATACGCGTCTTACCTCCCAATACACTTACTTGTCCCAACACTGCACCAACTATTATATAAAATGGAAAATAGCAAATATAACAATACCATTCCATAAACGCACCTGATGCACTATACGCAGCTAACGGTATAAAAAGCCATAAAACTATTAAATACAAATCATTATAAATAATATTCTTAACAAATCTATTAATTGTTACTTTTTCGCCCGTTCCTTTATTTAATATTATCACTAAGATACCTATAATAACCGCAATAACAGATAGCATTATAATAGGTTTTTTACCAAAATTAATCAAATACATGAAATAATACCTTGAGTTTTCAACACGATCAACTACTTCACCCAAAAACATTCCTCTAAAAAAAGCTAAACCATCATATGAATATCTTATCACTGCCCATATTCCAACAGGTATGCTACCGGCAATAATCATACTTATATAATGTTTTAAGTTTAAATTTTTATATATTCTCGGAAGATAACAAATAAAAATTACAAATCCTATAGCAGCATGAAATGATTTAGCCATAAATGCAAGTGAAAGAAAAAGTCCAAAACCTATAATATAAAATGGTTTTTTCTCTGATTTATACAGACATAATATCGAAATAGTAAATAATAGAATATATATTGCATCAGCATCAGCACTTCTCGCCATATGAAAGAAAAATACATCTGTTACCGATATAAACACGACTCCGGTTATAGTAGCTGCTCTTTTACCAAAAACAGAAGCTGTAAACAATACTAATACTATAAACAAAAGAAACATTGAAACAGCTGAGAATAAGCGCATAGAATAGCTATTGATACCAAATATACGAAATGATAACATTATTAACCACATACTTAAGGGGGGTTTAAAATTATAATAATCCGTTTCATAAAAATACGTATTAATCCATAAATTATCTGAAGACATCATCTCATAAGCATTTACAATATGCCTTGCTTCATCCCAGTTCTGTATTCCCGCTTCACCCAAATGATAAAAGCACAATACTCCAGTCCAAACAACTAATATAATAAATATACTCCAGAACAACAATCTCTTAATAAGAACGGTATTCATTCTTTTAATCATTAATTTTCTCCTCAAAGTTTATCAAAATATATAATTTGCAATATATACATTACAATTATAGCAAACAAAAGCATTAAACTCAATGGAAGCATTTAATTACTTAAAAATGCGCCTAAATCTTATGATTCCGGCGCATCATTCAAAATATACTTTCTTTTGTTTTTACTTTGATTTTTTTCTGCGGCTTTTTTCTCAGAGTCTTCCTTCTTGTTTATATCCGGCTTATATTTCATATCAAAGATTTCCAATACTTCCGCTCCAAATACATCGTGCATATATGAATAAAGTTTGTTATTGGCATCCTCAGCTTCCTGCTTACGAACCAATTTCTTCTTTAATTCCCTGCGCGTATTTGATATCCAGTCATCAAGCACGGCAATCTCTCTCTCATTCTCCTGTATCTTTTTATAACATAACTCCATAGACTCCAGCATAAGCTGTTTGTTAACTTTTTCAATTTCACCCGGCAGCTTTACCTTTTCTACCTCATAACCCGCAATCTTATCATTGCACTCTTCAATCAACCGCTTATGCTCTTCCCTGTCCTTAAGCAGTTTTTTATCATCAGGATTCTGGACAATACCATCGGCAATATGTATAACTTCATCCATTAGTTTTCTTTTGATTTTTACAATGTCTTTACCTTCGGTATTAATCTTCCCTTCACGTTTTACAAGTTCGTTAAGCTTAGCTTCAAGTGACTTGATCCTGGAGGGAACAGTTATCCCGTCAAACAGCATATGCCATTTATTATCCAAGGTTAAAATCGGAAGTTTCTTCCCTGTTAATGCATTTTTAAATACTTTTTCTTTTTCTGACATTAATCCTGTCCCCTTCATTGCATACTGTCAAATATCATTTTTATTATATTCCTTCTGTGAAAAAGTTGTCAATATTTCATGGCCTCTAAGCATTATGCTGTCTTTCCCAAATTTCAACACAGCGTCCGCCTAAAAACGGCCCCAGTCTATCTACCATTACATAATTTTCCGGCAATATTTTGCTGTAATCCAAGAAATGACTTGGACCATCCTCCGGCACAGTGTCTACAACAAAATTTCTTATATCATTTTTTTCTGCAATAATATGATATGGCTCTTTCCATGTTTCTTCCGTTCCTCCGTGAGTAAATCCCAAAGTAACTAAATAATCAATATTTTTTTCGTTAATAACTTCATTGAAGCTTCCAACTCTATATGCAATTGATTTATCACCTAATTCTTTGGCTGCCAGAATTACTTCCTCATGAATATCTAACCCTATCTTTGAATCTGCATTAATATGACTCAACAAGCCTCCAAGACCACAACCAATATCTATAACTTTTTTTGCACCATGTGAATTTATATATAATGCGGTTTTCTGTGAATATGCTCTCCATTCATAAGGGCTTAAATGCCATGTATCAAATCCATATTTCTTTTGCAATTTAATATACTTTAGCCTTAATATGGCACCCCGCACACAATTCTTAACCCCAACCTCTTTTATCTTTTTAAGTATTCTGCCAATAATTCCCATAGACCCTCCTCATCATCTGTTAATGATGCTGCTTACGTTTCCAGATACATATAGCCAGATATAAATAATTCTAATTTTTTTAATATGCATTAAACTTAAAATATTATAACAATAAATTTTCAATTTAACAATGATTGTTTAATTCATCTTAATTGACAGACCTCCACAACATATTGTAAACTGAAAACCGTACCGGTTTATTGATTAATCACTACTCTCCGGAAAGGCTCAGGTTTATCAGATGATACTTTCAGTTAACAATATACATAAATCATTTAATGAGGTCCCTGTTTTAGGCGAGGTATCCTTCCATATAGAAGATTATGAAAAGGCTGCCATTGTCGGTATCAACGGTGCCGGCAAAACCACACTTCTTCGCATCATAGTTGGTGAACTGGAAGCCGACGAAGGTACTGTAATCCTGTCAAAAGGCAAAAGCATAGGCTATCTTGCACAGCATCAGAGCGTATTAGGTGAAAATACCATCTATGACGAGCTCTTGTCGGTAAAGCAGGGGCTTATTGACTTAGAGAGTCAATTGCGTGACACCGAGCTTAGGATGAAAAATGCTTCTGAGGACGAACTCTCCGATCTTATGGGAAGCTATTCACGTCTTACACATGAGTTTGAGTCAGGCGGCGGCTATGCATATAAAAGTGAGCTGGTTGGAGTTTTAAAAGGTCTTGGATTTGAGGAAAGTGAATTTTCCAAATCCATATCTACCCTCTCCGGAGGTCAGAAGACCCGCGTAGCTCTTGGAAAGCTGCTGTTGCAAAGTCCTGACCTTATCATCCTGGATGAGCCTACCAACCACTTGGATATGTCATCAATTACCTGGCTTGAGACTTATCTTCTCAATTATAAAGGCGCTGTTATCATCGTATCTCACGACCGCTATTTCCTTGACCGTATTGCAGGCAAAGTGATAGAGCTGGATAATACCAAGGCAACTGTTTTCACCGGAAATTATTCCGACTATGCCGCTAAAAAGGAAATGCTGCGTATAGCGCAGTACAACGCCTATGTCAATCAGCAACGCGAAATCAAACATCAGGAAGAAGTAATTGAAAAGCTAAAGTCATTTAACAGGGAAAAATCCATTAAACGCGCCGAGAGCCGCGAAAAAATGCTTAACAAAATTGAAGTGCTTGACAAGCCTACGCAGGTTCGCTCTGATATGCAGCTAAAATTGGAACCAAGGATAGTCAGCGGCAATGATGTGCTTCATGTAGAAAATATATCTAAATCTTTTGACAAACTTAACTTATTTGAACATCTTTCTTTTGACATAAAACGAGGGGAACACGTTGCCATAATCGGAGATAACGGCACCGGCAAGACCACGATTTTAAAGATAATCAACGAACTGCTTCCACCCGACAGCGGAATGCTGCGCCTTGGTACAAATGTTGAAATCGGATATTATGATCAGGAGCATCATGTCCTGCATCCTGAAAAGACACTGTTCGATGAGATTTCAGATGAATATCCCACATTAAATAATACGGAAATTCGTAATACTCTTGCTGCTTTTTTATTTACAGGTGAAGACGTTTTCAAGAAAATTGATACACTAAGCGGTGGAGAGCGTGGAAGGCTGTCTCTAGCTAAACTTATGCTCTCAGAATCCAATTTCCTGATTCTGGATGAGCCTACCAACCACCTTGATATTATGTCCAAGGAAATATTGGAGGATGCAATCAACAGCTATACAGGTACAATATTGTATGTATCGCATGACCGTTATTTTATCAACAAGACCGCAAGCCGTATCTTAGAGCTTGAGAATAAGACATTGACAGGCTATCTTGGGAACTATGAATATTATCTGGAAAAGAAGGTACAAAATAACCCTTCTACAACATATTCCACCGGTTCAATATCTGCTTATGGAGCAAATAATGCCACTATTGTATCAAATTCAAAAGTAGGCAATATAGATGCTGTAATTACTTACAAATCAGGCAGTGCACACTCTACATTTGATTCAACCACTTCATCGTCAGGTGCTAATGCTGCCAATAATGTCTCAGAAGGCAAACAGACCTGGAAGGCACAGAAAGAACAACAGGCTGCAATCCGTAAGAAAGAAAATGCTTTGAAAAAGTGCGAAGAATCCATAGAAGCATTGGAAAAACGAAATACCGAAATCGACGAGACTATGACCCTTCCGGATGTATGCACGGATGTCGCCAGATTGCAGGAACTTTCTAAAGAAAAGGCTGAAAATGAAGCAAAACTGGAAGAACTTTATGAGCAGTGGGAAGAATTATCTGAGTAGTATAATACTCAAATAAGTACAATAGAGAGTACGCTTCGTGAACTTTCTGTTGCTATTAATAAAAAGTGTAAGATCTTGATAACTTAATAAGACCTTACACCCTGTTAATGAGTTTATATGTTACTTATTTAGTTATCCGGAAGTTCTAACGGTTGCAATTTCAACTTAATATATCCTATTTCCGAATCAATCGTTTTTACCGTTTCTAATGCATTTTCTTTTAATGCTATTTCTTTAATGCGTTTCAATCTGGAATACTCTTCAATGAGCTGACCATCATATTGTTTATCAGTCGGCATATATTCAACCATCCTTTCACGCCCTTTCCATAGATAATAATTTAATAAGATTACCTATATTATAGGGATTTTTATTATAGGTGTAAAGCCTTATTAAATTATCAATGTACGTTCGTGAATGGAATTAAATAGTATAAGAAATTGTGTTAAAGTAAATTGATAGATAAGATATAGATAATAAAATGATTTGATTAATATAAGATACATAATTTCTTCAAACCGGATAATTTATATTACACCGGTTTGAAGATTTTTAGAGTCTATGAAGAAAAGTCTGTAAATATTGATCTTCTATGATAATTGATAGGGA
>JAFLTG010000018.1:14144-39731 GCA_022510545.1 Lachnospiraceae bacterium | reverse complement strand
TTTTAGTACGGTTGGCGAACCTGTACTTAGTATAACATTGGAGGTTTTTTACTGTACGCTAAAGCGGCTGTTGTCACACCTTGCATAGCAGATGGTTTACTAAAAGATTTCTATACAACAAAACTTTATTTTTAATTATATGATATAAATTTTATCACAATTTGTTAGTTGCCATTAAACAAATTTTGACATTTTATATACAAATTTTTCTAAATTTATATTTTAAATACAATATAATATAAAAAATTTAAATCAAATCAATATTTATATATCATTAAAATATTGCAGTTCTTTTGAAACTGTATGTTTATATCACTTCCATGAATATATTTTCTGCATTTGCAATAAATCCCTGTGCATTTTGGTTATAATAATTTATAGTATCCATAATTTTCACCCCTAACTAATCACCCACCTCACAAAACTCCCATTCTCATCCTTACCAACCAACAACTGGTCCTCAATCTCCTGCTTCAGTTCCGTAACATGCGAGATAATCCCTATCATCTTCGACCCTTCCGCCATTTCCAGCAGCACCTTCACTGCCTGATTCCTTGAATGCTCATCCAATGAGCCAAATCCTTCATCAATAAACATAATATCCAGATTAATAGCAGCGGAATTTTCCTGAATCTGGTCTGCCATTCCCAAGGCTAGGGCGAGGGCTGCCATAAACGATTCACCGCCTGAAAGTGTGCGTATTTCCCTCTCTTTGCCCGTGACGGTGGAATATACCATTAGGTCCAAACCTCTGTTTTTTCCTTCGCCGGCTTTATCTAAATCAATCATACGCAGCTCAAATTGTCCGGCGGACATATCCTGGAAACGTCTGTTGGCAGCATAGAGTATTTTTTCCAGATAATAGCGTTGTACATATGTTTCAAGGTCCATACGGGCACCGGTTACGTTGCCTGCTGCCAAACGATACAGAGTATCCAGTTTTGCATGTTCTTCCACAATCTTTTGACGGGCATCCATTCTGGGCGTCAGGTCTTTGTATGCTTCACTGTTGCCTTTATAATATTCTTTCAGTCCCTCATAATTTTGTTTTGCGGTTTTAAGTTTTTCTTCAGCCTCTTCCATTTCTTTTTGAATGTCTTCCATTATAGGACGCTTTTGGTCTCCAATTGCTTCGGTGGCATTCTTTTTCAGTTCTTCGGCAGCTGCAAGTTTACTGTTATATTCGTTTACTTCGTTTTGCAGTGTATTTGTCTGTGTTTTTTCGTACATTTCTGTCAAGGACTTCCATTCGGGTTCCGGCAGATTTCCTTTTTGCATCATCTTTTCGTATGCAGCTTTTCGTTCGGTGTGTTGTTCTTCATATCTGGGGATTTCTTCCGTATATTTTTGGATTAGTGCTTCAGCATTATCTTTTTTCATTTTGGCCGCTGATGCGGTTTCATTAGCGGTCTTATACTCAAGTTCCTGTTTATTTTTCTCCTGTTTCGCCTGAACCAAAGCATTTTTTGCATCTTCTTCTGTGGGATAATCCTTGGAAGTTTCCAGACTTTGCAGTGTTGCTTTGCTACTTTCCAGTGCTGTTTTTGCTTCTGCTGCGCTTGCTTTTGCTTCATCGGCAAGCAACCTTAGATGACTTCTCTTTTCATCTACATTTCTAAGCAAATTTTGAATTTGGTTTAATTTATTTACATTTCCTGTTAGTTCTTCTCCCCTCAATTTAATTACTTCATTCCAATTCATTATTAATTTTTGAATCTTTTCCGAGTTAAACTCTTCCGTATTGTATCTCCCCGTAAAATCTGAAATAACCTTACTCATTCTCTGATACAGTTTACCTGTTTCTTCTTTCAGGGTAGTTTCTTTTTCTGCAAGCAAATCTGCATTAGACTTTGCTTCAGCCGCAAGAAGTTCCTGTTTAGAGCGAAGCTGCTCAACCTCGTTTCCAAGGGTTTCAATGACTTCTTCAGTCAATTCTTCGGATTCGCCTTCCCATTGACAGGGATTGGGATGCTCTAGGGAACCGCATACAGGGCAGGGTTTCCCTGCTTCCAGTTTTTTTGCAAGGAAGCCGGCCTGGGCATCCAAAAATACCTGACGTTTGCTTTCGTATTCGCTATTTCTAATCTTGTATTGTTCACTTATCGCTTTATAATCTTGTTTCGATTTGTCCGCTTTAATCTTCTGCCGCTCAATATCTTTTTGAACTTTAATGAGCTTTTCCACTTCTTCCATCAAAGAAGCCGCTTCTTTTCTGTCACCTTCCCACAGAGCAAGCTGTGTCTCAGCATCCCTTAGTGATTCAATCTGTTTTTTCCAATCTTTTTCCTGGGTTTCCAGCTCTTCAATGCTTTTCTGCGCAGTCTCGGCATTCTTTTCTGCTGACTGCAAATCCTTGTTCTTTTTCTCAACTGCCTTTTTCTCGACATCTATTTTAGCAAAAAGGATTAATGCCTTATCAACTTTTTCTGAGACCTGGCTATAACGCGCAAGTTCTTTTTCATAGATGTCTTTTAACTTTGCTTCTTTTTCGGCAGTCTCCTTTGCTGCATCTATCATGCCGGGTAATGCATCCTGTTGCTGTTTGCATGCGGTTTTTGTATCTGTGACTCTTTTTTCTGCCTCTTTATATCGCTGATACTCGGTCTCAATTTCGTATGCGGTACGCAGTTTTGAAATCAACGAAATAGCGTCTTTTATTTCACCTTCTTTTGATTTGCATTCTTCGATATCGGTTTGCGCCTTATCAAGCTGTTCAAAAAATTTCAGTAAATTCTTTGCATTTGTATATAAATCTCTCTTCTCATCTCTGACTTTACTTGTTTCATAATAATTTTCCTCTGCATTTGACACATCTTCTTTAAGAAGGTCACATAGACTTTTAAGTTCCTCAAGAAACTGCCCCATAACTACAAGTTCACCGTTTTCAACTCTTTTCTTTAAAGCATTAAGTTCCTCCATACGTTCATATTTCTCAGGTACGACAACTCTTCCGGCAACTGTCTGGCATTGTGTTTTAATAATAGCTATTTCCTTTTCTTTGGCTTTTCGCCTGCTATTTAATTCTTCAACAATATTTTGATATAGCTCGGTATTGAAAAGTCTGCGGAATATAGTCTTTTTATTATCGGAATCTGCGCGGAGAAGTTCTGTAAACTCGCCCTGTGCAATCATCGCAACCTGCATGAACTGATTTTTGGTAAGGCCGATAAGTTCTTCGATTTTCTTATCGACTTCTTTCTGGGGATATTCCGTACCGTCCGGCATTGTAAGTGTCACAGAGGTATTGGTTTCTCGCTCTGCAATCCCTTTTGAGGCTCCTCTTGTAAGAGTTTTCAAATGACGTGGTATACGTTTAACCGTATAAATATTATCATCTTCACCGGATTTTTCTGAAAAAGTCAGCTCAACAAAGGGCTCAACATCAAAACCCGTAAACTGACTCTGTAATACTATTCCGGACTTTTTATTTGTTATGGAGCTGGCTTCACCGTATAGTGCAAAAACAATTGCATCAAAAATAGTCGTTTTTCCGGCGCCGGTATCACCTGTAATAAGAAAAAGATTCTGATTAGGCTTTTCAAAATCAATCGAGGTTTTCTTCCCGTAAGAACCGAAAGCCTGCATTGTCAACTTAAGGGGTTTCATGTTATTTGACCTCCATAACTGTATTGATTACGTCTCGAAGTATTTCCTTTTCATCATCATCAAGATTACTTAAAAATGTACAGCATAGTTCAAACGGATTGAGTTCCTCCACCGTCTCCGGTTTTTTACTGTAATCCGCTTTTCTTATACTTTCTCTTTTGATTTCAAGAAGATTTGGGAATGCAATTCTGATTCTGTCTTTGATATCTATTACGTCTAAATCAACTTTATCCGTAAGAATGACAGATACATAATCATTACAAGTCTGTTTAAGAATCTCCTCCAATGTCCCTTTGATCACACGGACTTGACGGAGCGGATTAAGCGGCAGTACGGTTGTGCGTATTTTGGCATCTTTTTCCTGAATCTCTACCATAATGATACCTTTTTGCTGTCCTACCTCACTGACAGAGCATGCTAAAGGTGTACCACAATACTGGTAGACTTCACTTCCTACTTTCATAGGTTTATGAATATGTCCAAGGGCGGCATAATCAAACTTTTCAAGAATATCGGCGGTTACTTCATCTATATTTCCTACAGTACGTATCTCCGAATCCATCCTTTCCACATCCTTTGCCTCTTTTCCGGCAGGCAGATAGAACTGGTGGCTGACCAAAATGTTACGCTCATTTTCGTTAATATTTTCACGTTCTATCAATCTATGTATCGTATCGTTATATGAAAAGTTATTTCCGTTCTCATCTGTACCTATTACCATTTTTACCATAGAAGGTTTTACAAACGGAAGCAGATAAAAGTTAACATTCCCGTACTCGTCCTGCAGCGTAACTTTCTCTATATATTCATCTTCCATTGTTGGCGGCAGGCCGACCATGTATAGATTCTGCTTGGAAAGTATGCTTCGGAAACAATTCACACGAGGTGCGCTGTCATGATTTCCGCTGATCATCATAATTACTGTTTGGGGAAGCGAGGAAGAAAGCTCTGCTATAAAATGATCAAACACTTCTACAGCTTCTGCAGACGGAACCGCTTTGTCATAGATATCACCGGCAATTATGATTGCATCAGGTTGTTCTTTTATGGAAATATCGACGATTTGCTTTAGTATATATTCCTGATCTTCTCTTAGGTCTCTGTTAATCAGTTTAAGTCCGATGTGTAAATCTGAGAGGTGAAAAAATTTCATTGGGGATTGTCTCCTTTATTTAAACTGCTATCTTCCGATTATCTTATTGCTATCACTATGGATGAATTCATTTATAATATACCTTACTATCGGAACAGTATCAAGGCTATCGGAATAATATTCGTATCTTTTCGGAACAATAAAGGACAGTCTCTCGACTGCCCTTTAAACCCCTACAGCTCTTCCTCCATAAAATACATCCGTGCCCCGAAGTCCTGGTAATATCTTACATCATCACTATACCCGGTTCCGCCAAAGGATTGTTTCAGGCGCACTCCGTTATGCATCAGCGTATCGCCGTAAACCTGCATATCCTCTTTCTCACCGTCCATTTTCACAAACTTTGCAATCAGGTTATGAGCAATGGAATCCTGCTTGATATGCACCGGTGAAACGGTATTCACCAGATCACCAAAATCCTTCACGTTATACTTCAACTCACGGTTATAAAAATGATATCTCTTCTCCGGATTCAAGCCTTTTGCCTTATAATAGTGGAACTGTGTGTTAGGAGCGACTAACTTTTGCATCAGAAAACCGACTGCTTTCTTACCGTCTTCAGACACGCAGGTCCATTCCATCCGGTTCCCCGGCAAATCAGCAAGCACACTGCCTGAAGCATTTGTGCCGTCTGAAAAGTTCCTTCCGCGGTAAAACTGTCCCCATTGCAACACTTCTCTCCACTTTTTATAGAGCTCAATCTGCTCTTTTATCGCTACAAGCTCATCTTTTTTCATATCGGATAAATTGCATTCATATCCGCACACGCCAAATGCGGCAACCGCGAAGCGTGTCTCAAGCGGAGTTGTGCGAAGGGTCTGGTGATTCGGACAGGATGAAACATGCGCACTCACCACAGACATCGGGTAACCATAGCTGTATCCGTTCTGGATTTCCGCCCTGCAGAGTGCATCCGTATCATCGCTGGCCCAAATCTGCGGGAAGTAACACAGTATGCCCAGATCAAAGCGGTTGCCGCCCGCAGAACAACCCTCAAACAGTATATGAGGAAATCTTGTAACAAGCTCTTTCATACAGCGATAAAGTCCAAGCACATAGCGGTGGGCAAGTTCACCTTGTTGCTCCGGCGGAAGTGCCTTGGAAAAATAATCCGTAAAGGTACGGTTCATATCCCACTTAACATAGGAAATCTCTGCTGATGAGAAAACTTCCGTCATTTTTTCTATAATAAAATCCTGTACTTTAGTCTGGCTCAAATCCAAAATACGCTGGTTGCGTCCCTCTGAATGAGGCTTACCCGGAATCTCGATTACCCACTCCGGATGCTGCGTATAGAGCCTACTGTTTACATTCACCATCTCAGGCTCCACCCAGATGCCGAAGTCAAGGCCCAGTGCCTTTATTTTCTGGCAGATACCCAATAAGCCGTTCGGCAGTTTCTTTGTATTGACGTCCCAATCTCCAAGAGAATGCTTATCGTCATTCCGCTCACCAAACCAGCCGTCATCCATCACAAAAAGCTCAATACCGACTTCCTTACCTTCTTTTGCAAGCGTAAGCAGCTTACTTTCATTGAAGTCAAAATATGATGCTTCCCAGCTGTTTAATAGCACAGGTCTGGTCTTTTTCTTCCATTCGCCGCGCACAATGTGTTCACGTACAAATTTGTGCATATGCTGACTCATCCCATTATATCCCTCATGAGAATATGTCATCACTGCCTCAGGTGCTTCAAAGTCTGCTCCGGGTTCAAGCTGCCATGAAAATGATTGTGGATTGATGCCTGTCACAATTCTTGTTTTTCCATAGCCGCTCACCTCTGCTGCCTCATAGTGATTACCACTGTAAATTAGGTTAAATCCATAACATTCCCCGGCATCTTCCGTTGCACCATCCCTTGAAAGTATGACAAATGGATTTGCACGGTTAGAGGAAGTGCCTGTGTAGGAAGCATTCACATGCTTACCGGAAAGAAGTCTAACATCGGTTCTCCGCATTTCCCTTGCCCATGCTCCTCCAAATGTCATAAATGAAAATTCCGGCGTATCAAAATCCATCTGCGCACTCATAAGCCGCTCTATACGCACTGTCTCCCCACTCTCATTGACAAGTCGCGCGCTTCTGGTGATAACGTCGCAATCCTCATACACAAAATAATGAAGTTCAAGTTTTATATTATATTGCTTATCTTTCAGTATCACAGTCAAATGGTTCACTTTGCCTGTATCATCATAAGAAGCCGGCAGTGTTTTAAACGCTTCTTTTCCATCTGTAATACTTGCCTCTACAAACAGGAAATCGCTGGTTGTACTGCCATCGGCATGTACAAGCTCTACAAAGGGTTCACGGATATCTCCTTTTCCATAAGAGGACATCTCAAGTCGTATGTCCTCTAAAGAAAAGTTTGTATGTTCAGCATCGTAAACATTGGTATTACCGGGTGCAAAAGAGTGCTTTTCAAAAAGAGCCTCCGCACTCTGTGCATCTACTGTGATTTTTCTGCCATAATACAGATGCTCTAAATGGCCGGTTTCCATAACTCTAAAACAGTAGGTTGTATGTGCTGTGTCGAGTACATATATATTCTGTTCTTGTCTTATCATACTCTTACCTCATATCTTCATATCGCTTTGCTTTCAACCCATATCAGCTTACTTAATCTTCATCTACTTACTCTCCGCCTCACGCTTCGCCTTAACCTTTTCCGCGATTTCAGCTACTTTTTCATCGGTCAGTATATATTTTTTACTGAATAAAAATACAGCAACCAACAGTATTGCAATAGGCACTACCGTCATAGTCATACGCAATCCGACAATCGATGAATTTGCAACCGCTTCAACAACAGCTGATGTGTCAGAGGTGTCATTGCTTAGATTAAATACGCTTAAACAGATTGAAACAATCAGTGCCGCCACACCGGAGGCCAGCTTTACCACGAAAGTCTGCATGGAGAAAATCACACTCTCATCGCGGCTGTTGTTTTTTAACTCACCGTAATCCACAGTATTTGCCAAAAACACCGTTGTCAAAACAGAAAGCATTCCGTGTGCGGCAAATATGAAGAATGCCGGTATAAACAGCAAGAATACATTGGACATATTTGTAAATGTCAAAATAAGCAGTGAAG
Organism: Lachnospiraceae bacterium; assembly: GCA_022510545.1. Classification (GTDB taxonomy): domain Bacteria; phylum Bacillota; class Clostridia; order Lachnospirales; family Lachnospiraceae; genus UBA3282. Next base: position 31,881 of record JAFLTG010000018.1, on the reverse strand, counting down.
CATAGCCTAAGATTGACATTGCAAAGCTTACGTAGAACACCTGAATTGTGTTTAAAAATTTACGGAAAAGCGGGAAAAATAACATCATGGAAATAATCTGCATTGCTCCGCCGAAAGTATTAAATATAGTATAGCTATTATACCATCCTTCACCGCCAAAATCATACTTAAAAAAGTAAATAACAAGGTTTGCTGTAATGTACAAGGAGCAGTTTATAAATACGATGGTAAGTACAACAGCCATGGCCTGGTCGTTGGAAATCAATGCACGAAACATCTGTCCCACTGAAGGTGTTTCCATATCTACCGTTGATTTTTCTTTAATATTTGCACAGGTAATCGCCACAAACACGATAAATACAATTGCTATGATAAGAGCAAACAACTTAAAACCTATGCGCTCATCTCCCTGTCCCAGTTTGAAAACACAGATCATTGTTATGATTGTTATAAGAGCAGAGCCTACGCCTGCGCAGGAACGTGCCAGTGTCGAAAGTCCCTCACGCTCTTTTCCGCCCTCTGTAAATGCAGGAATCATGGACCAATACGGAATATCCATCATCGTATAAGTAACGCCCCACAATACATAAGTAACCGCCGCATAAGCAACCAGTCCTGCACCATCTAAGGCCGGTGGTGCAGCGAACATCAAATACAGTATTATTGCGTTCAATATTGTACCAATCATAAGCCAGGGACGGAACTTTCCCCAACGTGTTTTGGTCTTGGCCACGACAACACCCATGATTGGATCATTAAATGCATCAAATACACGAGCCGCCATCAAGATAATCCCCATCGCAACGGCACTCACGCCTAAAATGTCCTGATAGTAATACAGTATATAGCTTGCAGAGAGCATATACACCATATCCTTGCCCACTGCACCCAAACCGTAAGAAACTTTTTCACCTATTGTAAGCTTCATTATATTTTCCTCCTATCTCCCCTGTTTTCTGATTATCTCATATCTAAGTTCTATACTTACTTATCTGCTTTTCTCTTCATAGCCAGCTCTACAACCCGATATGCCCCGTCATAGATTCCAGCCGCCTTATTTTTTACAATGTTGTCACACATATCTCCAAGCAGAGCTTTGTCCTTGATAAATAACTTGATCATCTGTATGGTATGTGCAATATCCTCGCACTCAAGAGTACCCTCTCCAAGCTCTGCCGAGTGGATTGCTCCCCACTGTTCATGTCCGCCAACTCTCTTGATAAAAAGTTTTGGAACAGGATAAAATGACAGTTCACTCGGTTTGGTAACCAGCACGTCACAACTTCTCATCAAAAGGTTGGTGCAGTAAACCGCCTCAAAAATATTTTCATGCCAGAAGCCGTGCACACCTTCCACATCCCCGGTCAGTGCCTCGGCCGCAAATTTCTTCGTCTCATCCCAGTCATTGAAATGTTCGGTCGCCACGGTTACAAGTTCAGGTATCTCATTTAAAAGATCATCCCAGACGTTACGATAATCTCCCACATTCACATAGAGTGCGACACGTTTCTTTTTAATTCCCGGAAGCAGGTATTTTATGATTGCCGCAAAAATTTCTTTCTGTGCTCCCGCTCCCCCGATTGTAAGCAGGAAACGCATCGGTTTCTTATTTGCCTGTCTTTCCTTACGTGCGGCGCAGTCGGCTTCAATGTTGCTTACCAGTTCATGGTCAACATAGTGTCCGGTATAGAATAACGCATCTTCAGGCATAGGCTTTAATACCGATTTGCCCTGCATACCGTTTAATATGCGATAACCCTGATATGCAAAATGTGTCTGAACTGTGTGGATGCTTCCTTCGGATAAATGTAAAGCCATAGGCCAGTTGTCCGGAATGGCATTTACAACATGCTCCATGCCTGCATGGATTGCTGCCTGTGCAGGCCACACATGAGTGGCTACTACCGGAATTTCGCTTGGAACATTACGATAGACCGGAGCCATTAATTCCGCATTTTTTTGGTCTGACGCATTATAGGTCAGTTTGCGGAAGCCTTCATAGTTAATCGGTTCCCACACAAACTTATTAAAGAGTTTACTTTTTCCGGAAAGTCTTGAACCCAGCGAATATAAATCGTTCTGTGAACTGATCACTTCGGTGCAGGTGGTCTGTTTATAAGAGTTTAAATCCATCCAATACGGTATATAACCCATTGAGTGTGCTGCCGATGCAATCGCCATAGATATGCGGTAGTGTCCAAAGCCCATACGGATATTACCGACAATAAGTCCTTTCTTCGTATCAAAACCTTCACTTGCTGTTTCATTGTCAGCAGCCTCACTGTCCGGATTGCCAAGCTTTACATCCATAACCCCAAGCAGCTCGCCGATATGCTCATTCTTAGAGACAGATACCGGATAGCTGACCTGTGTATCATCCCCGAATCTCTTAGCATATTTTTCCTTTGACCTTACAGCCTTTTTGTAGGTTCCCTCCTTAATGGGATTACCGAATATTTCTTTTGACTTCTCTTCCATTTTTCTGCCTCCTTATTATACTATAGTTAATTAAATTCTAATAAGCTTCATTAACAGCGATGCCTTCCATTAAAATCTCAACCACTTCGTTCAGCGCATCAATATAAGTGATTTTATTTTGAATCAATATATCTCTCTGAAAAAATTGCTCAAGCGATGCCTCAAGCATCATCTTCACAATGGGAATGTGAATATTTCGTATACACCCTTCTTCCATCCCCTGCTCCAAAAGAGCTATTGTATCCTCCCAACCGGTTTCCAGACGCCGCTCCACTTGTTTGTAGACAGCGGGATATTTGTCTTTTAGCTGATAAAGTTTTTGAAAATCCACGTTAATGTAGCTGTCCGGCATTACGCTCATTATCCGGCGGATTTTCTCTATGGTGGAAAGCGTATCATCTTCAACAATGCGCCGCTCACTCTCCTTTATGCTGTCAAACATATAATCTACCATTGCATAAAACATGGACTCCTTATCGCTAAACACCGTATAAATCGTCTTCTTACTCATTCCAAGTGTCTTAGCTATATCGTCCATTGTAAATTTCAGACCTTTTTTATTAAATGCTTTAATGGTACCTTCCAATATTGTCTCTCTAAGTTCCATTTACGATTCCTTGCCCTTTATATGTGTATTTATCATATTAAGTGATATTCTATCTTAACTTAAATTTCCAACATTCTATACGGTTGGAAACTATTTTTTAATTTTCAGTTTCCTATATGATAACAATTTCACATCAGCTTTTCAAGAAACTATTTTATCAAAAATAGTTTTCATTTTTTATATAATATTACCAAATACTGTCTCTAAAATTATGTATGATAAAGAAAGGGCATCCCTTCTTTCTATGATTAAAAAATCATAGTTTCGGGACGCCCTCTTTATATAATTGCAATAATTACAATTCATTCAGATCAATAGCAATCTCCTTTTTCCGGAAAGTCTCTCCCATTAATTCACTGCGCTCTTTAATAAACTCCTCTCTCTCAACCTTACCCTTACGATAATCCTCTATGTCAGATGTTCGATACAGTGATGTGAATGTACCATTACACGTATAATAAATAATATCCGCTTCTCCGCTTTCTTTTATAAAGGTGAATTCCACACTGTTACCCGTCCTGTTCTCGTCATATATGTTATAGATTAAATAACTTTCAACATAGGATTCCACATCTTCATCAAGTATCTCTGTTATAAAGGAAATCGCCTTTTCTTTTAATTCCGGAAGCTGTGCTTCCATTTCTTCCGGAGCGATACCATTCTTAGTGTTACGAACCATATCCGGGGTGGTGTATATAGTCTGTGTCAGTCGTCCATCCCGCGCACTGATAAAGAAATAATAATGCTGTTCATTCGACATACCGCTCCAGGTTACCACATACTGAGTACTCTCTCCGGATTTCGCATTATCTTCCAGATCACCATCTAAACGATGATGAAGCTCAAGTCCGTCTCCGGTAATGCCATGTATCTTCTCAAGCCACTCTTTAGCTATGGTAACAGCCTCTTCTTCAGTGATACCGCCGGAATCCGCAACCTGTGCGACCAGTTCTTTCTGTGCCTGCTCCTTGGCGGCAATCTCATCGGCATATTCTTCCTCATACCGTTTACTGAGTGAATAGTCTAACTTCGTTTGAAAATCTATGATCTGTAATATCTCTTCATCGGTAAGTTCTCTGTCCGGTAGGTAATAGGTACTGTTGGTCGTCAGATAACACAGTTCCATTGTTTCAGCTTCTTCAACGCTGTCAGCCTGTGGCAGTTCACCCTCAGGAAATACGCCCTGCTGATACTGAATGCGCAGTTCTTTCATACGGTTTTTTTCTTCTGCCGTATACTCCCTGGAAAAACCGTCAACTTCCACTCCCTGACTGTCTAACATCTCCACGAGTTCATGTCTCTCCTCTTCCGATATCTTTTCCATACGTTCTTTAACCAGAGAAGTAACAAGCGCCCTGACCGGAAAACCTATGATGCCTACCGCCAGCACTACGCCTGCTGCCGTAACTGCAATACGGGAAAATCCGGAAACATTTTTTCTGCCTGTATTGGTTTTAAATGAGACTGTCTTTTTACCTTTTGTTCTTTTTGATACATTCTCTAAAATTTCTTCCTGCATGGCATCGTCTATTTCTATATTATTTACCGCATCTTTTAAATCCTGCAATTTCATAACTTAGACCAATCCTTTCCTGAGCTTTTTTGCTCCATTTTCCTAATCTAACAAGGAATATGCTTACACTTTTCACTCTTTTATCTAATCTGACAGAGTAAGCTTCAAGGCTTTTCTCCCTCTTTCCAGTCTTTTTTTGACTGCATTTATAGAAATGCCTAATATATTGACAAGTTCCGCCACCTTATAACCTTCTATATAGTGCAGGTATATCACCGATTTCAAGGATTCCGGAAGCTTCATAAGTGCTAACAGCACCTCACTCTGCTCCGGCAGCTCACAGTAAGCCGAAACCTCCTCTAAGTCCACCTGCGGATGCCTGAGCTTAAACCTATGAATATCCCTGCACCTGTTTACCGCTACTTTAATCAGCCACGCTTTCTCATGCTCTTTGTCATTGAAGATGGGCGAACGTTCTATATAACGGCAGAAGACGTCCTGTATCACATCCTGTGCATCCCACTCGTTACCAACTATAACGAGACAGATTTTAAAAAGCATATTACTGTATTCTTCAACCAGTTCTTCTACTGTCATACTCCCTCCTATCCAAAACAGTGCGCACTATTGTTTTGCTTTCTATTATAAACACGCGCAAGATTCTTACAAGGTGACATATAAAATACAAAAAAGAGGCATCATTGATATGATACCTCTCTCAGATTGCGCTTTATATATCCAAAGTTTTATTCATACTTCCCATCTGATAGCCGCCAAGGTCCAATGTAACATAGAGGAAGCCAAGCTCATTAAGATACTCCGTAAGCGGTTTAGCAACTTCAGGCTGAATTATTCTTTCAAATTCGGAAGGCTCGATTTCAATCCGCGCAATATTTCCATGAATCCGGACACGAACCTGCTTAAATCCCAAGTCAAGCAGCCTCTGCTCCGCACGGTCCACCATAGATAGTTTTTCCTCAGTAATGGTTTCTCCGTAAACAAAGCGTGACGAAAGACAGGCAAAAGACTGTTTATCCCAGGTAGGCAGTCCCATTTCTTTGGAAAGTTCACGGATTTCCTCTTTGGTCAGTTTCGCTTCACGCAAAGGACTTTTCACACCCAATTCCGCTACGGCCATTAAGCCCGGACGATAATCTCCGTTATCATCCATATTGGAGCCTTCCGCTACATAGGAAATCCCATGCTCCGCTGCAATATTTTTTATCTTTGTAAAAAGTTCGTGCTTGCATAAGTAGCATCTATTCTTAGGATTCTGACTGAAACCTTCTATGGAAAGTTCCTCAGAGTCTACTATTATGTGCTCTATTCCTTCCACTTGGCAAAAATCCTTCGCCTCATTAAGCTCACGCGCCGGAAATGAACACGACCTGGCGGTTACGGCAATCGCTTTTTCCCCTAATACGTCATGCGCAGTTTTTAAGAGAAATGTTGAATCAACTCCCGATGAAAAAGCAACGGCTACGCTTCCAAGCTCTTTTAGATAATCTTCCAAGTGTTGTTTCTTTTCATGTAAAACATCCATTTTATAACTCCTTTTCTTCAAGACGCTTCCTGACTTCACTCAGACTCATATTCTGCTCTTTTGCAATACGGGAAATATCGTCATACTCGTATTTAACCCGCAATGCTCCATATCCGGAAGAAACCTTACGACGCACCTCACCATAAGGGGTCTGCAACGTTTCAAGTTTCCGTTCCAATATATATCTATGTGTTACCGCCTCGCGCACACCGATGGTAGTTGTATGAGCAAAGAGCAGGTGAATCATCTTTTCTTTATCCTCTTCTTTGCACATAACGCGAATCAATGTGCCGGGTCGGGATTTTTTCATACCTATGGGAATAGTATATACCTCATTGGCCCCTCCTTCGAACAAACGTTCTGTTGCGAAGCTTATCTCTTCCGCTGTCATATCATCTACGTTACAGGAAAGTTCCAATACGATATCTGTTTTGTCCGCAGTTTCACCAATCATGGCACGAACACAGTTTGCCATTTGAAAATCTTTTTTACCCATACCGTAACCAATGGCAGTCGTTTTCATAACGGGCATATCCCCAAAACGGGTGGCAAAATGTTTCAAAAGAGCCGCACCGGTTGGAGTACACAGTTCACCATTTACACTGCCTCCATAAATCGGTACTTCTTTTAAGATAAAAGCAGTCGCAGGCGCAGGTACAGGCAAAATCCCATGTGCGCACTTCACATGCCCGCTTCCCACATGCACCGGAGACACAACGACTTCATCAGGAGAAAGCTCGTCCATAAGAAGGCATACGGCGGTAACGTCCGCAATCGCATCCATGGTTCCCACTTCGTGGAAATGGATATCTGTTACCTGAACTCCGTGGGCGTGGCTTTCTGCTTCCGCTATTAAAGCGTATACCGAAAGGATGTCTTTACGTACCTTTTCAGAGATATTTAGGTTTGATATTATATGCTCGATATCGTGCATTCCGCTGTGGTGGTGATAATACTCGTGATTATGTTGATTGTCATGACTATGGTCGTGGTTATGATGATCGTGGTCGTGAAAATATTCATGCAGTTCTTCATCTTCTTCTATGCCATCAACTGTGACCGAAATATGCGTACCGGTGATGCCGCATTTAACGGCTGACTCTTTCTTAATTTGTACTCCCGGTATTGCAAGCGAGTTCAATTTCTCAATAAACCTCTCGGGTTCAGGAAGAAGCTCAACAAGCGCGGCTGTCAACATATCTCCGGCAGCTCCCATTCCACAATCCAAATATAGTGTTTTCATTTATACCACCTTTATCAATATAAATATTACATATAACTTGTTATCCGTTTTTCGTTTCCATGTGATTTATCATACTTGCCAGATAACCGGCCCCGAAACCATTATCGATATTCACTACCGAAACTCCGCTTGCGCAGGAATTAAGCATAGACAGCAGGGCTGATAGACCATTAAAAGACGCTCCGTATCCTACACTGGTCGGAACCGCAATCACGGGACAATCAGCCAGACCTCCAATGACACTGGCGAGTGCGCCCTCCATACCGGCAATGGCAATGATGACGCTTGCTCTCATAATCTCGTCTTTGTGGTCCAAAAGCCGATGCAAGCCTGCCACTCCCACATCATAGAGTCTGGTCACTGTATTTCCAAGGACTTCAGCCGTGAGTGCTGCTTCTTCGGCAACCGGAATGTCACTGGTACCTCCTGTTGCAACCACAATTTCCCCGATTCCGTCAGCAACAGGAAGTCCACCGATAATGCCTGCTTTGGCATCCGTATGATAATCAAGTTTATGAGCTTTCATAATCTCATTGGCGGCTTCTGATGAAAGGCGTGTAATCAGTATGCGTTCCTGTCCGTTCTTTTTCATCGTGTCTATTATACCAATCATTTGCTCCGGCGTCTTTCCGGCACCGTAAATGACCTCGGAAACCCCCTGGCGTACTTTGCGGTGAAGGTCAACCTTTGCAAAACCGATGTCCTCGTATGGTGCGGTTTTCAATTTCAAAAGTGCATCATCCACGGAAAGGTCGCCGCTTTGCACGGCTTCCAAAATCTGTTTTGTTTCGCCTTTCATGCAATCCCTCCTGAAATTTAAAAACGGTTCCGCCGATTGCCTGCAGCAGAACCGCTTTTAATTCTTAGTTGCTCTTTTTACGTACTTTCTTACTATTAATTTTCTTAATTTTTCTTTTTAAAAAGTGATGCCTTTACAACACCTTTAGGGTCTTTTATAAGGAGAATCGCCAGCCAGATAATCAAACCAAGCGCAACAACAGACAGCCCAAGATAAAAGTCGTTGAGCATATCTACAGGCTCAGGTGTAAAATACTCTGCCTGAAGCTCCATATACTCAAATATGGCATCCACAAACCACATAAGTGAAGCACCCCAATACAACCAGCAAAGAACACCGATTTTCATTTCATCTTTCGGTGCATTCTTATACCAGATGATTGTACTGATAATGGCGGCAAAAACAGTAGTCAGTAATGTCATTCCACTACTCCCCTTTAGTTCTTGGCAGCCTGTTCTTTTAATGCCTTTTTCTCAATCACTGAAGAAGCCGCAACCATGCCAAGCCATACAACTGTTACAAGCACTGACATTGCAACTCCGGTGGTTGTCATTTCATGCAGCATTTCTGCCAAATCTGTCGGGTTTGCCGCTGCTGAAAGGAATGGAAAGTGTGCAATTACTTCACCATGCCATACATGCTCAAAAGCAAGTAAAGCGGAGCCTCCCCAAAGAAGATTATTAAGCCATTTCAGCTTTCTTGAAAAAGTAATTTTCTCTACGGTTTCATAGTTTGTTCCATCGAGCTGTATCTCCATAGTCTCAGGTGCTTTCTCTTTGGACTCCATTGTTTTTGTTACAACTGTTGTGATGACTGCCTCAGCAGCCGGAACCATAAAACATCCCATTATTTTTTCCTCCTGATAAAAAAGATTTTAACCGGACATGTACTAATAAAAAAGTACACGCCATCTCTCTTCAGAGAAAACGCATACCTTCGTGGTATACTATGTAAGTAAGTTAATAAATTAATAAAATACTTCTAAATCTAAAAAATCAAAGCACTTCTGTGCTTTTATATTGGTTTCGTACCAATATTTTTATCATAAGTTAGTGTATAATCTTTTCTAATATTTGTCAAGGTTTATTGTACTGTTTTCTTAATCTCATCTACGGCATCCTGTATCAAAGAAGCGGTATTGAAATCAGATATACCGACAATTATATTATCACAATGATTAAACGGGATCAGTATACGTTTCGCATTACTCTGTGCAACAGCAAGCGCCATCTTAGGCGTCACTTCCCCAAGAAGTGAATCCGCAATTACAATACCTATCGGACCAACAATAATATCTGCTTTTCTACATCCGACAATGACGGAATTCTCCCCTGTTGCCGCTTCGTCAGCACCTGCTTTTAACATAGCGGTAGTTGCGGCACTGTTTGTTCCTACGGCGATTACCGTGGCTGTGGATATATTTTGTTTTATTGCAGTTACCAGCTGTCTGCCGATGCCGCCGCCCTGGGCGTCGATAACTAATATGGTCATTCTATATATCTTCTCCTTGTAACCGGATGTAACGCTTTCATAATTAATATTTCTAAATAATAACACAGAAATATTATTTATGCAATCTCAGCCTACCCGTAATGAATTGCAATAATTGTAAACAGTGTATCATATCTACAGTAACTTGCATTTTATTATTCTAACCCCTTCTTCTTAAACGCTGCAAAAAAGAATATTATCGCTAACAAGCAATTTATTGCAATAACAACCATACTTTCAACCTCTACGTGAGTGCTGCCTATACCGTTAATCAGCAGGTTAACCTGCTGTGAATATGTAATTTTTGCGACCTTTTCTACACTCTCATTAAACATAGAAATCATCGGTAAGAATGCAAATACCATCGTAACAGGAACAGATACTGACGTTGCTGACATTTGGTTTTTGCAGCAAATCCCGATAATCGCACCAATTAAAATAGACAACAAGACTCCAACTGCCATAATAAACATAAACATAACAAAATCATTTCCACTATAGTTTCCGCAAATTGCAAATACCACCGACCCCATCATACACATAATCCATACATAACTTCCAATTCCAAATAAATATTGACTGGGTCTCACATTAGACATAAACAGCGCACGTAATGTATTAGTTTCTTTCTCCTCGGAAATTATAGAAGCTATGCAAGTAAGAGGTGCCATACCCACAAACATAACGGCAAAAAGCTTTACGAAAAAGCGATCGGGCATATTATCAATTTTAACCGCATTTTCCATTATAAGCGCAAAAGCAGGGAACAATGCAAATTGAATTAGCACAGTCTTATTTTTAAAGGTATCAAGGATTTGTTTTAAAAAAATAGCATTTACATTTGTCATACCGAAAGCTCCTTTCCTGTCAACTCCATAAAAACGGATTCCAGATTAGGCTCACTGGAATGGATTGTTTCAATCATATTATCTTTCATTAGTTTACATAACAAATCAGCCGCATCAGGCTCATGCAAAATAACTTTGTCCGTACCATCAAAAAGATGTATTAACAGTCTCTTTTGATGATTGTAACGGCGGCATATTTCTTTGGGCGTTCCATACTCTATAATTTTTCCGTCATTTAAGAGAGCAATATGATCACATAACTTTTCAGCCTCAGCCATATTGTGAGTAGTAAGGAATATAGTCTTCCCCTTTGCCTTTTCCGAAAGTATCATTTGTCCGATATCCTCTGCGGTAGCAGGGTCCAATCCGCTTGTAGGCTCGTCAAGAAATAAAATCGCCGGTTCTATCATAAACACTCTCGCAAGGCGCAACCTGCTTTTCATCCCCTTTGAAAGATTACCCGCTGCGGTTTTCGTGGCAGATTCCAAGCTGACATCAGCCAAAGCCTTATATATTTTTTCGTCTTTGATTTTGTATATCCGGGCAAATATTTTAAGATTGTCAAAACAACTTAGTCTTTCATATACTCCAAAATTATCCATCATAATTCCAAAGTTTCTATAATCAATACCTTTAAGCTGCTGCGAGTTTATACCATTAATTACGGCAGTTCCATGTTCCGCGGCAAGCTGCCCTGTGAGGATCTTGATCAAAGTAGTTTTACCCGCACCTGAAGGCCCCAGCAGACCAAATATTTCTCCCTTTTCAATGGAAATATTGATGGATTCCAAAACTTTCTTTCCATTAAAGCTTTTTGTAATTTCGTCTATTTGTATTGAATAATTCATTTTATCAATTCCCCTTTCGTTCTATATCCCATCAAAAGGATTCTCTCCCGATTTTGCAAAATATGCCTCTAACGCTTTGCCAATAAAATCATTGGCATTTCCTTGTATCTGCGCAGGATTTTCATTTTGATTATCATGGGTGCCTGCTTCTAGAAGCGATGGCAACAGACTCATATCTCCTCCTGTAAATTTTACAATCATCCTCCAAAATTCTTCCGCAAATCTATAGCCTTCCTCGCTGTCCGGAGATATACCCGCATTTTGAAACCTCACGGCTTCATCATTTAAATATGAGTAAGTTTCAATTATCTCCAATGCACTTTCCTTATCAAAACTATTCTCGCAATAATCAAGAATTTTATCATCAAAATATTTGATAAGCCAGTAGTTTTCATTTTTCATTTGCAGATTTACGATAATATCAGCATACTTTTTAAAATCAACAGTCTGCATTTGCAATACTTCATCCTTTAATGCTTCTATTTCTGCCAAAGTTACGGAAAGACTTTCAATCTGCCTTTTAATGGCATCCGCCTGACCGGCAAGTACATTTGCGACATCGGCAGGACTGTCCAGCGGAATTAATCTTTTTTTAATATCATCTAAAGAGAAACCCAGAGATTTAAGCGATAAAATCTGATTAAGTTTAATCATATCTTTATTTGTATACAGCCTTCGCCCTCCATCGCTTTCCGATGAGGGGGTGAGCAGGCCCTCTTTATCGTAATATTGCAAAGTACGAACAGTCGTACCCGATTTTTTTGCAAGTTGCCCAACGGTCATATATCCTTCGGGAATTGCTCTGTATTCTTTCATATCAATAACCCTGCCTTTCTCACAGCCTGCGGTATTTACATTTAGTATTATAATTCATTACGTTACGTCACAAACAAGGACTTTTTATAAAATTAAAAATCCGCAAAACAGACTACTCCATTCTGCGGATTTTTTTATCTTCTAAATATTAATGAATAACTGAAAAATAATTAATCAATATTTCTTTAATATGGTTATATCTTCTTGCGTAAGAATTTTCCACGCGTATTAGCTGAAGATTGTGTTCTTTACAGATTGCGTTCTTCTTCCTATCCCTGTTTTTTACCACTTCATTGTCAAAATGCTCTTTCCCGTCCAGCTCGATTGCAAGAATAGGTACTTCGGCTTTTCCATACTTTTCGCATACCACAAAATCAAATCTCCCATTATAGAAAAGGTCATTATAGCTTTCATTATCCTGAAAAACATGCGCTATTGAAACTTCTTTATGTACGGAATAACGGCTCTGGGTCATCCATATATTTTCCAATGCGTGATTGAGATTTTCAAGAAAAGCTTCCTCTGTAGCACTGCTAAAAGGCTTTACGCCCAGGGCTCTGGAGGCCGCCTGCTTGGATGTCACCGCAGAAGTTCCGTTTGACCATACGTACCTCGCAAGCTCATATATATCATCATCACCACTCTGCTGATGAAGGCGCTCCAGATTTTTCCTGCTTGATAGTACAATAAGCTTGTCTTTGGCTCTGGAAGTAGCCACATTAATAAGCTCTTTATTATTTTTCAGCCACTCATAAGTTCCCGCCTGTGTCTGATCCGTAATAGCGGTGGAAAAGAGGACAACATCTTTCTCATCACCCTGAAAAGCATGTACGGTTCCACAGGTTACATTAGTCACCTTGGCATTGGTCAGCTGTTCTTCAATTAATTTTTTCTGATTTACAAAAGGTGTGATTACTCCAATATTTTTATCACGATTTAAGAGTGCATATCTCACGATTTCAGATGCCTCTGCAGGTGCCGTATTTTTATAATACGTATCTGTCTGCGCCATATCCACATATATAAGCGGCTGCTCTTCCTGACTGGTTGACATAATTTTCAAATGAGAATTATAGTATTTCCGGTTATTAAATTCTATTATGCTCTTATGACAACGATAATGATTATGGAGCAAAATCTCATCACTTACTGCATCACAGGCAAGATACGTTTTATATATGGAATTTTTCCTGTAGTCATATTCGTCCGATACCGCATATCTCTTTTTTAATTTTAAATTAGTAATTTCATCAAGAAGAATGACCGGATTTAGCTGCTGCGGGTCTCCTACCAACATAAGACTTTCTCCGCGAACAATCGGCACTAAAGAGACCGCAACATTACATTGGCTTGCCTCGTCCATAATAACCATATCAAACATAGGTTCCGGTTCGCCGAGGCGATGTGCTGAAATACAGGTTGTTGCAATTATCGGGAAAATTTTTTGCAGTTTAGATATATTTTCTTTTTCCCTAAGATATTTTGCAAATGCATCAAGCTGCTTATCCCCGTCTTCCATCTCCAAAACAGCCCTTAAATCAGCATATCTGGGACTTCCGATTTTCTTGATATAACCGGCAGAGGTATAGTACAGATACTTTTTAAGTTCTTCGATATCATCATCTAATAAAGTAAGAGCTTCTTCCTCTGAAACTTCACCTGTCTGTTCAATCCTTCTACTAATCTGGTTACGTTGCCTGGTCTCCAAATCATTTTCAAAAGATATCATTTGTAAAGAAGCACCATTCTTCTTTTCATAATCAAGAAGACGATTAATAGTCTCTTCCCTCTCTCTTAAGTCCAAAAGCTCTTCATAGCGTTTAAGCATTTCAGACAGACGTCTGGCACGTTTCTTTCTATCATCCTTATTTCTGTCTAATGAGGACTCATATACTTTTACCGTTTCTACTTCCTTATAGAGCCTTTTAATAGTGTTAATCGCCTCTTTCATCTTATCATTATTTCCAAGACGCAGAATTGGAAACGGAATAGTTTTTCCCTTATACTTTATTGTGGAAAGTTTCTCATATACACCGTTAATGGGATGATTATTATATGAAGCGAAAAGGACTGTTCTGTCATTAAAAAACGCCGTTACAATAGTGTTGATAATTGTATTGGTTTTTCCGGTTCCCGGAGGCCCCTGTATATATGCCACCGGGTATTTCATAGCATTATGAATTGCAAGAAGCTGATCCATATTGATTCTCTGATTAATAAGTGCAATCGGATAAGCTGCCGTCCTTCTCGGACGCTCCAGTAGATCCCCGAAAAAAGCTTTAATCGGTATCGGAACACTACCACTTTGGTACATTTTTATAATCGATTCATACTCTTTGTGCAAATCCAGCGCTATATCTGCTCCTAACCCTATAACGTAAGGCATATCATCCACGACTCCACCATTGTTCACAATATGCTTCGTAATACAGTCCTTGATTTTTTCCTGATTGTTCTCAAAGTCAGCAAGAAGCTCATATTCATCCGCATCCAGAAAACGCCGGATACTCTGCTTGGTCCCGTCAAGGGTAAACTCTGTACAAATCGTTATATCCTCATCCGGTTTAAGCACGCGCTGTTTTACATCCAGATTAAGTCTACGGTAAGCCAAAACATATAAGCCCCTTGCCATATGAATGCTTAGTACATTCATCGCAAGCTGCTTAATCTTAAGTCCGCCTCCGATACGACCTTCCGATTCGGCATTGTACTGAAAATTTTTAACAATTGTCTTAAACTGCTCCGGATTAAGTTGATAGAACTCTCCCATTATATTATCTCTGTCCAAATGTTTAACTAAACTAAAGTCAGAAATATACGGAATTGTGTCCATGCGGTTGCACATTTCCAAATAACTCAATATTTTCAGATTAGCTGTATTGTCAAACAAGGTGTTATATTTATGGGGATTTAAATAGATGTCTTCAACTAGTGATTCATTTACAGGTTGATAAGAACCTTCTATAATTCTGGATGCCAGAATAGAATCTATATTGATTTTGTCAAAACTCTCTACTGTATACTGACTGAGATGCAGACCGTCTACCGACAATGTACGTCTTTTAACATCAAGGTTCTTTATACCAATCCAATATTTGGTGATCTGATTATCCTTGTTACGATATTCTATACTTAACCATTTACCTTCATGGATTGCACGGAATATATCCCTGAAAATAGTGTTCATAGTTGTCCTCTTTTTAATATTAAATGCATAAATACAAAATTTATAGTTTAATTAGTTGATATAAAGATACTTTGTATACTATTTTACATCTTTACCCCTCATATAACAATAAATAGTTCTGCATTTTTTGACATTTATTGTTAATTTTTCTCATTTTTTTGTCATTTTTTCTCGACCAATTGTAATAATTGCACAGTAAATATACAATTTTTGTAAAAGAGCTTATCAAAGCTTGAAACGAAAGGAGATGAAAGCATGGACTATCAACCGCTTACCTGCGTATGGGAAGTGACAATGGGCTGCAATATGCGCTGTGGTCATTGCGGTTCTTCCTGCACAAATCCTCTGCCTGATGAACTGACAACCGAGGAAGCATTAGACCTTTGCGACCAGCTTGCGGATTTGGGTTTGAGATGGATAACACTTTCCGGTGGTGAACCACTGACCCGTAATGACATTACAGATCTTGTAGAACGTCTGTCAAAGCATGGTATTGCCGTCAACATTATCACAAATGGCTGGCTCATGAAAGAAGATATGGCCAAACGTCTCAAAGATAACGGTATTTCGACCATTGCAATAAGTATTGACGGAACACGCGAGATTCATAACACCATCCGCAAGGAGGGTGCATTTGAACAGGCTGAGCAAGCGTTTGGCATTTTGAAAAGTCTGGGAATTACCAGCGGTGCAGTAACAACCGTCACTAAGCAAAATATTAATATTCTGTCTGAACTGAAGGAAGAACTTATTCGCATAGGCGTAGACAGCTGGCAGCTGCAGATTGGCCTCCCAATGGGTAATTTGAAAGAGCGTCCCGATTGGGTAATCGATCCGCCGCAAATACTTGATATAATAGACTTCTGTTATGACACCGCATTAGAAGGAAGGATTAAAGTCTTTCCGGCTGACTGTCTGGGTTACTATTCAAAAAAAGAATATGACACCCGACGCATATCATATGGCTATGACACAGTTTCACTATGGGAAGGTTGTAATGCAGGAGTACGTTCTTTTGGTATTTTACATAACGGCGAGATTCTTGGCTGTACCTCCATTCGTGACCGCAGCTATATAGAAGGCAGCATCAGGGAACGTTCACTTCGAAGTATTTGGGAAGATAAGGATGCTTTCGCATGGCGGCGCAGCATAAAAAAAGAACAGTTCTCCGGTGCATGTAAAACCTGTGTTTATGGAAGTAAGTGTTTAGGAGGATGTCCCAATACACGGCTGACAATGGAAGGTGATATTTATGCAGAAAACCGCTACTGTTCTTACAATCTTATGTTAAATGAGATGAATGAAAAGTATAAAAATCATTCCAATACCGAACAGCTTTTTAGCATAGGTGATGCTCTGATCAAATATCACTTATATCAGGAGGCTGCTATTGCACTCAAAAGACTTTTAGAGATTGATCCAAATCACATAAACGCATTGATCGCAAAAGGATATGCCGAGTATATGTGCGGTAATTATGAAATATGCAGGGATGATAATGCTAAAGCCTTAGAATTGGATGCCGGCAGCGTAGGGGCATTTCAAGGATATGCAACAGCTCTTTATCGTCTGGGCGATTTGGAGCAGGCAATCTCATATATGGAGAAAGCTGCTTCCTTTGCAGGTCCGCAGCAAAGGGAAATACAGGAAGATTTGCGGATTATGAGAGCACAAATTAATTCATAAGAATTTATTTCGGTAAAAATCAAATCCTGTGTAGCTTATCAACTATTTATATCAGTTTAATTTGAAAGGAGTAAAAACCAATGAGCAATAAATACACAGCTTTAGAAGGCAAAATTTTTGTAGTCGATCTGCCAATCACTTTGGGTTCCAGCAATTATGGCTGGTGTCTGAAAACTATGCCGAAGGAAATCATCCTGATAGCTACTGAACATATATCTCTTTCTCATAGACCATCAATAGGAACTCAGCGTTTTTATTTTGGTGTAATATCATCAGAAGAAACCAAGGTTACGCTTGAGTTTGCCCTTACTTGCATATCAGATATTAAGCAGGTATCAGAAATATATAAGGTAGATATAGATATTATCTCCGCTAATTCAGATGAATATAAAACATTCAGTGAAAACGAAACACCGCCTGCAGTATATTACGGATTTGTATATAACGCAGATTGTTTAAACAATAACGCGCCTATAGCAGTAGAATATGGTTACCCTTATGATGTGGCTCATACTACTACCGCGAATATATACGCTTATCCTTTTAGTCACAATAATGCGGCTCATACCGCTATCGCGAATATATACGCTTATCCTTTTAGTCACAATAATGCGGCTCATACCGCTACCGCGAATATATACGCTTATCCTTTCAGCCCTAATAATGCGGCTCATACTG
>JAFLTG010000018.1:0-14044 GCA_022510545.1 Lachnospiraceae bacterium | reverse complement strand
GCGGCTCATACTGCTGCCTTAATGATGTACAACTATCCTTTATCATAGTATATATCTGATTATATTGTACTTAGATATGGCTATACCGGCTGTATGTGATGTTAGGATAAATAATAAAATGGATTGATTTTGCCGGAATTAATAAACAGCACCGTTCATCTAATGGGCGGTGCTGTTCTTAAAAGGCTATTCAATCAACTTATGCCACCTGCTATCATCTTTCAAAAACCCAAAAGTATTTTCATCACGGAATGATTGCAGCAAATCTTTTTTAAGCTGCGCGGAAAACTCCTCTCTTGGGTCTCTGAATGTCATATGCTCATAAACAGGTGCTTTATAAAAGCTATAAATTTCATCAATACTAACAAGCATTTTCTGCATAATATCAATAACTGCATCCGCATCCTTTTCTACGGTTGCGAGCTCAAGTTTGCACGAGATTTCGTAATACTCTCCCATTTCAAAAACTCTTGCCAGCTCACTTTGCTTTTCAGCCATTGCATGTGCTTTTTCCATGTTGTTTTCCTTCAGGGCCAGTATATAAATACCTTGAAGCAGTTTACTTGACATCTGATACATTGAAAATAACACTTCTTCATAGGCCTTATATGCCTCGTTAGTTCTATCCGTCTTGCTGTAAATCAGAGCCTGTTTCCATTTCCTTTCCGGATTCTGATTAGAAAAATAAGTAAGATATTCCTCTGCCTTATCATAATCATTCTTATTCAGATAAAAGGTAAATAACGAATCTGCTGCCATGGTACGAACTTCCTCGTTATCGCTTTCCAACGCGCTTGTAAACCATCGATTTATAGTTGACTCATACTTATCCATGATAGATGCTCCATTCTCATCAGTATCTATAACTTCATCTCTTATGCGCCATGCATTCAGTATCACCGCCACTTCCAGAATCAGCATCTCACAGTTAGGATATTCTTCAAGTTTTTCCTTAGCCCATTCAAATGCTTCCTCATATGGTTTTTCTTTTAACATAGAATCAACTTCATAAACTATGTTTTGTATCTCTTCCGTAGTCAGCTCTTCACGAAATGACAGCAAGGTATCAAGTGAGATGTCTAAAAGCCTTGCAATCGGTGCAAGCAGCATAATATCCGGATAGGAAACTCCGTTTTCCCACTTATTTACCGCCGGAGTCGTAACCCCCAGACGATTAGCCATTTCCTCCTGCGTTAATCCTTTTTTCTTTCTATATGTGCGAATCACTTTACCAATCTGCATAAACAAACCTCCTGTATTTTATAAGAATATAACAATTACAAAAGCTTTTGCATAGTCATATCTTACCAAAATCAGGTGCGCTCCACAATTGATTGACTGTTAACTAATAATTTATTTTTTTTACTAATATTCAATTTTTATCTTACTTTTTATATTACTAACCCAAGCAAATCTCATATTTCTATCATATCTTTCATATCTTAAACTAAGAACAAAGCAAAAATATATTTGGTGAAAAATATGAAGATCAAAGACAAAAGTACCTTAATTATCGCAATTCTGATTCCTATTGCAGTCGGAACATTATCTGCACTCTTTAGCGGAAATATGTCTATATACTCTCAGATCAACAAGCCCGCGCTTAGTCCGCCGGGGATTCTTTTTCCTATTGTATGGACAATACTTTATATATTAATGGGTATATCTTCATACATAATTTATGTTTCAGACAGTCCATATAAGGCAGATGCTTTAAGAGTTTATGCTCTTCAATTATTTTTTAACTTCTGTTGGAGTATAATCTTTTTCCGTTTTAATCAATTTTTATTTGCATTTTTATGGCTCATTGTATTGATTGCATTGATTATAGTAATGATTTATAGGTTTTATAATATAAGTAAATTAGCGGGTTACCTTCAGATACCGTATTTGTTATGGTGTACGTTTGCGGCTTATTTGAATTTTATGATTTATAGGCTTAATTGATTATTATGCCCAAATAAAGATTTCCCCTGTAAACTATCATACAGGGGAAATCTTTTTATTTACTATTAAGAAACTTATTAAAATCACTTTTCATATGCAAATAATTTCTTTTCTGGTCAACAAAGTACGTATTATTATTTCTTGCATATACCTCCATCCATTCATCTAAATCTTTATCTTCCTTATATGAATAAACTACCATAGCCAACAAAGATAATTGATTTTCTTCATTCAACAATTTAGAACCGTCTCTTATTGTCTTATTTTTCAAATATTCTAAAGATTCCTTATAAAAATCCATATCCTCATGCAATGCTTCTATATCAATACCGACATTCTGAGAAATAAATATCTCCTCATCAATTGAAAATCCCTCATCCTCAACCTTTTCGATATTCAAAAATTCCAACATAAGAGTTTCAAGCATGTCCAACTTAGATACTATAACAGATTTATCTTTCGTTCCCTTAGCTTTGTCAATTTCATCAAATAATATCTCTTCACCATTCAATCGTGTGGCTCTTAAATTATATTTAAATTCTTTCAGGAATTCAGCAAATTTAATATCTTCTAATCCTAATTTAGTAAATTTGTCAAATAAAGTCAAAAAAATAAAAGAATCTTTACTATCAAAAATGTCTTTTACGTCGTCAGCAACTATATTTTCCAGTCTATGTATATTATTTGCAAGATTTTCAAACTCTTCCTTTGTGGCACAGTTATTAAGATAAGTACAGATTGCTTTAGTCTGTTTCTTCCAGTGTTTCAAATGATTAGTACACATAACGGTTTCGACTAATACTCTCTCAACTACACCTTTTGTCTTTTCAGCTTCTGTAAAATTACTATAATCAAGAAAAAATTTACTATTTAACATTTCACGTATTTGTCCGGCGAAATTATCAATATAAGTGAACGCTTTCTGATTTGTATTCATAGGGGTGTGATTATTATATCTTTTAATATATTGTGAGATTCTATGTAAATCACAATTCTCATGAATAACAGTTTCTATTTGATATTCATTAAATTTCTTTTTTAATTCATCAGGTAATTGTCTATAAGTTTTGTTTTTAATATCAAATGTAGCATCCTCATAAACTGTATTACCATATTCATTTAAAATCTTTTTCTTATATGAAATAACAGAATACTCAATAGATGAAGTTATCTTATAATTTCCATGCCTGTATTTTTTTAATGCTATACTTCTTTGACCACCATCAGCAATATGTAATTGTGCATTATCCTCTTCGCCAAGTATAATAGGTGGAATATAATCATCTGTAAGAACAGTTGCTATTAATTCATTAATCTGCTCTTTATTCCAGACAAAATTTCTTTGAACATCTGCATCATTGCAAATATCACCATCCTGTATCTTATCCAGATACATTTTCAATGTATAGGTTTGTTTACGCGGCCTCGCCATATTACATTCCTCCTCTTAATTAACTGTTTACCTAAAACAGCGCATATATATTCCTATATGAATGAATAGCAGCATTGCAATCTGCATATTGTCTCGCAGTTATATGCAGCTTTTGTCTGATTTCATCAGGCATATACCCTTCAACAATCATATTTAAAACATCCCTCTGCATATTGGAAAGCCTGCTTAAATATATAAGCATTTTCTGACTATATTCTTCTTCATCCTCCTTAAATATTTCTCTTTCCATATTAAATCCGCCCGCTATGGTTTCACCTAGCGTAGTTCCGTCAGATAATGGAATACCATCATCTGACGTAATATTTCTGTCAAGGGAATCATCCTGAATTATTCTTTCTATGATAATCTCATTCCCTTTTTCATCTTTCTCTTTGAGTTTTATAAGAGTTTTTCTTTTCTTCCTGTTCATTCTGGTCATTTCACTTTTAAACTTATTCATTAGACAAGAATAAAGAAAAACGTCAAATGACTGTGAATTATCATACTTATTAAGAACTTCAACAAATATCTCATTTGCTAATGAATAAAAATCTTCATTATCAACATCAAATTTTAATTTGAATAATATACTGTCCACCATATTATGTAAATTTCTTGCATTGTCATCATAATAAAAACTCAATATCTCTTCCATCATAACCCCTCCCTTCAACTAACTTAATAAATTAAATAGAACTTCATTAATATGCACATTAATAATCACTTGTAAAAGAATTATAGAACTGGTGTTCGATTTTGTCAATGCAAAAATCGAACATTTGTTTGCAAATTTTGCTATTTTTAATTTTTTTGAAAATCAAATGTAGAAATATTAACTGTAACCACCCATCCTAAAAAACTTACGGAAAGGAGAAGTAATAGAACAATGAAAGAAAAAATGTACAAAACAACAAGCTTTGATAAGGAACACAGACTCTTTGGAGGCATTATATATCCTTCGGATTTCAATACTGAGTATATAGGCAAGCGTAATGTACACGGCTCTAAGATTGCCTCTCGTATTGAATCGGATATAAGAAAAGAATATGACCGTATAAAAAGGGAGGTTTAAAAGTTATGCTCGATAAACAATATAACTTATACTCTGTCGATACAGGGAATTTTTACAGTAATCACGAAAGATATTTACACGATATGAACTGTAGATATCGTAGGGAACGAAACTATGTTAATAATAAACTTCCTGAAATAGAAAAAGAACTCAAAAATGCAGGTTATTCAGATGAAGACATTAAAAATTTAAAGAAAAACAAAATAGAGGATATCAATATCATTGATACTACCCATGATATTGTCGCCAAATATTGTAAATGGGCAGGATTGGTAAAACATAAACGAGAAAAAGCAAAGGAATCGAAAGAAAAACTGCTTACTCTTCTATCTAACAAAGCCAGACAAAATGAATTAAGCAATGGTAAAGATCATATTCGCACCATTAAAGAGAATAGTCTGAATGATAATAATGTAATTTCCGTATTTGACTCTGCCATAAGTAGAGCTATAGGCATCAAAGAAGATATATTAACAGACACTTTAATTGTTGTACAGGTATATTATTTCGATGTATTCAAGGATATATCTTTCTATGGTTTTACATATAAAGGCGAAAAATATAAATACTACACTTCATCAGCCGGGCAAATTCGTAAGAAAAAAGCTGTATTTATCAAAGAATCCGTATGGAATAAGATTGAAAAGAGCGTTATGTGCGGACTTACTATAGACAAAATTAATTCAAAAGGCGGAAACAATGTAAATAAACATCTGGCCTATATGGCATTAACCAACTCAGCAACAGATGAGTGGAGGGAATTTGATATTGACAAATCCATAATAATTGATGATTTTGAGACTAATGTATACGGTACTTTTGATTTTGTAGATGAAGTTGATTATTCAATAACCAGAAAAACCGATTACGTACCCATCACTCACACCGACGGAGCCGGTATGATGTTACCTTCAGTTTCAACCAAAAACTTTATGTTCCGTGCACCATGGATTAAGGGATTATTAGGAGTCTTTGACTTTAAAAAGTTTATAGAAGTCAATAACTGCTCTCCTTTTATCACAGACATCTATGGCAAAGAGCATAATGTGATTGAAGAAGACATACAGCTCATATTCACTAAAAGTCAGTTTAAAATGTACAAATATTACGATAGCTGGGAGCAATATAAAGAATTTTTCAAAAAATATCATTGTAGTGCCGGAAGGTGCAATATTGAAGAAGACAGAATTAAAAATGCCAAAATAAATTATCAGATGCTTCAAACTCTGACCGATATTACGGATGATGAAATTGACTTACTTAGTCAAAAATCAACCAATCGAATTAATAATATTTGCACTTCAAAGGAAACTATGATGGATATTCTCGGCATTACACCATACAACACAAATATGACTCCCTACCAGAAGGCAGTCAAATTATATCCCGCTTTATTAAGCGATACATATGCCAAAGATATCATCCGTGATGTAAAAAACAGTCTTTTAAAAAAATATCGCAGTGGAAAACTTGAAATAACCGGTAAATATACTTTCATACTTCCTGATTTCTATGCTGCCTGTGAATATTGGTTTGGACAAATTGAACAACCTGAAGGTTTATTATATGACAAAGAAGTATTCTGCTCCTTATTCAAGCAATATGATAAATTAGACTGCCTTAGAAGCCCACATTTATATAAGGAACATGCCATCAGACTAAACGTGGCAGGTCCAAGTTATGCTGAACGTGCAGCTCGGATACAGGAATGGTTTGTCACTAATGCAATATATACAAGTACACATGACTTAATAAGCAAAATTCTCCAATTCGACGTTGATGGAGATAAATCTCTGGTAGTCGCAGATAAGAATTTTGTCGCAATTGCAGAGAAAAATATGGAAGGCATAGTACCGCTCTACTACAATATGCTCAAATCCAAACCAACTATGCTTAATAACAAAACCATATATGCAGGACTTAACAAGGCATTTACAAGCGGAAATATCGGCGTGTACAGTAACGATATTTCCAAGATTTGGAACAATGATGTATTTGTAAACGGCACTGACAAAGAAAAGCAAGAGGCCATTAATACTGTCAAATTACTGTGTATGGAAAATAATTTCTGTATAGATGTAGCCAAAACCTTATATATGCCCGACAGACCTGAATGGTTTAATCCCATAGTATCAAAATACACAAATTGTAAACTGCCGGCTTTCTTTGAGTATGCCAAAGATAAAGAAACGACTCAGGTTGAAAAGCGCAACGAAAGCTTTGTTAACAAACTCTTTGACAGAATACCTGATAAACCCATAAATACAAGAGGCTTGCAGCTTGGAGAAATAAATTATAAGGCTATGATGTCAAACGGCAACATCATTTGCAGTAAAGAAGTTTCTGATTTATATAATAAGTTAAACAGACAATATCGTTATATGATCACTATGAAAGATGAATATATAGATAATTTACACTATATAGCCTGCAAAATCAGGGAGGAATTCAGTTCACTTGGATATTCTAATGAAACTATTGCAGATATGCTGGTTGAATATTTATATAGTAAGAACAAACGTTATAAGCACTTACTATGGTTCTGTTATGGTCAGTACATAGCCAATAATTTAGCAAAAAATATTGATACCGTAAAAACAAAATATATCCAATGTGTTGATTGTGGAGAATGGATTGAAGTAGAAAAATCAAGCAAAAGAAAAAGATGCGA
This sequence comes from Lachnospiraceae bacterium, assembly GCA_022510545.1. GTDB lineage: Bacteria > Bacillota > Clostridia > Lachnospirales > Lachnospiraceae > UBA3282. Next base: position 6,922 of record JAFLTG010000018.1, on the reverse strand, counting down.
TGCCTGCTCACAATTAGAACGCAAAGAACATAATAAGAAAATGTACCAAAAACGCAAATCTCAACCCTGTTGAGTATATTCAACCAAGTTGCCCCTCATAAAAACAGTCCATTGAAAATGGATTAAAAAAATAACCCAAAATAAAATAACCCATTTACAGTGGACTGAGTTTTGTGCATATATGGGATAAGATATATCACAATAACCGGATTGGAGGTTGAAGGCCCTTTGATTATCACACAGGAAAACATTGTTAAAAGAATATCAGAGCAAGAAGATATCAACATAGCTACTGTCCGAAAGATTTTTAAATCGGCAGAGGATATTATTTTCGACTATCTGTCTTCTACTACTACATCTGAAAATACAATCGTTAAATTATTGGATGGTCTAAGTCTGGAATGCAAATATATTCCGGCAAAAGAAATCCATACATATGATGATATAGTCTGTAAACCTAAAATCTGGACAAAATCAAAAATAACCAGATACTATAACAGAAAATTAAATAATTATTTTAAAAAATAAAATAATAATACTTATTTAAGGCGGGTGATATTTTGAAATTAAGCTACTTTGAATTATTATCACCGGACCCTATCTATATAGAAAAGGTCGGAAGTATAATATCTCCAAAATTAAAAGACATATCTTCTATCGGCATAAATACATATCATTTTTATTTAAGCATCTTATTAATGGATTTAAAAACATTGTTAACTATGGATAACGATTCAATAAGCATATTACAAAATGCTTTGAACTTCTTTATCAAAGAGAATGTTATATATTCGAATGAACATCATAGCTTCCTTATTATGAAAAATGACACAGCTGTCGGAATCATTAATGAAGATATATATCCACTTATTTGTGATATCATATGCCAGAGAAACTGTATTAAAACTAACAAAGAAGAAGATTTATCCAAGGTAAAAAGCAAAAAAGCATTGGATATAATTAAAAAGCTCCAAAAAGGAAGAGCTGAGAAAGCCAAACAAACAAAGACAGATAAAAATATGGAGCTTGGAAATATCATATCTTCTGTCGCCAATAAGAGCCAGTCCCTCAATATTATCAATATATGGGAATTAACCGTATATCAGGTCTGGGACTGCTTTTCAAGACTTACTAATAATAGTATCTACGATATCCAATCCATGAGCGTTGCCGCGTGGGGAAATAAAGACAACCACTTCGATGCAGCTTCATGGTATAGAAGAATAGACACAGCTAATTAAGACTCGTTTAATACGAGTCTTTTTATTATAAATAAAATATTTTATTAAAAGGAGGACTATTTATGTCAAATCTGAACATGGCAAACCGTGAGGTTTGCGACCTTATTTTCGTGGATTATTCCACCAAGAAACCATTCTTAAACTTGGACTTTGCCAATGTCTCAACTACTGAGCTGACCGGCGAATCCGTATTTGCTTATGGTGGCAAAGGACATCCCAAACGTGTCCAGTTTGCCGGCGAAAAAGGCGGTACACTTACCATCGAAACACAGATTCAGACTGTTAAGTTATGGCAGTTGATTACCGGTGGCGAAGTTAGCAAATCCGCTAAGTTTGTTACAAGAGTTGAAGCTGTTGTTGGCAGCGAAGGAACTGATATTACATTGAAAGATACCCCGGTTGCAGGTACGGTTGTTGTCTACAAAGACGGCGATGATTGCGGTACTGAATTGGAATGCAGCGTAACAGATTCCAAGATTACCCTTTCTTCTGCTCTTACAGAAGGTGATAAAGTAATCGTTTACTATATGAAAGAAGTTACTGCCGGCGTTCAGAGAATCAATATCAAGTCTACCAGTTTCCCCAAGAACTTCATTGTATATGGCGATACTGTTATGAAGACTGAAGATGATGAGGTACTGCCATATAAGCTTACCGCATATAAGGTAGCTCCTCAGTCTAACATATCTCTTAGCTTCTCTAACTCAGGTGATCCGGGAAGCATTACGATTACCTGCGATCTTATGGCTGATGGTGATGACAACATCCTTGATTTAGTATTAATCGAGGAAGACTAATTGTTTGCGAGGGCGGTATTTATACTGCCCTCTTTTTTTAATAAGGAGGATAAATATGGCATTGGATATGACGTTTAACGAAATGCTTAATAATGTTTTATATATTCTGATAGTTTGTATATTGCCGGTACTCACAAGATACGGTATTAGAATAGCCAAAGCTAAAATCAGGGAAATCAATATTATCAAAGAAACAACTCAAAATGAAAATATGAGCAACATAGTCAAAGATGCTCTTTCTGACGTTATGGATGCAGTCTTATATGTAAACCAGATATATACCGATTCCCTTAAAGCAAACGGGAAATTTGATAAAACCGCACAGGAAGAAGCTTTTAACCGTGCTTATATAGAAGCCATGAATATGATTTCAAATGAGGCTAAGAAAGTAATCAACCAACTGTACGGTTCATTTGACAAATGGCTGCAACTCAAAATCGAATCAGCCGTAAATGCGGCAAAAAATAATAACGCATAATAAAATAACGCTTGTAATCAAATATGGAGGTGTATAAAAATGTCTGAAAAATTAATTGATGTAAGTTCATATCAGGGAGATATTAACTGGAACCATGTAAAGTCTTGTGGTGTTGATTATGCAATTTTAAAAGTTATCCGTAAAGACCTAAACCCTGATACCAAATTCGAGCAGAACTGGACAGGCTGTCAGTCAGCAAATGTAACTGTATCAGGCGTATACAACTACTCCTATGCGACTACGGTCGCCAAAGCAAAAACTGATGCACAAAAAGTATTAACTGTACTTAACGGAAGAAAATGTACTGTCTGGCTTGATGTTGAGGATAAGGTACAACAGGGCATTGGTCCTTTACTCAAAGATATTATAAATGCATACATGGATGTAATTGTATCTGCCGGTTATGATTTCGGTGTATACACAGGAATGTCATTTTATAATTCATACTTAAAACCATATGCGTCACAGATTAAGTGTAACAAATTCTGGATAGCCAGATACTACAATGGATATAACACGATGGCTCTATCAACACAGCCCAATGAAAAATATAATCCCAAAACCAGTATCGGAAGGGATATATATGGCTGGCAATACACCTCATCCGGTGTTGTTTCCGGCATTTCCGGAAATGTTGATATAAATATTATTTATGATAATAATAAAGAACCTTCTAACGAAATGTTAGGCAAAGTAAGCACACAATCCAGCAACCTGAACATACGCAAAGAACCCAATACTACTTCCGCAATAGTAGGTTCATATAAAAAAGGCGAAATTGTTAAATTGATTTCCAAAACATCAACAGGCTGGTATAGGACGGATAAAGGCTACGTTTCTGGCAATTACATAACAATATTATAAGAAAGGCGAGATTATGAAATGGAAGCAATCACAGGATTAACACAAATAGATTTCTCTTATGCATTTATTTCAATTTTTGCTATTCTTATTGGAATAAAAGCTATTGTTTCGCTATTTGAATGGATAATCAATAAATTAGGCATCGAAACAAAAAGCACAAGATGCAGACGGGAAGAACATGAATTATTGATTAAAACCTCACAGGAACTTTGCACACTACAGGAAAAACTTGCTTTTTTAACAAATACAGTAAACGGTATAGCCAAAACTCTCAAGAATATGCATGAGAAAGATAATGAAACTAAACTGAAAGAATTAAAAAGCAGCTTAATCCGTTATTATAATAAATATAAAGAAATCGGTGAATGGTCCAAATTGGAGAAGGATGCATTCTGGGACTTATTTAATGAATACGAAAAACGCGGTGGCGACGGATATATACATACAATCGTGGAGCCACTTATGCGTGAAATAAAAGAAATAGAATAGTTATCTATATAGATGGTTAAAAAGGAGAACTTACAATGATTAGATATATAAAATATAAAGTTAATAAAATCAAATTTCAATCCATGCTTTACGAAGCAATTGCTTCTATAGTAGAAAATCAGGGTGAAATTATAGAATTAATCTGGAAAATGTATGCAGCCCTAAAAGATGTTCCCGCAGAAGAGCTCAGGAAGGAAATAGTTGAAAAGTTAGCTGAAATAGTGCATGAAACTAACAAAATTAATTCATAGGATATAGTATTATGTCGATTATTGGTATATAATAATATATTATTATACTGGTAATTTAGGAGTATTTATGAATACTATAGAAAAATTAGATATCAATGCATATATTGACGAATCTGGTAGTATAACTAAAAAGGACATCTCTCATCATAAGTATTTTATTATTGCAGTATTGTTTACACGCAATTCCCAAAGGATAAAAAGATATTTTAAAAAGGGAATAGCTTCTTTAATACAAGATGAAAAATATAAAGAGATTTTAAAAGCCAATGAAGAAATTAAAGGATCAGATGTTACTGAAACAAGGAAAAATGATATATATGATAGAATTATTCGTAACTGTAAAGATGATTTTGAAATTGGTATAATTGTTTTAGATAATAATTATACAACAGATACTTTCATTAAAAATCATGCAAGAACATTTAACTACATATTGCAAGTATTTTTTGATTCTTTATTTAGACATTCCAGTAAATATGCAAATACAATAAATGATATGCATATGGTTATTGATGAACAAAATATTGCTACTGATGCTGATTATACCCTTGAAGGATATTTAAATCAGCAATTAAATATAGTAAATCCTATATGTAATCATTTTGACGTAAAATATGTTGATTCAAAACATCATCCTTTAGTACAATTTATTGATTTTGTTTCAAATTCATTTTATAGAAATTTAGAAAAGCATGATAGAACATCAATACAAAATATTAGAATGCTTACAGATTGTCTATGTGGAAATCGAATTTTTGATTTTTCAACTAATCATGATACACAATTATTCTTGGAAGAATAAGAAAAATAAATTGACATATAATACAATATATGATATAGTTACCTTACCAAGTAATTTCGCTTATACGGTGCATGAGGATGTAAGGCGGCTGTAACGTCGTCCACCATAGCGTTTTGGTAGAAAGGCATTCCAGATATGGGATGTTTTTTCGCTTTAAAGGTAAATATAGTTCATATAAATTAAGAGACGGGATTGATCACCTCGTCTCTTTTTTGTAATTCTATTATATTTTTAAAATACTTCCATAACTTTTATATATTAAACTATGTTTTGTGTCTATATGGAAAAGAACGATAACTGATCTTTGACCGGCAATGCCCTTTCCTCCTCCCCCAGTTGTATTGTAGTTTATGTTTCAATAATTACAGAGATAACATTACACAATACAATTGTGCATCGTTATCTCTTTTTTTTTACTATCTAAAAATATTTAAAAATAATAAAGACGGAAGGTGATACTATTTCAAGAATAAAATTAGAAACAATCAATGACATGTATGACTGCTATGGCAAAGAAAATGTTGTACCTATTGACCTGTTAAAGCAGATAATCTTCTATACTTCCAAGGGTGTCCAGCCAATCTTCACCTGCGAATCCGAAAAGGAAGATAGAAAAGGACAACTGGTATGCTGGTTTTTAAAATCTGAAACACAATGGGTTTATCAGAAATGGAAAGAAAACAGACCTATTAAAATGTAAAGGAGGATAATGAATGGAAATCATTTACGCGCTATTAAAACAAGCTTTAGGAAAACACTTTTCCGGTTTAACAGAGATCATTATATCTAACATCACAGATGCTATTTCGGAATTAAAAGATATAGATACTCGTTTAACCGAACTAAGAAAAATTAACAACAGCTTATCTAGGTCCGAACTAAAAGACCTTGCCAGCAACTCATTTGACATCGCAGGAAAATACGGTAAAAAAGCTACAGACTATCTATTAGCAGTACAGGAAGCATCCCGCGCAGGATATGATAATGCAGCTGGTATAGCTGAACTGTCATTGGCTGCACAGTCTGCCAGTGAGATGACATCCGAACTTGCCAATCAGTACATCATTGCCGCTGACAATGCATATAAACTTGGTGGTTCTGTAGAAAAGCTTACAGAAATATTAGATGGCAGCAACAACATATCAAACCACAACTCCGTTAATATGGCAGACCTAGCAGAGGGTATGTCCGTTGTGGGTGAACAGGCAGCTTCTATGGGCGTAGAAGTTAATGAAACTACTGCCGCACTAGGCACGATGATTGAAACTACTCAACTTAGTGGCTCTGAGATAGCAGCGGCTTTTGAAACCATACTGCTTAATATCAGGCAGATAACCGACGATGATGCATGTATTGACACAGAAGGACTTGAAAGATACAAAAAAGCCTGTGAAGCATTAAATGTATCATTAAAAGAAACAAAGAATGGAATAACCACTCTCCGTGCCCCTATGGACGTTATCAAAGAACTTGCAGATGCATATGCAAATCTTGGGTCACATGATAAGAGAAAAGCAGACCTTCTCGACTCCGTTGGCGGAGGGATTAACGCGGACGCACTTAATGCAATCCTTGAAAACTACGATACATATGAGAAGATGCTGAATGAATATGCACAAGGCGCTGGCTCTATGGCTGCCGAAGCAGAAAAGGCAGCAAACTCATGGGAAGGTTCATTAAACAGGCTTTCAAATACATGGACTGATACTGTTGAAAATGTAGCAGATTCGGATGCAGTCATTACTATGATTAATGGTTTTAACGGACTTCTTTCCGTAATTAATAATATAACTGAAGCTATTGGTCCTTTAGGAACTATTGGATTGGGAGCCGGTCTCTTTGCCGGTTTCAACAACATTGGTAAAACGTATAAGCATACGGTTTCAAATCATCTGTTTAATTGTTTTGAATATGCCCTCCATGCCTAAGTTATCTTAAATATATAGATTTCAAAGGCAGGGATGTGTGAACTTAGTCAACTCACAATGTTGTATAAAATA
>JAFLTG010000178.1 GCA_022510545.1 Lachnospiraceae bacterium | reverse complement strand
ACGCAGCCTCTCTGCTGTGCCACAGAACCGAGAATATGAAAAAACTGGCTGATGCTCTCCGATTCAGAATCCCCGGAAACGGAATTCATTTTTGTGAAGACTGCCTTCACAAAACGGGAAGCGGAGGACAAATCTCCCGGTAAGCCCAGTGCACCCATGCCCCGGCTGTATGCTTCCAGATGAAGACCTTTACAGAAATTGTCTACTGGCGGCTCAGTGGACAGACTCATATAATTATTCAGGTTAAACATCTGTATATCAAAGGGCGGATTGTTGGTCAGTACCCCCACCGGATTTTCATAAACCTTAAGACCCTCTTTTACAGATTCTACGGTAAGGGAACCTTCACTGTCAGAGATAATCCAATGCAGAGGCGACGGCGGCAGCTCCTTACTGAAGGCAATGTTCACAAGATTCAATCTGATAAGAAGTCTTCGTACCTCTGTCAGATTGGCGCACTGCCCCAGTACCCACGGAATAAACTCGAAAGAAGCCACATTATCCATGCCTCTGGCCTCCGGCTTATAATCGGCATTATCCGGGAAATTAAGTCCTGCCATGGCAAGTCCTTTTTCATTGACGGCATCATAATAAAGAGGATAATCCTCCACCACAAAAGCGGTGCCTATCATAGCATAATGAGTTGTCAGTGTTCTCATCTTTCGAAAATGTAAGGCATAATTTCTGGGCGTTATAGTCACTGTTTCATGATAAGAATATTCATAATCCAGGCTCCGTCCGAAATAATGATCCCTGGTTTTATAGTTTACTGCCGTACACATAATAAGTCTCTCCATCCCTTTTACTGCCAATTATCATATTTATACTTATGCCTCTTATTTTTATAACATGATATTTATGATATACTCTGATTAAAAATATATTTAGGAAGATATAATCAATTTACCACTCATTTTAGACAAGTTCTCGCAATTTCAATTTGCTTCATCAAAACCGGACAACTCATTGCCACCTTGTCAAGGGATGAATTCACTTTTAGAATTGGCTTGCTTTTAATTTTTCTACTTATAAACAGGCGAATCCAGAACTCTACTATAGAATGCTTCACAACCGTTTTGTCGGAAAGGTATTGAAATACAGATAAGCAGTATAAACATCAGATAGACTTGATTTTATATATGCCACCATTGATGAAAATTATGAGATGAAAAGCACCAACGCTGGATTTGTGTGTATTGATACCAAGTAGTTATAACAGATTAATTAAAAATATGGAGTGTATCAAAATCATCTTTTCATTGATTGATACAGCCCTTCAAACATTATATGTTGTTATTATGCACCGGTTGCTGTCAGTCTAAATCCGATGTCATATGCGGCTTGTAAATCCTTAGGAAACTGCTCCTCCCGCACTTTACGCTTATGTGCTTCGTTAAAATTCCCGGCGGCAAATCGGGAATAATCATCAAATTGCAATGTATCACAAGCGGCATAGTATTCACTGATACCGCCAAGACGCTTCATAGCATTGGCATATTGTTCCATCAACCCACGATATCCTTTATCCGCATACTCTTTTGATGCGTTCATCGTAAAGAAAAAGCAGGAGTTCACACTACCTTCAAAAAGCTTTTTGCTGTAATCATCATAGCTTAAAAGCGAGAAAACCAGCCGCTCCATAAGAC
>JAFLTG010000177.1 GCA_022510545.1 Lachnospiraceae bacterium | reverse complement strand
TATTAGAAGTTCTTATTCCCGAAAGCCGCCACATCCCCTGTTAATTATGCCCCCGTCCTGACTCCGACGCCTCTCCATCCGTCCCCCGCCGCACACAAATTTCAATTTACTTGCTTTCCAGCAACTTGTTTACACTGACCAACTTGACGCAGAGCACAAACAGGTCGGTTGCCGCAGCCATTTCTTCCGGTGTCGGGAAAGTCGGCGCTATACGGATGTTGCTGTCCTTCGGGTCTTTTCCATAAGGGAATGTAGCCCCTGCCCCTGTTAAAACAACACCTGCTTCCTTACATTTTGCCACAATTTCCTTTGCACAACCTTCCATTGAATCAAAAGAGATAAAATATCCCCCAACAGGTTTGGTCCACTCACCTACCCCAAGTCCGTTAAGCTCTCTGTCCAATACATCCAACACCGCTTCAAACTTAGGCCTGATTATATCGGCATGCTTTTTCATATGTGCCGCTATGCCGTTTATGTCTTTAAAATATTTTACGTGGCGAAGCTGATTCACCTTATCGTAACCGATAGTACGCACAGTCATTGATTCTCTAATATAGTCCAGGTTAGCCTTAGATGCTGCCAGCCCTGCAATTCCACCTCCTGCAAAGCTGACTTTGGAAGTTGAACACAACTCAATTACCATATCCGGATTTCCGGCTTTTTCACATTCACTTAATATTTCCAGAATAGTATCCTGCTTATCATCATATAAATGATGAACTGCATAGGCATTATCCCATATGATTCTAAAATCCTTTGCCGCAGGCTTAAGATTTGCAAACCTTCTTACGGTTTCATCCGAAAATGAGATTCCGAGCGGATTGGAGTATTTGGGTACACACCATATGCCTTTTACCGCTGCATCTTCACTGACATATTTCTCAACCAGATCCATATCAGGGCCTTCTAAAGTCATAGGTATTGTAATCATCTCAACACCAAAATACTCTGTAATCTTAAAATGTCTGTCATAACCCGGAGCCGGACAAAGGAATTTCACCTTGTCAAGTTTGCACCAGGGTGTGCTTCCCATGATACCGTGTGTCATAGCATGAGATATTATATCATACATAACGCTTAAGCTTGAGTTTCCGAACACCAGTACGTTTTCTGCCGGAACTCCTATCATATCACCTAATAATTTCTTTGCCTCAGGGATACCATCCATAAGACCGTAATTCCTACAGTCCATTCCATCCTCTGTCTTAAGTACAGAAGATGAATCAAAAACATCCATAAGGCCCATTGTCATATCAAGCTGTGCGACAGACTGTTTTCCTCTGGACATATCCAGTTTAAGACCCTTGCTCTTTGCATCCTCAAACTGTTTATCAAGTTCTGCCTTCAATGATACAAGTTCATCTTTGCTCATCTCTTTGTATGGTTTCATATTTCTCTCCTCCACGTTATGAAAGTATTGTTCTAAGATTGAATAATTGTATACAATCATACACCGCAAACTATTCTACTACAATACTCGCATGAAAACAAGTGAAAAAATAAAAAACTCTGTAGATTTCTCTACAGAGTTTTAATACTATTTAGCATAGTCGATAACACGGCTCTCACGGATTACATTTATCTTAATCTGTCCCGGATATTCCAATTCAGACTCAATCTGTTTAGAAATATCCCTTGCAAGCAATACCATATCTGCATCCGTAATCTGTTCCGGAACTACCATAACACGAATCTCTCTACCTGCTTGAATAGCAAAAGATTTATCAACACCTTTGAAATTGTTTGTAATGTCTTCTAATT
>JAFLTG010000176.1 GCA_022510545.1 Lachnospiraceae bacterium | reverse complement strand
TGTCGAGCCATCTTCTGATATCCTTGCATACAGTATCGAGCATATAGAAATCGAGTTTGCATATATCACGTCCCTGTTCAAGAACGGGAATAAATTCTCCAGGCGATATCATCTGACCGTTATGTATCCAGCGGCACAGAGCCTCTGCGCCCGCGATATGTCTACCATTGATAGCTACCTTGGGCTGATAGTACACGAGAAATTCCCTTTCTTCAAGAGCTTTCTGGAAGTTTACGGAAATATCATCATTATGTTTAATTCTTGCAAGAAGATCGTCATCGAAATACACAACATCTGTATCGGAAGACTCTTTTGCAATGTGGGCAGCCAGGCTGACACGATCCATTATATCTGTTGGAAGATTAACACTGCCAATATCCTTGATGATAAATACACCGACAGTTGCAGTAATAAATATACGTTCATTATGGGGTTCATCGTAAATAATGCTTGTACCGCTAAGTATGTCAAGAATAGGTTGAAGTTTGTCACTCTTTACAAGCGTCAAGAAGTTGTCTCCGCCTATTCTGCATATCAACTCATTTTCGTCGTCGAGAAGGTCATCAATCAGGCCGATAAGCTTTTTCATTACCAGCGTTCCGTTTTCACGACCAATAAACTGATTTACTGCGGAAAAACGTTTCAGGTTAAAGCGTACAACAGTGAATTGGTCTATTCGCCTGGAATGGCACAGTCCCCCGGCACACTTCATAAACTGTTTGAGATTATACATACCCAAATCACTGTCGTAATATGTAATATGATGCGCTAACTTAGCAAGCCTGGATTTTTCGTTGAACATACTCAATATAGCAATAAATATATTGATCCTGTTTCTCTCTTCTTCCGTCCACTCCGCTTCTCCTTCTATAGAGTGGATATTATAGAGTGCAATCTTTTCATCTATGGCAGTAATACGCTTGCTTATACAAGCGCTTTTACAGGCTTTTCCGCTGTCGTAAAAGCAGTTTGCTGCAAATGATCCAAGACGTTCGGCAGCTTGATTTTCGTATGTGATAACTTCGACTTTTCCAAATCTCAGGATAATGCAAAGCTCTGCCATAGCTTCGGAAATTTGCTCAGGATCAGCGCCAGGAAGCTGATGTAATTTAAGGATAAAGTTTTCAAGAGCTGTAAAATATTTGATCGAATTCATATGTACCCCCTCCGAATATAGTTGTTGGCCTATATCAGATTTACATTTTATATACACATTGATTTTTGATTACTTATTTTTGTTGCCAGAGTGTTTCCACACATATATTATATCAAAGTCATCAAAGAAAACAACTTTTTTCCATAAAAAGTCAGAAATCTAAAAAGAATTCTTTTATTAGTCACTATAATTCACTAATGTGCGATAGTTATCTTCAAATTTCCCTTCACACATTGCTGCGTAGATTCTTCTCAAATTAGGATTGATTGATTAATGAACCATTAGAATATGCCCTCCTGTACCTTGAGAGCAATATGCGGATGTGGATTGATGTGGATAGCTGCAGGGGCCTCATTAGAACTGCGGTAGAAAGAGCCGTCGATTATGACGGCTCTGTGTATTACACCTGTATTTTTTCCTGTCTGACTACAAGCGAAAGTATTCATCATTTTATGTCTATGGCTGTTTTATATAACCTAATAGACCCACTACCTTGATAATATTTATCTTGTATGATAGAAACAGGTATGTTCATTTATCTGGAATCATATCATTTCAGTTTATTATATTACTCGCCCTTAAGCTTGCTGTGATGCCGCTGTTTAGACTCGTACATCTTGCTGTCACTATCCTTTATGA
>JAFLTG010000175.1 GCA_022510545.1 Lachnospiraceae bacterium | reverse complement strand
ACACTTCTTCTAATAATCTCCGTTTCCGCTCAATCATTTCATCGATTTTTTCTATGTACAGAGCCACATCCTTCACATTATCGCACCGCTCGATCCTGCCATCTTCAAATACCCTCTTCGTAATAGTTCCTGCCCCAACCGCCACAATAGTCTGTTTCTCCTCCATAATCAAAATATTATATATCCCATATTTCCCTTCTCTGGCATAGCCTACATTTTCAAAATTACCGGCCATATTCTTTTGCCTATACAAATAATATGGAACCATTGACATACGATGTGCGCCGTCAGTTGCTATACGCATCATCTCTTCTGTGTTATGTAAACCAGATATACCATGCTCCGATATCCAGCTCTGCATTGCCGCCGCACGCTTAATTGCCAGCGAATGAACTGTCAAACTGTCCGGGGCAAGTGCCTCAATTTCACGGATAGTATTCTTTACATCCTCTTCCTTTTCCCCGGGAAGCCCCAGAATAATATCCATATTTATATTGTCAAAACCGACTCTTCTCGCCATATGAAAAGCCTCAATCACCTGCTCAACCGTGTGCTGCCGTCCTATAAGCTGCAAAGTTTCCTGTTTCATTGTCTGTGGATTTACTGAAATTCTTGTAACACCATATCGGCTTAGCACGGCCAATTTATCCTCAGTTATGCTGTCAGCCCGTCCGGCTTCTACCGTAAACTCCTGCAATGCGGATAACTCAAAGGATGATTTTATCTTTCCAAGAAGTCTCTCCAGTTCTTCGGCCGATAGCGAAGTAGGGGTACCTCCGCCTATATATATTGTATCAAGTACTTTATCCCGATAAGTCTCTGCCACATAGTCAATTTCTTTTTCTAATGCACTTAAATAATCGGAAACCTGTTTCTTCCATACGCTTATCGGATATGATGTAAATGAACAGTACAGGCAGGTTGTCGGGCAAAACGGAATGCCTATGTATAAGCTGTAACCGTTCTTATAATGAAGTGTATCTAAGATTTTTCTCTCCCGCTTTGCAATTTCTATACTGAGTTTTGTTTTTTCTGCACTGACCAGATGTTCTTTCTTTAAAAAAGCGGTGATATCTTCATCACTTTTTCCTTCTTCCAGCATCGACATTGCTATCTTGGTAGGACGGATGCCTGTAAGATTACCCCAAGGCAGTTCGATGCCGGTTTCTTCACTTAAAGATTTATATAAAAAAAGCTTAAACTCATTCTTATAATCGCTCTTTTTGTTCGATGAAGCTTTCCATATGTAGGTATGTTCATCCGATATGGATTCCATATCGGAACCATTTGGAGTATTGATGCTAAAAACAACCTGCTCCTCCCCGAAATCAAGAGTCATCGCAGGCTTTTCTGACAGCAGTGTCATATTTTTGATCACGGATTCCGGTGTAAGCAGTTTAACTTCCTGCTCCGGATAAAAGGCTTTAATTAGGGAATGTATGTCATATTCAAATTGCGGTTTGTTAGATTTTATTATCATCATTTATATAAACCATCTCCCTGCTTTGGAATATTAAAAGCATAACATATCCTATCATATATTTAAAGTGCATTAGAAACAGTTGCTTAATTTTCCGCTGAAAAATTGAAATTTGTGCAATCCTCATCTCAGGCCAAGGTTACAAATTGCAATGTGTAGAGCGTTGCCAAGGATGGAGAAGAGACGATGTCGGGGGCTGTGCGGAGGTACATAGTAAGTCGGCTATGAGTCTCTGGAAGGAAATTAGAAGTTCTTAGCATTCCCTTAGGCATTCAGCAATTCCGGGACAGGACGTCCCGGAAAGGCGCGATGAGCCACGGAGGGCGAT
>JAFLTG010000174.1 GCA_022510545.1 Lachnospiraceae bacterium | reverse complement strand
GGGATTGAGAATGTAACGCAAAAGTTAGTTTTTGAAAAGAGAGTAGTCATAGATGGACAAACTAAGTTTATTGATGTTTACATACCTGAAACCAGAGTGTTGATTGAGCAAAAGAGCATTGACAAGGATTTGAATAAAAAGGCACAGCAGTCGGATGGTTCTATGCGTACACCTTTTGAGCAGGGGCGTAACTATGCGCAGTGGATGATACCTAATGAAACTCCTTTATGGATAGTTGCTTGTAATTTCAAAACATTTGAAATACATGATATGAATAAGCCGAATGAAGCACCGGTTGTTATTATGTTGGAGGAAGTAAGAAATAAGCTACCTCTGTTTGATTTTATGTTCAAAAAAGAAGTCAAAGAGTTATCTCACGAAATGGAAATATCTGTAGAAGCGGGTAAAATCGTGGGAATATTGTATGACAAGCTGATAGAACAGTATAAAGATCCGGATGAAAACTCATATAAAAGTCTGAATGCGCTTTGTGTAAGGCTTGTATTTTGTTTATATGCTGAGGATGCAGGTATTTTTGGTTCACATATGATGTTCCATGACTATCTCAAAGATATACCTGTAAGTGGTTTTCGTAAGGCGCTGGTGGAGTTGTTTAAGATACTTGATACAAGAGTGGAAGATAGGGATAAATATTTATCTGAAGATAATCCAAAACTGGCTGCATTTCCATATGTAAATGGTGGTTTATTTGCTGACGAAAATATTGAGATACCGCCTTTTACTGAAGAAATTAAGGAATTGCTACTATCAAAGGCAAGCGAAAATTTTGACTGGTCTGATATTAGTCCCACTATATTTGGGGCAGTTTTTGAAAGTACCTTAAATCCTGAAACAAGAAGAAGCGGTGGTATGCACTATACTTCTATTGAGAATATTCATAAAGTCATTGATCCACTGTTTATGGATGAGTTGAAAGCGGAACTAAATGAAATTAAGCAGATTGCAGTAGAGCGTACTAAAAAATCCAGACTGAGCGCATTTCAGAGTAAGATTGCTCAGTTAAAGTTTCTTGATCCGGCGTGCGGCTCCGGAAATTTCCTTACAGAAACATATATTTCATTGCGTAGGCTGGAAAATGAGATTCTAATTGAATTGCAAAATGGGCAGATTGTATTTGGAGAAGCAATTGATCCGATTCAGGTATCTATTAGTCAGTTTTATGGAATTGAAATAAATGATTTTGCTGTAACGGTTGCAAAAACAGCATTATGGATAGCAGAAAGCCAGATGATGAAGGAAACAGAAGACATAGTACATATGAATCTTTATTTTCTTCCTTTGAGGTCGTATGCAAATATACAAGAAGGGAATGCGTTACAGCTTAATTGGGAAAGTATAGTAGCTAAAAATGAACTGAACTATATTATGGGTAATCCGCCGTTTGTAGGAGCAAGGCTGATGTCATCAAGACAGAAAAAGGATGTATTGTCTGTTTTTGGGGACAAATGGAAAAATGTTGGTAATCTGGATTATGTTTGTTGTTGGTACAAAAAAGCAGCAGAATTTATGAAGAATAATAATATTACAACAGCCCTTGTGTCTACAAATTCCGTATCACAGGGAGAAATGGTTGCCAATCTTTGGAAACCTCTGTTTGAGATGGGGTGCCATATTGACTTTGCTCATCGTACATTTCGTTGGGATAGTGAGGCAAAGATAAAGGCTCATGTGCATTGCGTGATTATCGGTTTTAGTATAGTGAATTCAAAGAATAAGAGAACCCTATACACAGGAGACATTAGACAGGAAGTAGCTAACATTAACGCTTATCTTTTGGAAACGGATAACATTTTTATCGAAAG
>JAFLTG010000173.1 GCA_022510545.1 Lachnospiraceae bacterium | reverse complement strand
GAAAATGTACGGACGAAGCAGAAAGAGAATTAGGTATTTCTGAGGTGCGAAATACAATGGATAGAATTAAGTACATCCATAAAATAGTACCTCAGATTAGGGAAGCACTGGATGCGCGTTTACCAAAAAGAAGTGTTACACAGTATGATAATCACGATGAGCGAATCTGTTATTACGAATTATTGCTTGAGCGAGAGCTATCTGACCTGCCGGAGTACAATCTTCCTGCCGGATATAGATTTGTGCCTTTTTCTGATGGGGATAGGGAACGATGGATTGAAATTGAGATGTCCGCAAAAGAGTTTACAACTTATGAGCAGGGATTGGAAACTTGGAATCGTTATTACGCGAATAGTCTGGATATACTGCCTGAAAGAATGGTCTTCATTGAAAACGAAAAGGGTGAAAAGGTTGCTACAGCTACAGCATTTTATAACATTTATGGCAGGGATACTTCAGGTGCCGGATGGCTTCATTGGGTAGCAGTTAAGCGAGAGCATCAGGGAAAGGGGCTTTCCAAACCGTTGATTACATATGTTTTAAGTGTTATGAAGAATCTTGGATATTCACATGCGAAAATACCTACTCAAACAAATACATGGTTGGCGTGCAAGGTTTATTTAGATTTAGGCTTTTTGCCGATAAAAGAGAACTTGGAACATAGTTACGAAGGCTGGAAAATAGTTAAGGAATTAACAAGTCATAGTGCGCTTAAAGATATTTAGAATATTACAATTAAGAAAGTGAAAAAGCGAGTTAACAACAGAAAAACAATCAAATTATATAGAAGGTATTTATGTCTAGTATTTTTGAAGAAAGCAATATGCTGTGGGTTTTGAAGAATTATATTCCGGAAGGGGAGAATTTTTCTGCAGGGATACATGGTATTACTCTTCAGGTAAGCTTCAGTTGCCAAAGCTTGCCGGACTGGGGGGCGGGATGCCGCATCATGCGGAGTGTCGTGAAAAGATCATAGTACGACTGAGTAGCCTGAATTAACAGTGAGGGAAAGAAAATGAATATAGAATGGGATGCAGATAAATATACCGCTGATTTTTCCTTTGTTCATCAGTATGGAAACAGTGTAATAGAATTGATAGATGCAGATAAAGACAGTTCTGTGTTGGATTTGGGTTGCGGTAATGGGGCATTGGCAAAGACACTGCAGGAAAAAGGTTATTTAGTAAAAGGATTGGACGCATCCAAAGATCTCTTGGACATTGCAAGAAAAAAATATCCAACCATTGAATTTGTACAAGGGGATGCTACCAACTTTACTCTTTCAGAATCTGTTGATGTTGTGTTTTCTAACGCTGTACTTCATTGGATAAATCAAGAACAGCAACAAGACATGTTAAAATGTGTATACAATGCTCTTAAAAAGAATGGACAGTTCGTTTTTGAATTTGGTGGCTATGGAAATAACCAGCGTATTCACAGGGTATTAGAAACGTATTTTTTAGAATACGGCTATTGTTATGAAATGCCTTTCTACTTTCCCACAATCAGTGAATATGCTGCTCTTTTGGAAAACACAGGCTTTAGAGTGAAATATGCTGTCCTTTTTGACAGACCAACAGAGCTTAAAGGTGAAAACGGATTAAAAGATTGGATAAATATGTTTGTGAAAACACCTTTTTCGGTTATTGAAACAGAACAAATGAAAGAAGAAATTATTGATAAAGTAGTAGAAGAACTAAGGGGTGACTTATATATAGATAATAAGTGGTACGCGGATTATGTCAGAATTAGAATGAAAGCTATCCGCTTATAAGACAGATACCTATTGTTTGCTAATGGAGGAAACAAAATGGATTATCCGTTTGACTGTATTACAGATTTTATTTTTG
>JAFLTG010000172.1 GCA_022510545.1 Lachnospiraceae bacterium | reverse complement strand
AAAGATTCACTTTTTGTTTGGCAGGATTGCTATAAAATATGATGTGTTTATTACTTTATATTTTTCTTTTCCTGCTGATATATTTAAGAAATTAATGAAACTATTAATTTATCAAAGGAGGATAGGAAAATACTTGAAAGTAAAAAATACATTAGCAACAGGTATTGAGACTATTGACTGGGTCAAGGTTTCACTAGATAATGCCTGTAAAAAGCTACTTGCCAATAAGAGCATCTTGGCCAGGATATTAAAAAACTGCGTAGAGGAATATAAAGACTGCAGTTTAAAAGAAATAGAAGAGAAATATATTGAAGGCACTCCGGAGATTGCCCGGACTTCGGTACATCAAGATGAACTGGCTGACAGAGGAGAAAATGTTGAAGGAATCCGTAAAGGAATTGAGAAAGGAGAAGTCCTGCTTTCTTCATTGATGAAGAGTCTTTTCGCAGATGGGAGGGATGAAGACGCAATGCTTGCGCTTGAAGATGAGAGTATGAGAAAGAAACTCTATAAAGAATACGGTATAATAGATAAATAGCTTGAATCCTACAGTCACTCTCTAATTTTTTAAAGTATTCTGCCGATATATAGTTTGTTACAATAATATTAGCAAGGATTGCGCTATATTGCATGGAGGCAGTATAAAATGGAAATAAACCTGTTATATGCAGCCTGATGCTATAACAGGTTTTAATTTATGACAATAAAGTATATTTATTTTATTATATAAAGCGCATTAATGCACGTCAGGAGGAAATGTAGAAGCGATGAATTGTCAGGAACAGTCAATTTTATTTATGAATCCGGTATTTAAACAGATGTTGTGGGGCGGTGACAGACTGGGCAAAGACTGGCCGTATCAGATTCCGGGAGACGATACCGGAGAATGCTGGGCAATCAGCGCACATCCGAATGGGGATTGCATCATCAAAGGTGGAAAATATGATGGATACAAACTCTCAATACTCTGGGAAAAAGAACCTCAACTCTTTGGAAATACAGGTTTAGACCAGTTTCCTTTACTTGTTAAAATTATCAATGCGGAAGGGTGTTCAAGTATACAGGTGCATCCTGATGATGCTTACGCGAAAAATCATGAAAACGGTTCTCTTGGTAAAATGGAATGTTGGTATGTTCTTGATGGACGGGAAGATTCCACCATTGTTATAGGTCATAATGCAAACACCAGAGAAGAACTTAAATCTATGGTTGAAAAGGGTGAATGGAAGGAACTGATTCGAGAAGTCCATGTTGAAAAAGATGATTTCATCCAGATTGAGCCCGGAACCATACATACGTTTGGTGGAGGATTGATGATACTGGAAGTACAGCAAAACAGTGACATCACCTACCGGGTCTATGATTTTGACCGTTTGACCAATGGAAAACCAAGAGAGCTTCATCTTGATAATGCACTTGAAGTAATATCCGTTCCTCCCAAACCATTAGCGGAATGTATAAAAAAAACCGGTAACATGCCTGAAAATACAATGAATCTTTTGATTGAGTGTGACTATTACAGGGTGTGGAAGCTGGATATTAGTAAGTCTGTTGCATTTAAACAGGACAAACCTTTTATGCTCATGAGTGTTACAAAAGGGGAGGGCAACTTAAATGGAACCATGATAAAAAAAGGAGATCATTTCATCCTGCCGTATGACTATGGTGATGTTAATCTTGAAGGAGAACTGCAGATTATTGTATCTGCGTGTAATTGTGGATAATTTTCCTATGTATGATAAGAATTTATTTCAAATATATAGTAGAGTGATTTTTAGTAATTTATTAATATTATTTATTGTAATTATTCAAATTCTGTGATGTTATTATCGAAATAAAACAAATCTTTATTCTTATTTCCGGCAGTTCTGCCAAAGATTCACTTTTTGTTTGGCAGGATTGCT
>JAFLTG010000171.1 GCA_022510545.1 Lachnospiraceae bacterium | reverse complement strand
CTGTGGACGACTTCGGTATCGGTTACTCTTCACTTAATCTCATCAAGGAGATACCATGGAACGTTTTAAAGTTGGATAAGAGCCTTTTGCCTGATAAAGGCGATGAAAGTCCCGTTCAAAATGGTGTAATGTTTAAGCATGTCGTCGCTATGGCTCAGGAAATGGGACTTGAATGTATTGCCGAAGGTGTTGAAACAAAAGAACAGGTCCGGCTCCTTTCAGATAATAAATGTAATCTTGCACAAGGATTTTATTTCGATAAACCTCTTCCCGTGGAAGAATTTGAAACAAGACTTGATACAAATTATATTTATAATCGCTAATAATGTTACTTAATCATGAAATAACGAGCCGGATAAGATGTCAGGTTGAAATACCTGTTGTCTCATCCGGCTTTTTCTTATGTGGAGAATAGTATGAAGTTAGAAAATATGCTTTTAAAGATAACTTATCAATTCGTCCCGAACCGCATCCATACGACAATCAGACAGACCAAAATCCATCTGTTTGTAATTCCAAGCTGCCCTTGCAATACCATACTTCTCAAAAACACTATTTATCACTCTAAACCATTTCAACGTATCTTCAGGACTAGCTTTATCAATGACACCATATTCGCCACAGTAGATCTCAATACCGCAGCTTTTGGCCTTTTCTATAGCAGGAAGGAATAATGCTTCAAAAAACTCCTCAGTGATATCGAGCTCATCAAAGTTGTACCTTTCTTCTGGCACAATTTCTTTTGTCCAGTATGCGCCCTGATGTGTAAATTTAAGCGGAGCATAACAATGGAAGTTGTAAATTACTTTATCATCAAAAGGTTTGGCCAAATCCTTTACTGCTTCAGGACTGTTGTTCCAATAACTACCAACCAGAATTAGAGTATCCGGCGCATAGGTTCGTATTCTTCTTATACATTGGTATGAAATTTCATTCCACATATCAATAAAATGCTGTTCTGTAACTTCGTTCAACAGTTCAAATGCCACCCTGTCCGGGTACTTGCCAAATCGTTTTGCAATTTCTTCCCAAAGTCTATAAAAACGTTCCTGATACTTTTTGTTTTCAAAAAAACCGCTTTCATTTTCTCCAAAGTCAAAAGAAAAACCTGCTGTCTTATGCAAATCTATCACAACATTCAAAGCATATTTTTCGGCATATTTCAAAGCTTTTTCAATACGTTCAAAACCGTCCTCTTTATAGCTGAGATCCTCGTTTTCAAGAATATTGTAGTCAATCGGAATTCTAACATGGTCAAGTCCCCATGAAGCGATTTTTTCAAAATCCGATTCTTTGATGAAATTATTTAGTCTGTCTTCACTGTAATCACACTGGGAAAACCAGCCTCCCAAATTCATGCCCTTATAGAAACCAATACTTTTCAACATAATATTTCCGCCTTTCTGTGTTTGCATTTTTTAGACTAATGACAATATAGCACGTAACTAATAAAAATAATATCATAAAATTGTATTTTTTATCAAATTATTTAGAGTAAGAAGTTATCAACGATAGCATCGCATTTCAATAGAAAAATTTGATTTTGTTGACAAGGAAACAATTCTGTGTTAATATTGTTTCCGGGTAAACAAAGGAGACCGATATGGATTTATTAAGTTTGTTTAAAGAATATGGTGATAAGCAGGAAATATTATCAAAACTCAGAGAAGATCAATCTCTTAGGGGCTACAACAATTCGGAACTTCATATCATTGCGGCAATCGGGGATCTGGAGCAGCCGAATGTCACCTCCATTGCAGGACATATGGGAATGACAAGAGGCGGTATCTGTAAGAATTTAAAGAAATTGACGGAAGCAGGTCTTATATCATCATATCAGATAGATGGTAATGCGAAGAACATATATTACCGTCTGACAGATACAGGAAAGATTATATATGAAAAACATGCAGAAGCTCATGAAGCATGGCTTGCACGGGATATAGTCTTTATGAAAGGGTTTTCGGATAAGCAGCTTAATCAGGTTAGAGATTTTATGAAGCAGTATATTAAGCATATAGATCAAAGAATTGAGGAGAGTGAAAAGAATGGCGAAAGTAAACAGTAAAGAAATTTTTGAATCATTGCCTGTGCCAAAGGCAGTAAAGGCAATGGCTCTGCCTACCATATTCAGCCAGATCATTGTCCTGATCTACAATATGGCGGATACCTTTTATC
>JAFLTG010000170.1 GCA_022510545.1 Lachnospiraceae bacterium | reverse complement strand
GTTACCTGATTTCTAAGTAAAGCTTTTCTCTGATCAGATGTTCTTCCAAGTTTTCTGTATTTTGCCATGTCGGGCTCCTTTCTTATACGCGCTCTTTGGTCTTATCGTATATAATACCAAACACGAAATTTCATATATTATTTTACGTTTCATCGCTCGGATTTAACTGAAGTCCTAATTCTTTAAGCTTAGTTAAAACCTCTTCTAAAGATTTACGTCCAAGGTTACGGACTTTCATCATATCTTCGGAAGTCTTATTAGTCAATTCCTCTACAGTATTGATACCAGCTCTTTTTAAGCAATTGTAGGAACGAACAGACAATTCCAGCTCATCAATGCTCATTTCCAATACTTTTTCTTTTTCATCATCTTCTTTTTCAACCATAACCTCTGCGGTTTTGGCATTCTCAGACAGATCAATGAAAAGGCTTAAATGTTCGCTAAGTACTTTTGCAGCTAAACTAACCGCTTCATCAGGAACCAGTGTTCCGTTTGTGTAAACATCAAGTGTAAGTTTATCAAAATCGGTAATCTGGCCTACACGCGTGTTTTCTACGGTTACATTAACTCTTTCAACAGGTGTATAAATAGAATCTACAGCAATGACGCCAATAGGTAAATCGTCAGTTTTATTTTTATCGGAACTTACGTAACCTCTGCCTCTTGTGATAGTCAATTCCATATACAATTTGGTATCCTTACCGCTCAGAGTGGCAATTACCTGATCGGGATTCAGAATCTCTATATCCTGATTAACCTGAATATCCGAAGCTCTTACAATACCCTCGCCTTCATACTCTATATATGCAGTCTTAGGTTCATTTGTCTCGCTTGTGTTTTTGATTGCAAGACTCTTGATATTCATAATGATTTCAGTGACGTCTTCTTTAACTCCCGGAATAGAACTGAACTCATGTAATACGCCTTCGATTTTTACCTGGCTTACAGCTGAGCCGGGTAATGAAGAAAGCATAATTCTTCTCAAAGAGTTACCAAGGGTAATACCGTAACCTCTTTCCAATGGTTCTACTACGAATTTACCGTATTTTTTGTCTTCAGAGATTTCTACAACTTCAATATTTGGTCTTTCAAAATCAAACACTGCAAATACCCTCCTTTACGAACAATAATAAACTGCTTATCTAATTCCTATTTTGAATATAACTCGACGATAAGCATTTCATCTACAGGAACGTCAATCATCTCTCTTGTAGGAAGATATTTTACAGTTGCCTTGAATGCTTCCTGATCCACATCAAGCCATTCCGGTACCAATCTTCCGCCTGCTACTTCGAGGATATCTTTATATCTCTGTAAGGATTTGGATTTCTCCCTTACTTCAATTACATCTCCGGCCTTAACTAAATAAGAAGGAATTTGAACACATTTTCCATTTACAAGAAAATGCTTATGTCCAACAACCTGTCTTGCCTCTCTTCTGGTTCTTGCAAAACCCATTCTGAAAACGACATTATCCAGTCTGCTCTCAAGCATAACCATAAGATTTTCACCGGTCATACCCTTCATTCTTTCAGCTCTATTATAATAATTTCTGAAAGGTTTCTCAAGTACACCATAGATAAATTTAGCTTTCTGCTTTTCTCTAAGCTGAAGACCATATTCACTGACCTTCTTACCAGCTCTTGCTGATGTTCTTTTTGATTTCTTATCATATCCTAAATAAGTAGGATCCAAATCGAGGGATCTGCATCTTTTCAATACAGGAACTCTATTTACTGCCATGTCAGGCTCCTTTCTCTGAGGATTAACCTCATGCTATTGTTTACAGTACCATACGGCACTTTCATCCAACTTTTTTTAATTAGACGCGGCGGCGCTTAGGCGGACGGCATCCATTGTGAGGTACAGGAGTTACGTCACGGATACTTGTAACTTCAAGACCACAAGCCTGAAGTGCACGGATTGCCGCTTCACGTCCTGAACCGGGTCCTTTTACCATAACATCAACTGTTTTTAAACCATGAATAAGAGCAGCTTTGGTAGCTGTCTCAGCTGCCATTTGTGCTGCATATGGAGTAGATTTCCTTGAACCTCTAAAACCAAGACCACCTGCACTTGCCCAGCTTAAAGCATTACCTTCGTTATCTGTAAGGGTAACGATTGTATTGTTAAAAGAGGACTGAATATGTGCCTGTCCATGTTCAACGTTTTTCTTTACACGCCTTTTTGTTACTTTTT
>JAFLTG010000017.1 GCA_022510545.1 Lachnospiraceae bacterium | reverse complement strand
AATGCTATTAGAAGTTCTTATTCCCGAAAGCCGCCACATCCCCTGTTAATTATGCACCTGTCCCGCCTCCGACGCCTCTCCATCCTTGGTAACGCTCTACACAAATTTCAATTTATTTCAATTCTGTATAGATGCGTCACATACCTGCATAATTTTATCTGCCGCGCCCACCGCACCGGAGCAGCGTTTGAAACCGTTGGCAATTGCTTCGGCGTTTTGTTTGTAAGATGGATCATCAAGTACACTTTTTACAGTATTAAGAATTGACGCGGCATCTGTTTTGGTAAGTTTGATTCCTGCTTCAAGCTGCAATACACGCTCGGCAACACCGCCTTGTTCTGAAGTCTGCGGCAGCATAATAAGCGGCACGCCAAAATACAGACTCTCATTAACGCTATTCATTCCGCAATGGGAGATGAATACATCAGCTTGTTTAAGTACGGCAATCTGGTCTATATGCGAAAATACGGATATATTTTCCGGTATCTGCCCCAGCTCATCTATGGAGACTAAGTTACCAATGGAAATAATAACCTGATAATCTGTATTCGAAAAAGCGTTTATGCATCTTTTGTAAAGCGGTAGCATATCATTGTTTACGGTACCCATTGAAATATAAACAAGGATATCCTTGTTTTTTTCAATCTTTCTTTCTGCAGGCCGTATAGAGGGACCGACAAAAACATATTTATCTGTGAAGGTATCCGAGCAGGGCTGAAATTCAGGAGAGGTATAAACCACGGTATGTGTATTTTCATCGCTTTGAATGATGTCAAGAACATTTTTTACAGGGTAGCCTTTGTCCTGTAAACGCTTGATATCTTTGCTTATCTTGGGCATAGAAAATATCATCTTAAATAATTCGCCTAAACTTTGCTTCATAATCTTTGCAGAATATTTATTGAATGCAAAGGTTGTAGTAGAAGAAACGAATGGTATACCAAGTTTCATAGCAACAGCCTTGCCCCATACCGCCATAGAGTCGGCAACAATACAGTCGGGTTTCAGCTGCTCCATATCAGCACAGACCTTGTCATCAAGAGAGAGGGTGGTATCTACAAGAATCTGCGTGGAAAATGCCAAATCCTTTCCTATACGTGCAGCATCCTTAGGTGAAAGTTTCTGTTCCATATCGTAATCATCACAGGACACAAAGATTGCTCCTGCGGCTTCAATTTTTTTACGCAAAGCATTATAAGAATAGTACCATATCTGATGTCCGCGAGAGGTAAGTTCCCGTACTACTCCCAAGGTAGGATTGGTGTGTCCGTGTGCCGGAATACAAAAGAAAACGATTTTACTCATATTATTTATCTCCTTTATCTATATCAGAAAAAATTTTTGTAATGTACTTGCTCTGCAATTCCTTTGGAAGGATGGCAATCCCTCGTTTAATATCACCCAATACCAATATCTCATTGCCCGGCTGAAGATCGAACAAATCCCTGGCTTCTTTTGGGATAACGAATTGTCCTTTTTCTCCTATTTTCACCATCCAAGCATATTTTCCTTTAGGAAATTCCATATTATCACCTCCAACAGTATGATTGGTATGAATAATCATACCGCAAAGCAAAAGAAAAATCAATATCATTTGTATTATTATAAATATTTATAGCTGATATTTTTTGTGCTATAATGATGCAGATGTTTACAGGGGTCGGTGTTTGGGAGAACTAATGAAAATGAGAAATTAATTGCAGACTGTGGGAAAGGAATGGTTATTAATATGGACTGCAAAATAAGAGAGTGGAGAATCGAAGACAGCACTAATTTAGCTAAGATGCTCAACAATAGAAAGATTATGAATAATCTCCGTGACGGATTACCATATCCATATACGGAAAAAGATGCTGAGGAATTCATAAATTCTATGTTGTCCGCTGACAAAACTAAAACCTTTGCATTTGCCATTACTGTGGATGATGTGGCTATTGGCAGTATAGGAGTTTTTCGGTGTGAAAATATACATTCCCGTACGGCAGAAATGGGATATTATATAGGGGAGCCATATTGGGAAAAAGGATATTGCACAAGTGCGGTCAGGCAGGTCTGCGAGTATATATTTGGGAACACCGATATTATCCGGATATTTGCCGAGCCCTTTGCTTATAATACGGCTTCATGTCGTGTGCTGGAAAAAGCAGGATTTCAATTTGAAGGGACTTTGCACAGTAATGCTGTTAAGAATGGTGAAATTATAGATATGAAAATGTATGCTCTAATAAAGTCACTACTGTAAATATATTTACTAGCAGGCCAAGGTTACAAATTTCAATTTTAGCCCTAATTTTACAACAAAAAAATGTCGATTTATTACATTCCTATTAAGCTTTGAATTTATATACCGAAATATAAAATGTAAAACACGAGATTTAATTGTCGGGAATTGTTTACAGACCGATAAATTTTCGTTTATAAAATAAGAGAGGTCATAGCTATGAACATTTCATCTTTTGTCGGAAATTCATATGGAGCAGGTAATACATCCAAAGCAATTTATGCAGGAAATCTGTTAATGATGCGTAAACCTGCACTTAAGAGCACACAGGATAAATTGGAACGACAACAGAAAGCACAAAACCAGGTGGATTTTTTCACCACACAGAAAGAAAAGCTTAAAGATATGGAATGTAATACGCTTGAAGAGATAGCCGGGAAACTGGAAATGTTTCATTCCTATGAAGAGCAGATAGCGGCTGTGAAAAAGCAATACAACAGTGAGCAAATGTTCCATATGTTGGATGAGGCAAGAGAGCTTGGTGAAAAGATTGCCGAAGCGGCAGAGAAATCCGCACCAAAGACTCCCGAAGAAAGAAAAGAAGATATGGTGGAAGAAGCTCTCGGCTTGGACGAGAACAAAGGTATGCTGGATGAAATGCTGGATGAGGTGCTTGAAGAGATTGAGCAGATTCAGGAAGAGATTATGGATGAGACGGTTGAGGAGCTTGATGAGGCTGAGCTGGAAAATGTTGAGTCTTTGGATACTGACATAGATGAAGCTATTGCAGAAGGTGTAACAGACAGCACTTTAGAGGAGTTAAGAACTTCTCAATATCTTGGCAATGTTGATAAATATAAGGAATTATATAAGCCTGTTGACATTCTAATTTAAGATGTTGATATTAAAATATTACAAATTAGGGCAGTTTGTTTTCTGAATCGAAAATAAACTGTCTGTTTTTTTGATTTTACTTTATGGTTCAAGACTGTGTTTAAAATAAGCCTGTGTTAAAGTAAAGCTTGTGTCCATGTTAAGTTTGGTCTATATATTATCAGGTTTGCGCTTTATTACCACGTTTGCTATAATATATTGGGAATAAAATGCAGGGAGACTTTTTAGTGGATAAGCTAAGTATCAAAGATAAGGATTATACGGTTATTAAACTGTTAGGACATGGAAAGGGCGGCTATTCTTATCTGGTTTCAGATGAAAATAGAACATATGTTCTTAAACAAATTCATCATGAGCCCTGCGATTACTACAACTTTGGAAATAAAATAGAGGCGGAAAAAGCCGATTATGAAAAATTAAACAGGGCAGGTATCTTAATTCCACGGATGATTGATATCGACGAGCCTAATGAAAGGCTTTTAAAGGAATATATAGAGGGCGAAACCGTTTATGACCTGATTTTATTGGATAAAATGAAACCTGGATATTTGGAACAGGTCATACAAATGAGTGAACTTGCATATAAAGCAGGGTTAAATATCGATTATTTTCCTACGAACTTTGTTGTTCAGGATGAAATTTTATATTATATAGACTATGAATGTAATTCCTATATGGAAGAGTGGAATTTTGAAAACTGGGGAATAAAATACTGGTCAAAAACGCCGGAGTTTTTACGGTACGTAGAGGAACACTGATATTAACGTTATATAGTACATAAATTGGATTGGATAAACAATGGATGCAAAATTATACACTCTAAACGATATGGCAAGGGTAGGTTGTAACGATTGTAAAGGCTGTTCCGGCTGCTGCCGTGGAATGGGTGAATCAATCGTATTAGATCCTTACGATATCTGGCAGATGGAAAATAATCTGAATACAACATTTGCCGGACTTATGCAGGATAAAATTGAATTACATGTAGAGGAAGGACTTATCCTGCCGAATCTGAAAATGCAGGAGACATCAGATTCATGCGCTTTCCTTGATGCAAACGGAAGATGCAGCATACACGGATTCCGTCCGGGGCTTTGCAGACTTTTCCCGCTGGGGAGAAAGTATGAAAATGATGAACTGTATTACTTTTTACTGGAAGATGCCTGTACACAGTCAACCCATACAAAACTCAAGGTCAAAAAGTGGCTTGAGATTACCGATGGCAAACGATATGAAAAGTTTTTGATTACCTGGCACAATTTAAGAAAAACGTTGCAGAAAAGAATTAAAGATATTTTAACAAAGTCTGAAAATACTGCAACTTTTAGTACAGATCCGAGTCTCTCTATTAACGGTGAATATAACGGTGATGAACTGATTAAGAATATAAATATGAAGTTTTTACATACTTTTTATGAGAAACAATATACTTCGGACGACTTTTATGTACAATTTGAAGAAAGGATAAACGAAAAAGAGGTAATAATATTATGATTAAACGGATATTTCTGGCGATTACAATTACTATTACATTGACAGCCTGTAGTAATAATGAAAAAATAACAGAATCTGATATCGTACTAAAGACGGATATTATCTCCGAAAAAGAAGATGAAACGCTATCATCAATAGAGAAAGCCGATAAGCTCTCAAATAATATGACAGATGAAACAGATACACTTCAAAATGATGAAATTATAAGCGAAGAAGTTTTGCCGCCATCTGAAGGAGAAACCGAATCCACAGATATTATTGTGGAAAATCCGAGTGAAGATTATTATTGTATAGATGGCATAGAATCATCAGATGGTAGTAATTCCTTCATATTGGAGAAACTTACCGAGGAAAAAAATAATATTATTGATACCGAGAAATGGTTTGAAGATAACGAACTTGAGCCAATTGACTCAAATGTAATGGAAGATGAGCAATACCGCTATGAGTTGGAAGGCGATGACGGTTCAAGTAAATACTTACTTCATATTTATGACAAAGTAAGTGGGAATTATTTAAAAACCCTTGATTTTTCCGAATATCGTTATGCAAGTGAATATAAGGAAGAAGATTATGATTTTATTGAGCAGAGAATCTGGTGGGTACAATCCGAAGGGGATACATTATATGTATCCATATCACATAATACATATAAAGAGTCCTGTCCAAAACATGGATACATTGTGGCAGTTAATCTAAATGATTCAAGCGTTATCTGGAAAACCGAGCCTTGTATTACTAACTCAAGGAATTTTGCCATAATTGATAAAACTATTGTCTGCGGCTATGGCTTTACGGATGAACCTGATTATATTAATCTGGTGAATATAGATGATGGAACATTAATTGAACAGATTGATATAAAGAGCAAGGCGGATTATATTATCTGTAAAGATGATATATTGTATGTCAGAACATATAATACCGATTACACCTTTCAGGTTTGCAGATTAGTTATTTGCAAATAATAGAAATAATTGCTAACGGAGGTTGAGTGTAAAAATATGAAAATAGCAATTTTAGGTGCAGGAAATATTGCAGAAAAACTTGCCCATACGATGGCAGGGCTTGAAGAAGCAGAGTGCTATGCCGTTGCCTCCAGAAGCCTTGAAAAAGCACAGCGTTTTGCGAAGGAATTTGGATTTGAAAAGGCATATGGTTCTTATGAAGAAATGCTTGCTGATGATAGTGTGGAGCTTGTATACATAGCCACACCTCATTCGCATCACTACAGACATATGAAGTTATGCATTGAAGCAGGCAAACATGTTTTGTGTGAAAAAGCATTCACCGTAAACGAAAAGCAGGCAGAAGAAATATTCCGTCTCGCCAAAGAAAAGGATGTTCTTGTGACAGAGGCCATATGGACACGCTATATGCCCTCAAGAAAAATCATCAATGATTTGCTTGCAGAGGGTATGATAGGAGAGGTTAAGACCCTTACCGCTAATCTGGATTATGCCATTTCGAATAAGGAGCGTATTATCAGGCCTGAGCTTGCGGGTGGGGCATTATTGGATGTGGGTGTCTATACATTAAACTTTGCACTTATGCATTTTGGTAATAAGATAGCAAAGAAGCATTCATTTGCACAGCTTACAGAAACAGGGGTGGATGGGCAGAATGTGATGATTTTATCATATGAAGATGGTCGTATGGCGAATCTCACATCCGGAATCTATGGATTATCGGACAGGCAGGGAATCTTCTATGGCTCCAAAGGCTGGATGGTAGTTGATAATATAAACGACCCTTTGGAGATAAAAGTATATGATGAGAATCGTATATTGGTAAAAGAAGTTCGTGTACCTGAGCAGATAAACGGATATGAATATGAAGTATTGGAGACAATTGATTGCATAAAAAAAGGTTTGAGGGAATGCCCTTCTATGAAGCATGAGGATACTTTGGAAGTGATGCGGCTTATGGATGGGTTTAGGAGTGAATGGGGAGTAAAGTATCCAGAGGAGATAGAACAATTTTAAAAATAAAAAGTATGAAAGGAAAATAAGAAAAATGAAAAAAAAGGATGTAAAAATATTTAGTTACAGAAAAGGAATAGCAATTTTATTGCTTATCCCGGTTATGATGACAAGTTTTGCCTGTGGAAACAACACTGCAGGCAATACAGCGGGCAGTGACTCAAACAATATCGCAAATGATAACACCTCAGATAATGAGTCAGATGCTGAAGCAGATTCTGCAGCTGAGACTATTGAGGGCGACCTTCAGGACATTATGAAGGACATCTATGCCGGACTTGAGGGTATCGACGCCGAAAGAAAAGAAACCATGCAGGATTATATTATTGACGTTCTCACGGAGGATAATGAGCAGGCGATGTTAGGAACTGCAGATATTGATTACACCGAAGGCATATTCTCCGTTCCGATGATATCCTCAATAGCATACCAATGTGTACTATTGCGTGTAAATCCTGACGATATTGAAGATATCAAACAACAGTTAAAAGACAACGCCGACCTAAACAAATGGGTCTGTGTCAGCGCCGAGACAGTTTTAGTAGAAAACGTAGGCGATTTAGTCCTTTTCATTATGAGTGACAAAGATGTAGCCTACGCCGTAAGCACCTCATTTCAGTCATTAAACAAGTAACATCATTAAAAACAGCACTGTGTAGATAGGATTGTGCAAATAGTAACTTTTCTTTGCGCCTCTGGCTCCGACAATAAGCAAAGAAAAGTTACTATTTGTACAATCCTTTTCTCAACCCTTTTCAAAGTTGATATTTCTCCAATTCTGTGATAGAATCAACCTAACAAGCTAAATGGAGGAAACGTCATGGCACGGGAAAAGTATGTAGCATATGTTTCTACTTATACAATGGGACGACAGGATAAATACGGCATCAGGATCTATGATGTAGACATAGAAAAGGGCCGTATGATAGAGAAGAACCTTATAGAGATCACTAATTCTTCATATATAACGATTTCCCACAACCAGAAATACTTATATGCAATAACTGATTTTGGAGTGGAGACCTACCGTATCCTGCCTGACGGAGATCTGGAAGTAATCAATGAGGGCAGTATCAACGGAATGAGAGGCTGCTATCTTTCTACCGACTATGAGGATAAGTATCTTTTCGTAGGAGGCTACCATGATGGTAAAATAACGGTTTTACGTCTCTTAGATGACGGCGGAGTGGGAGAGATTACCGACGAGGTTTACCACAAAGGACTGGGAAGTATAGCGGAGCGTAACTTTAGACCCCATATCAACTGTGTTAAGATGACCAGGGATAATAAATATTTGTGTGCTGCTGATCTGGGTATGGATCATGTTAATGTATATCGTTTCGACCACGTAAACGGCAAACTCAGTCAGATTGATATTATTAGAAGCGAGCAGGAATCCGCACCAAGACATCTTAAATTTTCACAGGATGGTAAATATCTTTATATCGTGCATGAACTGAAAAATTATATTGATGTTTATACTTATCAGGAGATACACGGAAATCCGGAATTTGAGAAAATCCAGACTATTTCAACCCTGAACGATTATCATGCCGGCGGCTCGGCTGCAAGTGCACTTAATATTTCCGCTGATTTTAACTATATGGTAAGTTCCAATGCAGGTGACAACAGCGCCGTTATCTATAAAATAAATAAGAAAAACGGTATGCTCAGTAAGATATTGTGTCTGCCTATCAGTGGCGACTATCCGAAGGATGCAAACCTTTTCCCAGATAACAGACATCTTGTATCGCTTAATCATGAAACCAATACAATGACCTTCTTTAATGTGGATTTGGAAAAAGGGCTGCTTGTAATGAACGGCAAGGAAATAGAGGTGCCGCAGCCCAATTGTATAATTTTTCACAAGCTTGCGTAATAATGTCATAAATGGATATCCCTTCACATACATTTTAATAAGTATGGAAGGGGTATTTTTATGGAAATTAATAACAGAAATGAATATGCAGTATACAAAGACATACAGGATAGAACAGGCGGAGAGATTTACATAGGGGTTGTGGGCCCTGTAAGGACCGGAAAATCAACGTTTATCAAGAGGTTTATGGATTTGCTTGTCCTGCCCTATATGGAAAATGAGCATGAAAAAGAGCGTGCGCAGGATGAACTGCCGCAGAGCGCGGGAGGAAAGACGATTACTACAACCGAGCCAAAGTTTATTCCCAAGGAGGCTGCGCAGATTCAGTTAGGCGCGGACATAAATGTCAAAGTCAGGCTGATTGACTGTGTAGGCTATATGGTTGATGGAGCATCAGGCCATATGGAAGAAGATGCAGAGAGATTGGTAAAAACGCCCTGGTCTGCGGAAGAGATTCCTTTTACCAAGGCTGCGGAAATCGGAACCCGTAAGGTTATCAAAGACCATTCCACAATAGGCGTGGTAATAACCTGTGACGGAAGTTTCGGAGAATTGCCGCGAAGCAGCTTCTTAGAGGCGGAGGAGAGGACTATAAGGGAGCTTCAGGAAATAAATAAGCCTTTTCTGGTACTTCTCAATTCCTCCAAGCCCTATTCGGAAGAAACCAGACAGTTAGCGGATGAAATCCATGATAAATACAATGTTACTGTCATGCCTGTAAACTGCGAGCAGCTTAAGCAGGAAGATATTAATCGTATCATGGAAAATATATTGTACGAATTTCCGTTAACAATGATAGAGTTTTATATGCCTAAATGGGTGGAAATGCTTGCATATGACCATAAGATGAAGCAGGATATCATATGCCAGATTAAGAAACTTATGGGTGAGCTGACCAATGTCAGGGATATCACCAAGGCAAACTTTGAGCTAGAGAGCGAATATATTAAAAAGTGCAAGCTGGATGGCGTCAATATGTCAGAGGGCAGTGTAAAGATCATTTTAGATCCTGATGACAGCTATTACTATGAAATGATAAGTGATCTGGTGGGCGAGTCCATTACAAGCGAATATCAGATGCTCACCACATTAAAGGAAATGGCCAGAATGAAAAGAGAGTACACCAAGGTGCTTCATGCAATGGAATCCGTCCGTTATAAAGGCTATGGCGTAGTAATGCCTGATAAGGAAGAGATAGTGCTTGAAAAACCTGAGGTTATCAAACAGGGAAACAAGTTTGGCGTTAAAATCAAGGCCGAAAGTCCTAGCATACATATGATCAAGGCAAGCATAGAAACCGAAATCTCACCTATAGTAGGAACAGAACAGCAGGCTAAGGACCTTATTGAGTATATTTCAGACACCGGAACCAGTGATGACGGTATATGGGAGACAAATATATTCGGAAAGACCATAGAGCAGCTGGTAAATGATGGAATTTCAGGCAAAATTGCTATGATCAATGAGGAGAGCCAGTTGAAATTACAAGAAACTATGCAGAAGATTGTTAATGATAGTAATGGTGGAATGGTTTGCATAATAATATAAATAACAGATGTTGTTTAATGTGAAAAGGGATATCTTGTAAGATATCTCTTTTTTATGATCAATGATTCGGATGCCTATTGTTTTGGATATTCTGTTTTAGTGTTGCTTGCACCGGATATATAATCCATAGATACATCATAAAATTTGGCAAGAATTAAAAGGTTATCAATAGGGATTCTTGTCTTGCCGCTTTCATAGTCAGCATATGTCCGCTGTCCTATATGCAATAGGTCAGCAATTTTCTGTTGTGTTAAGGCACTATCTTCTCTGATTTCCCTTATTCTTTCATTATATTTCATATTTATAACACCTCTGAAATAGTATAAGTGATTAGGGGAAAACTATTGACAATTAGAGTTATAAACTCTAAAATAAGCATTGTTAATTAAAGAGTGTTTTAGATACAATTGTAAGGTGCTCAAATAAAACACTTCAACACTTAAAGGGAGGTCAAATGAGGAATTATTATGAGAAAAACAAGTTTATTAAAAAAAAGGATTTTGGCTCTGGCACTTAGTGTATCTATGGTATTTGCATCGATGGATACATATGTGGCAATGGCAGCGGAAGCTCCTGATATGGCGGGTGATGCGGATGTCGAAACAGAAGCCGGTTTGACAAGTGAGTCAGCTGTATCAGATGATATTGACCCGATAAGTCAATCAGACATGGAAGAAGAAGCTGAAACCGAAGAAGATTCAGATGCATCCGGAGAAAACGGCTCATCGAATGATTCTGATGCAGAGGAAAACTCAGATTCATTAACGGATGAAAGCAAAATTGATAAAGAAACTGATAACTCCGAGTTGACGGAAGGTGATGCAGTAACAAGCGATGTTGATGAAACTTCAGAAGATGAGGCACAGCTTTTAGCTGATGAAAATGCAGAGGATACTATGCCCATCGCTGAAGGGGATATAGCAGGAGGCGTTATTGATGAGGAATATGGCAATATTACATGGGTAATTGATGGCGATGGAAAGTTAACAGTTACAGGAACGGGTGATTTTTCTTCCCCAACTTCCATTGGCTCAAGTTCCTCTAGCAGAGTGCCTTGGTATAGTTATAGAAATGATATTAAATCCGCAGAAATTAAAGTAACGGGCATGACCGATGCATCATATATGTTTTGGGAATGTAAAATGTTGAATAGCATAGATTTAAGCAGCTTTGATACCAGTAAGGTTACAAATATGCATTATATGTTTTATCATTGTGAAACTTTGGGGAGTATAGATGTAAGCAGTTTAGATACCAGTCAGGTTAAAGATATGTATGGTATGTTTCATAGTTGCAAATCGTTGGGCAGTATAGATGTGAGCAGTTTTGAAACCAGCCAGCTTAGAGATATACGTTGGATGTTTTATGATTGTGAAAATTTGAGTAGTATAGATTTAAGCAGCTTTGATACCGGCGAGCTTAGATATATTAGTCGACTGTTTCAGAATTGCAAAACCTTAAGCAGCATAGATGTAAGCAGTTTTAATACCAGCCAAGTTACAGAAATGGGATGGGTGTTTTATGGCTGCGAAAATTTGAGTAGTATAGATTTAAGCAGCTTTGATACCAGCAATGCTACAAGTGTGTCTGAAATGTTTTATGGGTGTAATAATCTGTATACAATTTACACGCCTCTTAATCTGAGCCGGTCTATTTCGTTACCGCAAGGAACATGGTATAAGTCTGATGAAACAGCGATAACAGCACTTCCGCAAGGATTAGGCTACAGCATAGTGATAACCAAAGGCAGCATACCTGCAACAGGGCCATATATCACTGCTTATAAATCAAAGATTGTTTATAAGTGTGGAGACGAGTTAAACCTTGAAGACCTAAGAGTAAAGTATATTGATAATGAAGGAAAAGTAACAGCTGTTACTGAATACAACACGAATGCCGATGAAATCGATATGTCAACTGAAGGAAGCAAGACTCTGACCATAACATACAATGAGCTGGCATGTGAAATAGAGCTGACCGTAAACCCGGTAAGGTCATATATTACAGCTACTAAGAAAAAGACAGTTTATAAATGTGGAGACGTGATAGACCTTGGAGACCTGGCAGTAGTGTATCATGATGAGGATGGAAAAGTAACACCCGTTACTGAATCTGAATACAGTACGAATGCATCCTCAATCGACATGTCTACGGAAGGAACTAAGACTCTGACCATAACATACAATGAGCTGACATATGAAATAAAGCTGCTCGTTTATATCGATGCAGTAGGAATAGCAAGCGGGGTTATTGATGAGGTTTATGGTCATATTGTATGGATGATTGATGTCAGTGGAAAGTTAACAGTGACAGGAACGGGGGATTATTTTGCCCCAACTTCCAATGGCTTTAGTTTGGCTGACGTAATACCCTGGTATAGGTATAGAAATGATATTAAATCCGCAGAAATTAAAGTAACGGGCATGACCAATGCATCATATATGTTTTATGATTGCGATGCGTTGAGTAGTATAGATGTAAGCGGCTTTGATGTCAGCCAGGTTACAAATATGCGTTATTTGTTTTATGGTTGCAAAACCTTAAGTAGTATAGATATAAGCAGTTTTTATACTGACAGGGTTACAGATATGCAGGGTATGTTTAGTGGCTGCGAAACGTTGAGTAGTATAGATGTAAGCAAATTTGATACCAGTCAGGTCATAGATATGTGTGCTATGTTTAGTAATTGCAAAGCGTTGAGTAGTATAGATTTGGGTAGCTTTGATACTAGCCATGTTACAAAGATGAATAGTATGTTTTCCGGTTGCGAAATGCTGAGTAGTATAGATGTAAGCAAATTTGATACCAGAAATGTTACAAATATGAAGTCTATGTTTTCAGGCTGCGAAAGGTTGAGTAGTATAGATATAGATGTAAACCACTTTGCTACCGGCCGTGTTACAGATATGAGTTATATGTTTGATGGCTGCGATGCGTTGAGTAGTATAGATGTAAGCAGCTTTGATACAAGTAAGGTTACAGATATGAGCCGAATGTTTTATGGCTGCAAAGCGTTGAGCAGTATAGATTTAAGCAACTTTAAAACCAGTCAGGTTACACAAATGATAAGTATGTTTGGAGATTGCGAAACTTTGAGTAGTATAGATGTAAGTAGCTTTGATACCAGTAAGGTTACAAGGATGCTTAGTATGTTTAGGGGTTGCAATAATCTGAAAAGTATAGATCTAAGTGGTTTTGATACCAGTCAGGTTAAAAGTATGGATAATATATTTCTTTACTGCTATGCTCTGTCTACAATTCACACACCGCTTAACTTGAACCTGTCTGTTTCATTACCGGAAGGAACATGGTATAGGAATCCTGAAGGAACGGTGGTAACAGAACTTCCGCAAGGATTAAGCTCCAGCATAGTGATAACCAAAAACCATATAATAGGTCAGCCTTATATCACGGCTACCAAGACAAAAACCATTTATGAGCGTGGAGACGAGTTAAACCTTGATGACCTTACGGTAGAGTATCACGATGCGGAAGAAGAAGTAACACCTGTTACTGAATACAGTACGAATGCAGACACAATCAACATGCGTACAGAAGGAACCAAGACTCTGGTCATAACATACAATGATTCGATAAATGAGCTGAAATGCCAAATTATATTGACCGTAACAAAGAAGAGTGGCTCCGAAGATTCGCAAGATCCCGATAATGAAACCGGCTTCCATATACGTTTCGTAAATGAGGAAGACAAGGAAAGCGTATACACCGGAGCTGCCATCAAACCTGCAATAGAGGTAACCTACAATGGATATGAACTTATCGAAGGCATTGACTATACCGTTAAGTACTCAAATAATGTGAAGGCGTCCGAAAATGCTAAAGTCACTGTGACCGGAAAAGGCAGCTATACCGGCAAGACGTCAGAAACATTTACTATAGGTAAACAGAGTCTCTCAGATTCCCATGTAGAAATAACAGGCGTGGAACTTGACGAGAACGGAAATATGGTGTTGGATTCAGCAGGCAGTCCGACCCTGCTGGTTGTAGAGAAAACCAAGGCATCACCTGTTTTGATATACTACGGCGTGAAACTTACTTCCAAAGATTTCACTGTCGAAGGCAACCAGAAATGGACCGGAAATGGTGTGGTAACAATTAAGGCAAAAGATACAGGCAATTTCAGTGGAGAACGTAAGCTTAATATCAAGGTGATAAGTAAGAAAGATTTAAAGAAGTTCACCGTTACGGTTGATAAGAGTGTAACCTATGATGGAGAAGCACATAAACTTATTCCTGTAGTAAAAGATTCTAAAACCAAAGAAAATCTTGCAGAAACAGATTATATTGCCACATATTCCAAAGATGTTACAAATGCGGGAACCGTTAAAGTAACTGTTGCAGGCAGGGGATATTACACAGGAAGCGTCACAAAGAGTTATAAAATCAAGCCAATTGCGGCGCCTGCTACAGACATGGAGGTTGATCTCAGTAATAAAACCGGATATACTTTCAAGCCTAATGGCGTAATTCTCAAAAAAGATGATATTACTGTTAAATATAAAGGAAAAACTGAACCATTAGTCTATGGTACCGATTATAAGGTTACCTGCAGCAGCAATAAGAAAGTTGGTGACAAAGCGAAATACAAGGTGACATTCCTTGGCAATTACAAGGGCAGTAAGGCGCTTAGCGGTAATTTTAAGATCAATAAAGCTACATTGAATGATGAGAATGACGGATTGAAGGTTTCAGTTCTTGACAAGGTATACACCGGAAAACCGGGAATTTATAAATCCGCTCCGTATGTAAGTATGAACGGCGTATCGTTAAAATCCTCTGATTACACCGTTACTTACTGGGCTGATTCTGCTTGTAATACAAACGAGATTAAGGGTAAACAAAACAACATTACGGTTACTGATGAACCGGTAACGGTATATGTGAAGATTGTAGCTAAAGGCAATAACTATGAGACGCCGGATGGTACCTATGCTAAAGGGCAATATAAAGTTTATCCCAAGCCTTCTGACAGCAGGTATGACCTTTCCAAAGCCAAAATCACCCTTACATTTAAGGATAAAGACGGCAATATTGTCAAAAAGCCGGAGTTTATCGGAGATGGTATTGAGGTTAAGCCTGCTGAAATAAAGGTAGAGTGCAAGTCAGGCAAGACCTGGGTAACTGTTCCGGCTACCGAGTATACGGTTGAATACGTGAACAATGTTTATAAAGGTAAAGCTACTGTATTAATTAAAGCTAACAGCACAGTATATGCAGGCAGCAAGGCGGTAAAATTTAGCATTGGAGCATATAACTTAAATATATTAAGACTATTTTTATAAACGGATGTGACGACATAATAATGGGGAGAGGTGTTTTGTAAGTCAGTAAATGATTTGCAAAACACCTTTCTTATGCTATACTAATAATTAAATAAATTTAGGGGGTATTTGCGATGAATGAAGTATATGAGAAGTTGTTAAAATGTTATGATTGTTATAAGAAAAAGATAGATTTCAAACCGGATGTAGCCGTTGTACTTGGCTCTGGGCTTGGAAATTTTGCCAAGACTGTGGAAGTAGTATCCGAACTTCCTTATTCTGAGATAGAGGGCTTTCCGGTTTCCACGGTACCGGGACATGCAGGTAAATTCATTTTCGGATATATTGACAAAGTTGCTGTTGTGCTTATGCAGGGCAGGGTACACTATTATGAAGGCTACCCGATTACCGATGTAGTGCTTCCTGCACGCCTTATGAAAATGATGGGGGCTAAAGTACTGTTTCTGACCAACGCTTCCGGAGGAATCGACCCGAAATTCCATGCAGGCAGCCTGATGCTTATCAAAGACCACATTTCATTATTTGCGCCCAATCCGCTTATCGGGGCTAACATTGACGAGCTGGGAACAAGATTCCCGGACATGAGCCATGTTTATGATGAAGACTTGCAGGATATAATCAGAAATACTGCAAAAGAAAACGATATAGAACTTTTTGAGGGAATATATGCACAGCTTACGGGACCGTCTTTCGAATCTCCGGCTGAAATCCGCATGCTCCAGACCCTCGGTGCCAACGCAGTTGGTATGAGCACAGTAGTAGAAGCAATCGCTGCTAATCATATGGGAATGAAAATCTGTGGAGTATCCTGTGTAAGTAATCTTGCTGCAGGTATGAACAGTGCTCCTTTAACACATGAAGAGGTGCAGGAAGCAGCCAATGCAGTAGCACCTAAGTTTGAGAAACTTTTAAAAGAATCTATAAAGAAATTCGGAGAAGTTTGTTAGGTTTAACTAACCATAGAAGTTAATTAATAATTGATTATTTTAAGAAATTAATAATGTTATTTAAAATATTATTAAGGTTTAGCAGTTAAAATATGATTGATTTAGTAGAAAGGACAAGTATAGTGCCTGAAGAAAATGTAATTAAATCATTAATAGAAGCGGCCTTATCGGCAAGACAAGCTTCCTACTCACCATATTCCAATTATCAGGTAGGAGCAGCGCTTTTAACTGAGGATGGAACCATATATACCGGCTGTAACATCGAAAACGCAGCCTACTCTCCAACAAACTGCGCAGAACGTACCGCATTTTTCAAGGCTGTAAGCGAAGGTGAAAGGAATTTCCGGGCAATTGCCATAGTCGGAGGCGCTAAGGGTAAGGAAATTGACAACTACGCCTATCCTTGCGGAGTATGCAGGCAGGTGATGATGGAATTCTGTAATCCTGAGGATTTCTGGATTATTACAGCGAAATCTGTTAATGAATATGTGGTTAAGACTCTGGTAGAACTGTTGCCGGATGGATTTGGAGCAGCTAATCTTTAAATATATACAGTATTATTATGAGTGTAAGGTGCACTACATATAATTGGAGATGCATGCAATTACATATGGTATGAAAGGACCGATATATATGAATATCAGACTACATAATGCCAGAATACTTACAATGAAAGACAACAAAATAATTCAAGGCGAAATCTGGGTTCAAGACGAGCGAATCCTATACGTAGGCGACGGAACCGACACAGAGAAGGTTTATAGCAAACTCAATCTTCAAAGCATCATATGGGACAGGGAAATAGACTGTCAGGGAAATCTTTTGATGCCCGGTTTTAAAGATGCTCATACCCATTCAGGGATGACGGTTTTACGCTCATATGCAGATGACCTTCCGTTAAGTGATTGGCTTAATAAGCAGATATTTCCGGTTGAGGCCAAACTTGATGGAGAAATGATCTATCATTTGACCAAACTCGCAGTATTAGAGTACTTAACCAGTGGAATTACAGCAATTTTTGATATGTATCTGACGCCTGAGACCATAGCCGATGCCTGTGTGGATATGGGAATGCGCTGCGTGCAGGTAGGTGCGGTGAACAATTTCAGCCAGTCGGTTGAGTTTGTCGAAACTATGTTTAATAAATTAAATAGCAAGCATAATTTAATTAGCTATATCCTTGGTTTTCATGCCGAATATACCTGTTCTAAGGAACTGCTGCAGGATATTGCGGGCTTGTCTCGTAAATATAAGGCTCCTGTATATGCCCATATTTCAGAAACCGCCTCGGAAGTGGAGGAGTGTAAAAACAGATACGGTATGACGCCACCTGTTTTTCTTGATTCCCTCGGTATGTTTACTTTTGGCGGAGGAGGATATCATTGTGTGCATATGGAAGAGGCTGACCTTAACCTTTTTCAGCGTAAACGTCTCAATGTAGTGACAAATCCGGCCTCCAATATGAAGCTCGCAAGCGGCATTGCACCAATAAGCCAGTATATAAAAAGAGGGATAAACGTTGCAATCGGAACAGACGGACCTGCCAGCAATAACTGCCTTGATATGTTCAGGGAAATGTTTCTGGTGACCGGCCTTGCGAAGCTTAAGGAAGAAGACGCTGCGGCGGTAGATGCCTGGGAAGTATTAAAAATGGCAACTGTAAACGGTTCCAAGGCAATGTATCTGCCCGATACCGATGTCCTTGCAGAGGGTAAACTTGCAGATATTATAATGCTTGACCTGCACCAGCCCAATATGCAGCCAATCAATAATATTTGTAAAAACATTGTTTACAGTGGAAGTAAACAAAACGTCAAAATGACAATGATAAACGGACAGATTCTGTATGAGAACGGAAAGTTTGCAGATTTTATTGATGTGGACGGTATTTATTCCAAAGCAAACGAGATTAAGGAGAGTATTTGTTGATTATGGAATACTGGGTTTTAGTTGGAGTCATACTGCTTTTCATAACGTTTGTTATGCTTAATGGATATCTGGATAGTAAGAGAGCGCAGAAGAAGTTCATTAAAAAACTTTATACGCAGTATGGTGCTGCAATAGACAGAGAATATAAGACCGGAGAGCTTGAGCAGCATATACCTATGTATTATAAAAAGCATGAACAGCCACATCAAATAGATGATATTACATGGAATGACCTGAATATGGATGAAGTCTACCGAAGGATGAATTATTCCCACAGTATGGCGGGGGATGAATATCTATATTATAGGCTGCGTACGCCTATACAGGATGAGGAAGAGCTGGAAGAATTTGAAAAGCAGGTGTTATTTTTTACGCAGAATGATAAGGATAGGGTAGAATTACAGATACATTTTGCAGAACTTGGAAGAATGGGGAAATATTCTCTGTATGAATATCTTGAGTATCTTGAAACGCTGGGAGAACGAAGCAGTTTCAAGTACTATTTGGCTATTCTGTTTATAATAATAAGTCTGGCGGTTATGTTCTATTCCGTATCGATTGGGATTTGTATTTTGTTGGTAGTTCTTAGCCGTAATATGATCAATTACTACAAAGAGCAAAAAGAAATAGATCCATACATTACAAGTTTTCGTTATATTACCAGACTTCTTGATGCTGCGTCTGCAATATCCAAACTTCCGATAGACATAATTGCAAAAGAAAGGGAAGAACTTCTTTCGTGTTATAAATCGATGGGAAGCTTTAGACGCAATTCTTTTATCGTGCTTTCCAATGCATCCGGCGGTGCCGGTATGTCTACCAGCAGCAATCCGCTGGACATTATTCTGGATTATGTCCGGATGATTTTTTATCTGGATCTGATAAAGTTTAATCAGATGCTTGGCATAGTAAGGAGCCATATTTCGGAGATAGATAGAATTGTAACATCGATAGGTGAGATTGAGACTATGGTAGTGGTGGGAGAATATCGTGCAAGCTTAGAAGGTGATTATTGTATTCCTGAGTTTATTGACGATAATCTGCCACATTCGCTGAATATAGAGCAATTATATCACCCGTTATTAAATGAGCCCGTAAAAAATAATATAGAGGTAAAAAGAGGTGTGCTGATAACCGGATCTAATGCCTCGGGTAAATCTACTTTTCTTCGTGCGACGGCTCTGAATGCAATTTTTGCACAGACCATACATACCTGTACTGCGGCTGTATATAAGGGAAGCGTATTCAGGATTTACTCTTCAATGTCGCTTAAAGATGACCTGGTCAGCGGAGACAGCTATTATATGGCGGAAGTTAAGTCAATCCGCAGAATATTGAATGAGGTTAAGGAAGCACAGAAAGATAAAAAACATGTGTTATGTTTTGTTGACGAAGTTCTCAGAGGTACCAACACGGTAGAGAGAATAGCCGCATCCACGCAGATACTTAAAGCCCTTGCCATTGATAATGTTATATGTTTTGCGGCGACTCACGATTTGGAGCTTACGAAGCTTTTAAATGAAGTATATGATAATTACCATTTTGAAGAGGAAATCGTAGAGGAGGATATTTTCTTTCCATACAAGATACAAAAAGGGCCGGCGGTTTCAAGGAATGCAATAGCATTGTTGAAGGTGTTGGGCTATAATGAAGAGTTGGTAAGTGATGCTGAAGCGATGGCAGAAAATTTTCTGTCTACCGGAAAGTGGAATAAATAACATGCGATATCAAACATAGAAAGGTTAGAATATGAAGGTAACAATATACACAGACGGTGCTGCAAGAGGAAATCCAGAAGGGCCCGGGGGCTATGGTACGATCTTACAGTATATTGATTCCAAGGGTACGCTGCATGAGCGTGAATTTTCCGCAGGGTATAAGAAAACTACCAATAACCGTATGGAACTTATGGCAGTAATAGTAGGCTTGGAGGCATTGACCAAACCCTGCGAGGTGACACTTGTTTCGGATTCCAAGTATGTGACCGATGCTTTTAATCAGAACTGGATAGAAGGCTGGCTTAAGAAGAACTGGAAAACTGCCGGGGGCAAGCCGGTCAAGAACATAGACTTATGGCAGAGGCTGCTCAAAGCCAAGGAACCGCATAATCTTACATTTATCTGGGTAAAAGGCCATGACGGGCATCCTGAAAATGAGCGCTGTGACACTCTGGCAACAACTGCGGCAGATGGAGCAAACTTACTTGACGATATAGTGGGATTAGTGATATAATACCACCAGAAGTTGGTAAAACACTATTGTATATAGTGTTACGGAAAGGATGAAACGGTATGAGCAGTCTTATTTTATTTTTGAATTCATTTTTATCATATTTGTTAGTATTTGTACTTATTGTTGTCCTTGTAATAATAGCATGTGTTATTGGTGTGAAATGGCGTAAAAGCAAAGACCTTAAGAGTGCACAGTTAGCAGAGACTGATGGAAATGCTGTAAACCAATAATGTTAAAAGTTTTCAGAGTTGGTCGTTGGACCAACTCTTTTTCGGTTATAGATTATTACATCTTAGATTTTTCATAGATTATTTAGT
Source organism: Lachnospiraceae bacterium (assembly GCA_022510545.1). Taxonomy (GTDB): domain Bacteria; phylum Bacillota; class Clostridia; order Lachnospirales; family Lachnospiraceae; genus UBA3282. Next base: position 21,867 of record JAFLTG010000017.1, on the reverse strand, counting down.
AGTTTTGATATATTGTATCTATAATCAAATATCGCAGGTTAAGAATGAATAATGTTTACTTAATCCGGAAAGAAGGTTTATATGCCTAAATCAACTAATCAGAAGCTCAAACTTTTATATATTCTGAAAATACTTTCAGAGCAGACCGATGAAGATCATCTTATAAGCGTCAAACAGCTCATTGAAGAACTGGAGAAATTGGATATTAAGGCTGAACGTAAGAGCATCTATGATGATATAAACCAGTTGATTGATTTCGGATATGACATTATTTCGGTCAAATCCAGGGTGAACGGAGGCTATTATCTGGCAAGCAGGGATTTTGAGCTGGCTGAGCTTAAGATACTGGTTGAGGTTGTGCAGTCCTCTAAGTTTATTACACTTAAGAAGTCCAGAGAGCTGATTGCCAAAATAGAAACCCTTGCATCCAAAGCAGAGGCAAAGCAGCTGCAAAGGCAGGTATATGTTGCAAACCGCATCAAAACCGCGAATGAAAGCATCTATTACATCGTAGATGATATACATAGGGCTATCCAGAACAACGAGCAGATTTCTTTTCAATATCTGGAGTGGAATATGGAAAAAGAGCTTGTGCCGCGGCATGATGGCAAGCAATATGTAATAAGCCCCTGGGCCCTGACCTGTAAAGATGACAACTATTATTTAATTGCCCATGATAAAGAAGAGGATAAGATTAAACATTTCCGTGTGGATAAAATGGGCAGTATTAAGGTGCTTACAGGTGTTAAGCGGGAAGGCGCCGCTCTTTTTGAACGCTTTGACATTGCCGATTATGCCAATAAGACCTTCAGTATGTATGGCGGAAAAGAGGAAACCGTGACGTTGCTGCTTAGAAACCACTTAATTGGTGTGGTAATGGACCGATTCGGTAAAGAAGCGGCAATCAGAAAGAGGGATGATGAGTACTTTTCCGTACGTGTTACACTGGCCGTCAGTGGTCAGTTTTTCGGTTGGCTCACAGGACTTGGGGATGGAGCGAAGCTGATTGCACCGGAGGAGACTGTGGAGCAGTATAAAAGGCATTTGCAGGAAATCCTGCACAACTATTAATGAAAAATATTACAATATCTAGTATTTATATTATATGAAAGGACAAGCGCTATGGAATTACAATTGGCATCCAGAATGAAAGAATATGAGGAAGGTATCTTCCAGTTACTAAATGACAGAAAACTTGCAATAGAAGCAAGAGGCGGAAAAGTCTACAATTTATCGGTTGGAACCCCGGATTTTAAACCTGCAGAGCATGTAATGAAGGCAGTAGCAGAGGCTGCAGCCAAACCGGAGAATTATAGGTATTCTCTGACAGAGCTGCCTGCGCTTATAGAAGCAGTTCAGTCAAGATATAGTAAAAGGTATGGCGTAGAGCTGGAAAAAGACGAGATAATGTCCGTATATGGCTCTCAGGAGGGCATTGCGCATATCTGCATGACACTTTGTGATGAAGGTGATATAGTTCTCGTGCCTGACCCGGGGTATCCGATTTTTAATATAGGACCCTCCCTTGCAGGAGCCGATATCAGAACCTATGCACTGACAGAGGCTAACAACTATCTGCCTGACCTGGAACACATGGATAAGGAACTTCTTAAAAAGGCTAAATGCATGATAGTATCTTATCCGCTGAATCCAATCTGTAAGACTGCGCCCTGGGATTTTTATGAAAGACTGATTCCATGGGCTATTGAGAATGAAATTATAATAATTCACGATAACGCTTATTCTGATATTATTTATGATGGAAGAGAAGGGCGCTCCATACTTGCGGTCCCTAAGGCAAAAGAAATTGCCGTAGAGTTTTATTCCCTTTCCAAGTCATATAATTATACCGGTGCCAGAATGAGCTTTCTGGTGGGAAATCCTCAGATAGTTGAGGCTTTTAAAAGATTCCGCTCCCAGATTGATTACGGTACCTATCTTCCGGTACAGTACGGTGCAATTGCCGCCCTTACAGGTCCTGATGAACAGGTAAAAGCACAGTGCCTTGAATATCAGCAAAGAAGGGATGCACTCTGTGGAGGACTGCGTGAAATCGGATGGCAGATCGAGGACAGTGAGGGTACTATGTTTGCCTGGGCTAAGATTCCTTCAAACTTTTCTGATGATGTTGACTTTGTTATGGAGCTTATGGAGAAAACAGGTGTTGTGTGTACACCGGGAAGCAGCTTTGGTGAGTTGGGCAAAGGACATGTGCGCTTCGCGCTGGTGCTGCCGGTAGATCAAATTAAGGAAGCGGTAGAGTCTATACGTAAATCAGGGATTCTGCAATGATTTGTGGAATTCCTGAATAATTAATAAAAATAGAAAGTTCGCTGAGCGTGCTTTCTATTTTTTATCATATATGCAATAAAACTATCTCTAATTTTTGTCTAAATTTCTGTCTAATGTAGATTGACACATCCCAAGTATTGTCATATACTATTCTCAAACCACAAAATATAGTGATATTATGTAAACGAAAACAATATTTTGTATGTGTTGGTAAAGATAAAAAGTTGAATAACCGGTATTATTTTAAGTTTTTTATTGATAATAGAACAATGAAGAACGGTTGTTATTAATAACAATGGTTATTTAATTATGGGTAAGGGGAAGAAGTATATGAGTATTCTATTAGAAGCAGTAAGTGAAACTGATGAAAATTATGGAAATGAGTATAAGCCTGCCAAAAATGTCAAAGTAATCAAAAAGGACGGCAGCTTAGAGGCTTTTAATGTCCAGAAGGTTATTGATGCCGTTGGAAAAAGCGCATACCGCGCTCTGACCAAATTCACCGAAGAGGAGAAAAGGCATATCTGTCAGACAGTGGTTGACAGGGTGAATGAGCTGGGTGAAGAACAGATTCCGATTCAGATTATGCACAACGTAGTGGAGAGTGCACTTGAGGATGTCAAGCCTATTGTGGCGAAGAGTTATCGTGATTATCGTAATTATAAGCAGGATTTTGTTCGGATGATGGACGATGTTTATAAGAAAAGCCAGTCCATTATGTACATTGGTGACAAGGAGAACGCTAATACGGACAGTGCCCTTGTATCTACTAAGAGAAGTCTTATCTTTAACCAGTTTAATAAGGAATTATATCAAAAGTTTTTTATGACTACCGAAGAAATACAGGCCTGTCGTGATGGTTATCTATATGTTCACGATATGTCTGCCAGAAGAGATACTATGAACTGTTGTCTTTTCAATGTGGCTGAGGTTTTGCATGGCGGCTTTGAAATGGGTAATATCTGGTACAATGAGCCTAAGACGCTGGATGTTGCATTTGACGTTATAGGTGATATTGTGCTTAGTGCGGCCAGTCAGCAGTACGGTGGTTTTACAGTACCTGAAGTGGACAAGATTTTAGAGCCTTATGCTGAGAAAACATATAAGAAAAGTCTGAAAAAGTATGCCCACCTTGGAGTTAATAAGGAGACTGCCGAAAAGGAAGCACTTGCGGATGTGGAAAGAGAATTTGAGCAGGGTTTCCAGGGGTGGGAATATAAGTTTAATACAGTGGCAAGCAGTCGTGGGGACTATCCGTTCATAACGGTGACAGCCGGTATCGGAACCGGAAGGTTTGCCAAGATGGCAACAATTATTATGTTAAATGTACGCCGGAAAGGACAGGGTAAGAAAGAATGCAAGAAGCCTGTGCTTTTCCCTAAAATTGTATTTCTTTATGATGAAAATCTGCATGGACCGGGCAAAGAGTTAGAGGATGTGTTTGAAGCCGGAGTGCAGTGTTCGGCCAAGACTATGTATCCAGACTGGTTAAGTCTTACCGGCAAAGGTTATATTGCAAGTATGTACAAGCAGTACGGCAAGGTCATCTCACCTATGGGATGCAGGGCATTTTTATCACCTTGGTATGAAAGAGGCGGTATGCATCCTGCGGATGAGAATGATTCTCCGATTTTTGTAGGAAGATTCAATATTGGCGTGGTTTCGCTGCATCTGCCTATGATTCTGGCCAAGTCCCGTCAGGAGAACAGGGATTTTTATGAGGTGTTGGATTACTATCTGAATCTTATAAGACAGCTTCATATACGTACGTATGCTTATTTGGGCGAAATGAGGGCGTCTACCAATCCGCTGGCTTACTGTGAAGGAGGATTCCTTGGCGGGAAACTGCAGCTCCATGATAAGATCAAACCTATTTTAAAGACTGCAACGGCCAGCTTTGGAATTACTGCATTTAATGAGCTTCAAGAGCTATACAACGGAAAGTCGCTGGTTGAAGACGGCCAGTTTGCACTTGAAGTATTGGAGCATATCAATAATAAGATCAATGAATACAAAGAAGAGGACGGACATCTTTACGCAATATACGGAACGCCGGCCGAAAATCTTTGCGGTCTTCAGGTTAAACAGTTCCGTGCAAAATACGGTATTGTAGAGGGTGTGTCTGACAGGGAATACGTTTCCAACAGTTTCCACTGCCATGTTACCGAAGATATAACGCCTATTGAGAAGCAGGATTTGGAATACCGTTTCTGGGAGCTGGCAAACGGAGGAAAGATACAGTATGTAAAATACCCTATTGATTATAATATCGGAGCCATTAAGACCTTGATAAGACGCGCTATGGATATGGGCTTCTATGAGGGAGTCAATCTGTCGCTTGCCTATTGTGATGACTGTGGACACCAGGAGCTTGAGATGGATGTGTGTCCTGTATGCGGAAGCCGAAATCTGACTAAGATAGACAGAATGAACGGATATCTGGCTTATTCGCGTGTACACGGAGATACCAGGCTCAGCGATGCCAAGATGGCGGAGATTGCAGAAAGGAAAAGTATGTGAGTATGCGTTATCATAATATAACAAAGGCTGATATGTTAAACGGGGACGGGCTGCGGGTTGTCCTTTGGGTGGCCGGCTGCTCCCATTGCTGCAAGGGCTGTCATAATCCGGTGACCTGGGATCCGGATGGCGGGATTTTATTTGACGAAGCTGCCAGACAGGAAATATTTGAACAGCTTGATAAACCTTATATATCCGGACTTACCTTTTCGGGCGGAGACCCTATGCATTCCGTAAATCGTCCGGATGTAAGAACTTTTGCGGCGCAGGTCAGGGAAGCCTATCCCGATAAGACTATATGGCTTTATACAGGCGAACTGTGGGAGAATATTATGACCGATGGCATAATGCAGTATATTGATGTGCTTGTGGATGGTGAGTTTGTAGAAGAGGAAAAAGACGCTACTCTTCACTGGAAAGGCAGTGCCAATCAACGTGTTATTGATGTGCAGGCGAGTCTGAAACAGGATGATGCAGCGGTGCCGGTATTATATGCTGTATAACACTTGTTATAAATAATTACATAACTTTTGTTACACAACAGTTGTTATTAACAAAAAATGAGGAATTAATATGAAGACTATCAAGATAAAATATTTCACAGATAAAATAGACAAACTTACCTATGTAGACGGTAAATCCGACTGGATAGACCTGCACGCTGCAGAAGAGGTATCTTTAAAAAAAGGCGAATTTAAACTGATACCTCTGGGGGTTGCTATGGAACTGCCGGAGGGTTATGAAGCACATGTTGTGCCAAGAAGCTCCACTTTTAAAAACTTCGGTATTATCCAGACTAATCATCAGGGAGTTATTGACTGTTCATATTGCGGTGACAACGATCAGTGGTTTATGCCGGTTTATGCCCTGCGCGATACACAGATACATATTAATGACAGAATATGTCAGTTCCGGATTATGGAAAACCAGCCTAAGCTTGTCTTTGATGAGGTAGAGCACCTTGATAATGAAGACAGAGGAGGGCATGGAAGTACCGGCAAACAATAAATAACAATAGTAATTCAATAAATAAATAATAAGCAAATGTAAAATTATCAGATAATAAAAATGGTCAAAGAATAAAAAACTTCTTCACGTACATAATAAGAAAAAATGTTTCGGAAGGAGTTTTTATCTGTGCAAAGCGATAATAAAAATAGTGATATAAGCAGCAATTCAAATAACAATACAGGCAGCAACATAATATCCGCATCCTTGCAAGATAACATGCGTTATTTGTCAGAGCGCCTTAAACCTGATACAAATTTTGATGTTGTATACAGAGTAATAGAAGTTGGCGGCAGACAGGCCTGCATATACTTCGTTGACGGTTTCTGTAAAGATGCGATTATGCAGAAACTTCTGCAGTATTTTATAGACATAAAGCCGGAAGAAATGCCTGAGAATGCGCATGAATTGCTCAAGAAAAGTGCACCATATGTTGAGATTGATTTAAAGGACAAATGGGATGATATTTTCTATAACATCCTGTCCGGAGTTTTTGCTCTTTTTATAGAGGGATATGACCGTTGTGTCTTAATCGACTCAAGAACTTATCCGGCGAGAGGTGTATCGGAGCCTGAAAAAGATAAGACCCTAAGAGGCTCTAAAGACGGTTTCGTTGAAACCGTTGTATTTAACACCGCTCTTATAAGGCGAAGAATCAGAAGTACGGAGCTTAGGATGGAAATGATGAATGCCGGTAAAAGCTCCAGAACCGACATTGTACTCTGTTATATGGATAACAGAGTAGACCATGAATTTTTAAATAAAATAAAAAAACGGATATCAGAGATAAAGGTGGATGCACTGACCATGAATCAGGAAAGTCTTGCGGAATGCCTTTATCAGCGGAACTGGTTCAACCCTTTTCCCAAGTTTAAATATACGGAGAGACCGGATACCGCGGCGGCACAGATACTTGAAGGTGATGTGATAATTCTGGTGGATAATTCACCTTCGGCAATGATAGTACCGACTTCCATCTTTGATATTATGGAAGAGGCGGATGATTATTATTTTCCGCCGGTTACTGGAACCTATCTCAGACTGTCAAGGCTTTTGATAGGAATTTTGACTTACCTGCTTACTCCGACTTACCTGCTTCTTATGCAGAGACCGGAATGGATACCTGACTCTTTTAAATTTATCATACTTAAGGAACCTTGCAATATACCGCTTATAATGCAGTTCCTTTTGCTTGAGCTGGCTATTGATGGTCTTAAGCTTGCGGCAATCAATACTCCTAATATGCTCAGCACACCGCTTAGTGTAATGGCAGCGCTTGTGCTTGGTGAGTTTTCGGTAAACAGCGGCTGGTTCAATAGTGAAGTAATGTTATATATGGCGTTTGTTGCGATTGCCAACTATACTCAACAGAGTTATGAGCTTGGTTATGCGCTTAAATTTATGCGTATGATTAACCTGATTCTTACAGCTGTTTTTGGAGTCTATGGCTATGTGGCAGCACTTTTGATTTTGATTTTTTCAATAGTATTTAATAAGACTTTGTCCAATAAAAGCTATATATATCCGATACTTCCTTTTAATTTAAGGCAGGTGGCCAAGCGCTTTTTGCGCCTGCGTCTGCCGGAAGCTAAGAACTGAATGAATATGGTATTGTATAAATAATCTTGATATATAATAACAATTGTTATTTGAAAAGAATATATGAATATGGAATTAAAGATTGTTATTTTATCAAATAGATAGTACAATAAATGCTGGTGCATAAATACTGGCACTTTTCACTTACGTATGTTGCGTAATAATTATGCATTTTTGATTGTGCAATGAATGAACATCAGGAGGAAATGGAAGATAATGAGTTGTCCGGAACAGTCAATTTTATTCATAAATCCGGTTTTTAAACAGATGCTGTGGGGTGGTGAGAGACTGGGAAAAGACTGGCCGTATGAGATTCCCGGCAATGATACCGGGGAGTGTTGGGCAGTAAGCGCGCATCCAAACGGCGATTGCACCATCAAAGGTGGAAGATTTGATGGCTGCAAGCTTTCAGCACTCTGGGAAAAAGAACCCGGACTGTTTGGCAATACCGGTCTGGACCGATTTCCCCTGTTGGTTAAACTTATCAACGCGGAAGGATATTCCAGTATACAGGTGCATCCAAATGACACCTATGCCAAAGCGCATGAAAATGGTTCTTATGGCAAGATGGAATGCTGGTATATTCTGGATGGAAGAGAAGACTCAAACTTGGTTGTGGGGCATAATGCCGAGACAAGGGAAGAACTCAGGTCTATGGTTCAAAATCGGGAATGGAAGGAGCTTATCCGCGAAGTCCACGTGGAAAAAGATGATTTCATCCAGATTGAACCCGGGACCATACATACATTCGGCGGCGGCTTGATGATATTGGAAATCCAGCAAAACAGCGATATCACATACAGGGTTTATGATTTTGACCGTCTGACTGACGGCAAGCCCAGAGAACTTCATCTGGATAAGGCTCTTGAGGTGATTTCCGTTCCATCCAAGCCATTGGAACACTATATCAAAAAAACCGGTAATATGCCTGAAAATACCATGAATCTTCTGATTGAGTGTGATTATTACAGAGTGTGGAAGATGGATATTAACAAGCCCTTCACTATAGAGCAGGATCAGCCCTTTATGCTGATGAGCGTAACGAGAGGAGAGGGCACTATAAACGGAACTGTAATAAAAAAGGGAGACCATTTCATACTGCCTTACGGTTATGGTGACATTAATCTGGAAGGAGATATGCAGGTAATTGCATCTGCATGCAATTGTATATAGTTGGCGGTAATTGCTTGTGATATTGTGTAATCGCTTGTAAAATTCAGATTCTATATGATATAATAAACGCAAGCCCAAAAGGAGGTAAACATTATGAAAGACAACAATTGTGGATATTGCCAGGGTGGCGAACTTCTGGCTAAATTTGGTATTAAAATCTGTGACCTGGATGTAAGCCAGCTTATTTTATTCAAGGAGCAGAGTAAGCCCGGCAGATGCATAGTTGCATATAAGGATCACGTAAGTGAGATAGTGGATATAAGCGACGAGGAGAGGAATCGCTTTTTTGCAGATGTAAACAGGGCGGCTAAGGCCATTCATGCGGCTTTTTCACCGGATAAGCTCAATTATGGGGCATACGGTGACACGGGCTGCCATTTACATATACATCTTGTACCTAAGTATAAAGATCAGGACGAGTGGGGGTCAACTTTCCAGATGAATCCCGATAAAAAGTATTTAAGCGATGCAGAATATGAAGAGATGATAGGGAAAATAAGGGAGTGTCTGTAAGTATGGCAGACTTAAGCGTGGCTGGAAGGCAATTCCGCACACAAGCGGATTACAGAGCGGCACTTAAAGATCAAGAACAGATAGACGCAATCAAGTCTAAAGTGAATATGGAGCAGCCCGGCGAAGTTCTCACACTATGGGGGGAATTGTCATCCGGCAAATATCATTTTAAGACTCTTGTGGGTAAGGACTTTAAAGAGGAAATCAGCGAACTGGCTGAAAAATACAAAAAGCAGGGCTATACCAGAGACAGTAAGATAAAGCCGTCCAAGTTCAAAGCACAGCAGAAAAAGGTCGCAAAAGGCAGCGGTAAGAAAGCTGATAAAATTAACGGCAAGGATGCCGGAAAAAGTAAAAAGAAAGCTTCGCTGGAAGATTATGACGAAAAGATGCAAAAAGAGATTCTGGCCGTTCTTAAGCAGAATGAGCGTAGGAGAAAGCTGCTTATTGCACTTTGCGCTATTATTGCGGTGGGTTGCTTCGGTTACTATGGCGTTTATTATTATTTTGCGGAGAAGAATCAGTCAGAGTATGATGATCTTGCCAATCTGAAGGGAAGTCAGTCGTTAGGAGGTCGTACCGTTACCATACATTATACAGATGAAGAAGATATAGAGCTGACAGTGCTGGAAGAGTATGAAACTCTATACAGCAAAAATAAGAAGCTGATAGGCTGGCTTAAGATTGACGACACAAATATTGATTATCCTGTTATGCAGACTTCCAATAACGAATATTATCTGGACCATAATTATAATCAGGAATATGATAAAAACGGGAGCCTTTTTCTGGATGCCGACTGCGATGTGGTGAAAAGGAATACCAACCTCATAATCTACGGACACCATATGAAGTCCGGCAAGATGTTTGGCAATCTGAATAAGTACAGCAGTGAAAGCTACTGCAAGGAACATTCCAGGATTCAATTTGATACGATTTATGAAAAAGGGACCTACGAAGTTATGTATGTGTTCCGTTCAAGAATTTATAACGAAGACGAAATTGTGTTTAAATATTATCAATTTTTAGATGCTGCATCGGAGCAGGAATTTAACTCGAATATGCAGGAAATGGCGGCTATATCCCTTTATAATACGGGAGTCACGGCGGTTTACGGTGATGAATTGTTGACATTATCCACCTGTGACAATTCAGAAACAGACGGCCGATTTGTCGTTGTGGCTAAAAGGGTTTTATAAAAATACTTGCATATTTTTTTATATATAGTAAAATAAAACTATATGGGATTTTATGTTTTTATTGATAAAATATCATAGAAAAATGAGCTAAAGACTAATTAAATAACCTGAAAATGACGATATAAATATATAAAATGTTTATATTGTATTTGTGTGTTTATATATAATTAGTGCTTAATACAGTTTATTAGCTATCAGATAAATATATATTGCTGACAGAAGGAGAGAGTGATATGTCCAAGAAAGCATCTGCAAACTCTGTAAACGGAGCTAAAAAATCTAAAAGGAGATTGAAAAGAAGCGTAAGACGAAGCATTGCGGCTCTTTTAATGGCAACGGCTATCGGTGTTGCGGCGATTCCCGTGCCGGATAACTATGCGGCAGACCCTTCGGTACCGGAAGCCGGTGATAGCGGTAGAGCCTCAACAGGTGGCAAACAGGATGAACATGACAATCTCGTTTTTGATGAAACAAAGATAAAGTCGCCGGATCCGAGTGACTATATTAATGATGATAATGCACCTGCACTGGATACATATGAAGGTAAAAGTATAGATGACCTTATTAAGGCTATAAATGATCCAACTAAAAAGGTTTATCCTTCATATACACTTACCAAGGTGGGAGACACTTATGACCTGTCATGGCAGTTTGTTTATTATGTTGTTGGTGTCGGAGCTTCTCCGAGAGCCGTAATATGCAAATACAATAATGAGTATATGACTCCTGAGGCCGAACTTAATATGGCTCCGGTTACGAAATACTATACTTTGGAGACCGCTAAGGTAATAAGTTGGTATAAAGGTGAAACCGCAGGTATGGCAGGTATGAACCGAAACTGGAATCCCAAGACCCATATAATCACATATTCTTATGATGATTATGACAGAGGTATGGAGCTTACTGATTTTGAAGAAGACGAGAGATATTTTATTGAGAATTATGATCTTACTGTATTTAATAATACAGTAAGTAAGTTTGCAGCGTATAAGGAAAAACTGGAGAAGGAAGATCCCAATCCAGGTGTCAAACCTGACCCATATAGTGTTGCACCTTCTGATGTATTGCTGCAGTCTGAGGAAATGGTTACCAATACCATGCTTGAATATTATAATCATTATGATTTGACATTTTCAGACAAACCCGGTTTTAGCTGGGTACAGGTAATTGATGACAGAATCGATACCAATAACGAGGGCGGAAACCGTAAGATGGTGCTGGTGGCACAGCATTCATCAGGTTCTCTACAGGCAGATACTGATAGTAACGGATTTTTGATAGATGGAAACGAAGGCCGTGCGGTAAATATATGCGCTATTGGAAATGGTGCATTTAAAGGTGCAGGCAAAGTCAGTTCTTTAACAATACCTGATCAAATCGGATACATAGGTGATGAGGCTTTTATGGAAGCCACACTTATAACAACTATAAATGTAGGAAATGTCGAACATCTTGGAAACAGTGCGTTTAAGGGCTGTACACATCTGGAGACGGTACAATTTGGCTCCGGACTTAAGGTAATAGGTTCAGAATGTTTTAGGGGTGATATAGCGCTTACGGAAATTGCGCTTCCGGATACCATAAAAATAATAGGAGAAGCCGCATTTGAAGGCTGTCGCCTATTATCCAAACTTGACCTTAGTGCATGTAACGGTGGTAACGGTTGTACGATTAGTAAGTTTGCTTTTTATAATTGTGTTTCGTTGACGGAAGTCAGTATGAACGGTCCAAAAACAATAATTAAAAAGATAGAAGACGGTGCGTTTGCCGTACCTTCAGGTGGTGCCGAGCTTAATATAACATTACCGGCAACCGCAACGGATTTAGGAGATCATTTGTTCGCCGGACGTGCAAACCTTAAGTCCGTAACTTTTCCAAGTGAATTTGGAACCGGTGTGTCGGCAAGTATACCTAATAGTATGTTCCATGGCTGTTACAATCTTGAATATGTGGTATTCCCGACAGATAATGATAGATTTGCCTGCGGTTATGTAGAATATAATCCTAAGAAGTTGTTTGCGGACGTATCTAACGAGAATTTTTATGTGAGAGGTCCTGAACTTAAAAGGCTTGGTGAAGACGCGGAACCCCGTAAGTGTACTTGGGATGCAATTACTTGGATAAACGATTATGTTCCTTATGTATTTAAAAATGAACAGGGAATAGATTGCTATGAGGTAGCAATAGATGGTTATCGTTTTCAGGCCAATGAGAAAAACGAATTGACCTCTTGTGTGCTTGTAAGCGCGACTGACGGAAATCTTGTGATTCCCAAAAATGTCGGACAATATGACATTAAGAGCATAGTTCCGGGTTGTTTCGGAACCGGTCCGATTTATAGTGATGAAGCTGAACGATTGAGAGAATCAATCAAGACTATTACAATTTCAGACAATACGGTTTCGGAGATTGGCGCTAATGTATTTGAGTCTTTACATAATTTAACTAAAGTTACCATAGGTAACTCGGTAACCTCAATAGGGGCAAGTGCATTTGAGGGTTGTGAGAATTTGACAGAAGTCACGTTCAATTCTCCAATTGGAGGAGCTGAATCATTCCCTAAGGAAAATATAGGAGATAAAGCATTTGCTACAACAGGCACCAATTTGACATTTAATGGTGATATTGCAGATAATTACGGACCATATGCTTGGGCTATGGCCCCTGAAAATGTATTGGATGAGAATTCAGGATTAAGAGTGTGCTATAGGAGCCTTGCACCATATTTCATTACGGTAATATATGATTATGACACAGAATACCGTACTATGATAGATTATCCGAAGTTTGAGCAGGTGGATAAGTATTTAGAGGAAGCACATAGGGCTGAATATACGAAGCTGGGTTATAGTTCATATGCTGAAATGATGGAGGAGACAAATTATGCTACATATCAGGGCCCTGAATGGAATGAGAACAGAAGAGCCTTTAGAGAGGCATGGAATGCAGCAACCGACAAGAACAGTGTTTATAATTCCGATATTTATGGACCTTGGGTAAATAGATATTTTGTGCAACATTTTGATGATCCTAATAATAACAACGGTGTAGAGCCTGCCGTATCGGAACCGCAACCTGACATATCAGATAATGTGGAAAATACTGCTAAGGGTAAAGGTATGTTTGATTGGTTGTTTGAGCCTATAGTCGTAAGTGCTGCCGAAATCGGTTCGACTCCGGATGAATACTATGTTCATTTTCCATATAGTGCTCAGAATAATTCCGACTATAATCGTGGTATTACTGCTGAAGAGTCTGACTTAATAAGTGCTACTAAGAATATCGTTGTTCCAAGCGGAGTAGACTCAATAGATGTTTATACTTATGTAAACGGAAGAGAGGGCTATAATCAGGAACTGTTGGGAAAGAACAAGAACAATGTACTGCAATATTTGTCAGTTGCAAAGGTGGGCAGTAAATCATATCATATGTATTTGGATAATTACTCTGATGATTCCGAGATAATATCAGGGTTGTTCAGTGGTGATTATGATGATTATGATAATAATAATGATAGATTTAAAGATTTAGAGTTACTTAGCAAGGGTAATGACCGTGTTGAGACGGTAACACTTAATGATGTTACTTATTTGCCTGATTATGCGTTTGACAGTTGTGAGAATTTACGCCTTGTAAACCTTGGTTCTAAGTGTAAGGATATAGGTATTGCACCTTTCAGAGGCTGTACCTCACTTACAACTGTTGGTGGTAACGCTTATTATACAGAAGATAACGCTATTGTTTATTCGGTTAAACCGGATGGCACATATAAGATAGAAGAGTGTCTTGCTACCCGTGGTAATAAGAAGGGTGAACCCAATATTACGGTACTTACGGATCCGAATCTTGCTCTTGTAAGCGAGATTAATGATGGTGCCTTTGAGGATTGTCTGGATATTGCATCAGTAGATCTTGAATCGGCTACTAATTTGAAGGAAATACCGGAAAGATGCTTTATGGGCTGCGAGAATTTGAATTATGTGTATCTGCCTGATTCGGTAAATGAAATCAAGAAGGATGCATTTGTATTTGAAACTCCCAAAAAGTCTATATATGTAAGTATTCCGGGTAAAGAAGTACAGATTGCTACCGATGCATTTGAACCTAAGGGTAAAAATATTACAATTGAAACTTATGAGGATACTTCAGCATACAGATATGCTAAGTATTACGATTTGACAATCAAGACACGTGGCAATAACTGGCCGGTAACATTCTTTGATATAGACGGAACTCTTGTTTATGAGACTACTGTTACAAACGGCAGTTCATTATCCCTTGCTCAGATACCTGAGGGTCCGGATAGAACGGGTCAAGGACTTGTGTTTAAAGAATGGATAGGTTCAATGGGTGCTGAGCGTATTACCACCCATGATCTTATTACGGGACGTGCAACCTTCCTGGCTCAGTATGAATCTACGGGAGGTATGGTAAACGGTAAGTATGCGATAGACTTCTACACTTCTTTTGGTGATAAGCTTCGAGATACTTATTATGTTGAACCGGGTGCCGATATACCGGAAGAGGAAATTCCTGACCCCAAGGTTTATGAGGGATATACCTTTGACAGGTGGACGCCCGATACATTTACCAATATACAGCAGTCCACAACTTATATTGCAGGTTATGTTGACAACAGCTCAGGCAATGGCTCCGGTGGCGGAGATGGAAATGGTGGCGGAACCGGTGATGGCAGCGGAGGAAGCGGAGCAGGAGGAAGCGGTTCATCCACAACTACACCGTTAGGCTCATCTACATCAACGACATCTTCATCCTCAGCTTCCGGTAAATATACGGTAACTGTTATAAACGGAAGCGGAAGTGGTACCTATGAAGTTGGTTCAACTGTAATAGTTGCGGCAAACACTCCTGCAACAGGTAAGGTGTTCAGTAAGTGGACGACTGATTCCGAGAGTGTGAAGCTTGCCAGTGTAAGTATGGCAGCGACTACATTTGTGATGCCTGCAAGCAATGTTACGGTAACAGCTAATTTTATAGATGGTTCGGCTGTCAATTCAGTAAGCGGAACTGTTAATAACGGAACTACAACCGGTAGAAATCCTGTAACAGGAAACGGAAGTACCAGAGTGGATATAACCAAGCCGGGTATTTCCAATAAGGATTTGGCTACGGCTAATGTGAACGGCTCACCGGATAACTTTGTAGTCAAGATTTCCGAGACTAATGAAGCTACACAGGCAGTAATCAATGCACTTACCAATAAATACGGTAATATGGACAGTATTCTGTATTATGCAATGGATATAAGCCTGTATGATTCTACAGGAACAGTGAAGATTACAGATACAACCGGATTATCGGTTGACATAACTATTCCGATTCCGGATGCACTTACTGTATTTGGCGGAAACAATATGGCCGGTGCTGTTATAGCAAACAGTCAATTGGAAGATTTAAGTGAGAGATTTACTACAATTAATGGTGTACCGTGTATAAGCTTTACTGCTACACACTTCTCACCATATACAATATACGTAAATACTCAGAATCTTTCGGAAGGAATGCTGGATATAACGCCTAAGACAGGCGATCCGATTCATCCAAAGTGGTTCTTATCACTTGGTCTTGCCTGCCTGTCAGTCATTCTGTTTATGAAGAAAGACAAGAAACCTGTTGCGGTTAAGGCAGCATAGTATAACTTAAACTTCCTTGGGAGAAAGCCTATGGGAAAAAAAATAAGAAAAGCAATCGGAGCCGTTTTGATGGCCTTGGCGATTGCGGTTACACAGATTCCGGTGTCAGATGTGGAAGCGGTTGATACCGCTTCCGTATCTGATTTTCAAATGGATGGAACAACATTGGTTAAATATAAAGGCACGTCAGCGGACGTGTCTATTGGTGGTTCAGTGGAGTATATAGAGGCGGAAGCTTTTGCCGGGAACAATAGCGTTAAGAGAATTTCCTTTGGAAGCAGCTTAATAGGCATAGGAAAAGGTGCTTTTGAGGGTTGCAGCCAGCTTCAGTCGGTTAATATTCCCAGCTCCGTAGAGTTTATTGACAATGCTGCGTTTGCGGACTGTCCGTCTCTTAATGATGTGCGGATTGGTACGGGCCTTAGTTCCCTCGGCAATGGGGTTTTTGCGGGAGATGTTAATCTGCAGAGTGTGAGCATAAGCAGCAGCAATCCCAACTTTTTATCTAATGATAGTGCAATCTATAGCAAGGATGGAAGTGTTTTATATGCCGTACTTTCAGGCAGAAAAGCGGATAGTTATGTTATGCCTTCATCCGTCGATGAAATACGGCCCTATGCATTCTGGGGAGACAGGAATCTTAAGAGTATTTCCATAAGCAGCAATGTCGATGAGATATCCGCATATGCTTTTTCCAATTGCAGCAGCTTAAGATCGGTAGATATTCCATATTCAGTTAAATCAATTAATTTGAAGGCATTTGAAGACTGCGTAAGACTGCGCAGTATTACGATTCCGGTTTCGGTGAATACGATACACAGCACGGCCTTTGACGGCTGTACCAGATTAAAGATTAATGCGCCTGAGGGTAGTACGGCAAGAAAATTTGCTGACAGTCTGGTGTTGGAGAATATAGATTTAACAGAGTATGAAGATACATCAATAGATACCATAACAGACAACGATTATCAGGAAGAGAATAATGATTCTACCGTAAGCAGAATAGATAATTATTACAATGAAGTTACTCATATGAGTCCGATAGAGGGCGATGAAGATGGTACCGTAAAGGGCAAGTCCAAGATAATCGGAAGCCAGGTATTCATATTTATGGATAATGCTTCGGCAACGGTTAATTCCGGGGCGGACGTACCTAATAGAATAGAAGGTGTGGCTTATGGTGAAACCGGTGAAACTATAGCAAGTATATCCGGCAATTCCGATGCCAAGGGCGGTTCCATTCCTAAATATACTATAGTAGACGATAAGATAATTGCAGATCAGGCATTTTACAATGATGATCGTACAAATATAGAGATACCGGATACAATTACAGAAATCGGAGAATTTGCTTTTGCAAGGTCGGAGGTTAATTCGGCAGTACTTCCGGAGGGTGTTGAAAAGATTGGATATGCGGCTTTTTATCACTGCAACTCATTGACTGATGTAGTCATTCCGTCTACAGTTACTGAAATCGGATTATCGGCTTTTGATAAGACTCCCTGGCTTGAGAACTGGAAGCAGGGTGGTAATGGAGATTTTCTGATAGTCGGTGATGGTATTTTGTTGGCTTATAAGGGTTCGGGCAATAATATTACTGTACCAGATTCTGTTAAAACAATATGTTCCGGTGCTTTTGCCGGACATACTGAAATCACTAAGATTAATATTCCGGACTCTGTAGAAATAATCGGAGAAGAGGCTTTTTCGGGCTGTAGCGCCCTATCGGAGATTGAAGGCGGTAATGCAATAAAGAAGATTGGCGACAGAGCCTTTGCAGGCTGTCCTCTTAGCAATATAAGGATTCCGGCTTCAGTGGAAGAGATAGGTTTAAGAGCCTTTGATGTGGCGGATTCGGTTAAAAATGCAAGAACAGGTGTTGTAACATTTGAAGGTGTATCTATCCCGAAGATATCATATGGTTCATCTTCCGGTAAAATATATAATGATTCATACAGAGGTCTGATTTTTGAAGGCATACACACTGCTATAGTGCCAACAGGGGCAGCTGCCTTTGATGATACGGTTTTAGATAATAAGCTGTATGGATTTAGAGGTGAGGTTATCGGTCCCGGCGGGAATAATATAGCTCAGGTGATAGGAGCGGATGATACCGATTCCATAAGCGGCGTGGCGGTTAATATAAACAGTACCACCATTGCTGATGAAGGGCTTGCGTATGCATTGATTGATGGTGCTGAAGATAATTATGTGCTTAACATATCCGATAATGATGCGGCTAAGAGCGCAATTTTGAATGCTTACAGGAAACTTTACGGAAATAATATACCCATGAATCTTCAGGCATATGATATAACCTTAGAAGAGGCGGCAACAGCGATTCCGATAACAGGACTGGGTAAGCAGAAGATAGAGATAAATATACCGATTCCAAACGGAATTGTGGAAGATAATCTGCATGTGGTCTGCCTTGACAATAACGGACAGTTGGAAGAGGTTGACAGCCGCATTGCATCGGTAGACGGTTTGGATTATCTGACCTTTACGACGAATCATTTCTCACCCTATGGTGTTTATAATTATTCATCAGGCAGTATTGGAGGCAGCTCGGCGGTAGTAGCTGACGGAAAAGCGATATTTACAGGCCTCTCCGGAAATAAAGATGCTTCACCGGATACAGGAGATAACAGCATACATCCTAAGTGGTTCCTCTTTGCAGGACTTCTTTTTACAGGACTTGCATTATTCTTCTATCGTGGTAAGAAGTACATTATAGAATCAGTGGAATAATCACAGAAATATAACTCCCGGCATAAAATAAGGAAAAAGCCGGGAGTTTTTTAATGTGTATCGCGTCAGGAATCAGCTGGGATGCAGCGACCGCCTGCAGCAATCCTGTAAAGGCGATCCGATTACCGTAGCTGTTCTGGATACCGGTATCTATCAGCATCCGGATCTGGCGGGCAGGATAATAGCTTTTCAGGATTATGTAAACTATAAAAACAGAATTTACGATGACAGCGGCCATGGAACCCATGTGGCAGGAATTATAGGCGGTAACGGTCATATGTCTAACGGAAAATTTACCGGAATTGCACCACGGTGCCTGTTCTGTGTAGTAAAAATACTGGACCATAACGGTGATGGTTCGATAGAAAGTATGTATAAAGGTCTGTTGTGGATATTGCAGAATCGTCTGCGTCATCGTATCCGCGTCTTAAATATATCGGTCGGTATTGGAGAATCCGGGGAAGAAGAAAAATTTAAAGAATTGGTAGGGCTGCTGGAGGCAATCTGGGATGCCGGAATTGTTGTCGTGTGCGCAGCCGGAAATGCAGGACCGGAAAACGGAACGATTTCACCTCTTGGTAACAGCCGTAAGGTCATTACCGTAGGCTGTCATGAGGGAGGTTATTTTGGGAAAAGAGAAGATTTGTGTGAAAATTATTCGGGCAGAGGCGATTCATCTATGTATGTGCGTAAACCTGATGTCGTTGCGCCCGGTACAGATATCATATCATGCAATAGCAGAGCCAACGATTATGTCAAAAAAAGCGGCACATCTATGGCAACTCCGATAGTTTCAGGGGCGGCTGCTCTGCTTTTGGAAAGACATCCTTATTATAATAATGAACAGATTAAAAGAAAGATTGTATACAGCGCAAGGGATTTAGGAGATTCTTGGAACAAGCAGGGGTGGGGAATGATTGATATCGAGAGGCTGTTTATGTAGTGAATATGAGTAGCAGGGGGTTCATCAAAGAGTATGTGAGCCCTCTTTACATTACTGCTGATTAATTACTTTTGTAAAATTTCTCAATGATATTGACATAAACAATGTGATTGTATACAATTATACGAGGTGAACAAATATAAAGTTCATATACACATTAAAACTTTTTGTTAGAAGTTTTTGTGTTTTAGTATGCCGCTATAATGGCAGGGTGAGAGAAAATGGCTAATTATGATAACAGACATGCATCGAATGAGCCGTATTCGCTGCGTGGGAGAGTATTTCAAAAGATACGGGATGATATCCTAAGTGGTAAGTATAAGGAGCATGAGGAGCTTAAGGAAGTTGCTATAGGTGAGGAACTTGGAGTCAGCAGAACGCCTGTGAGGGAAGCATTCAGGCAGCTTGAACTTGAAGGGCTGATCCAGATCATTCCGAATAAAGGCGCATATGTTACCGG
The DNA here is from genome assembly GCA_022510545.1 of Lachnospiraceae bacterium. Classification (GTDB taxonomy): domain Bacteria; phylum Bacillota; class Clostridia; order Lachnospirales; family Lachnospiraceae; genus UBA3282. The sequence continues at coordinate 1,755 of JAFLTG010000017.1, read as the reverse complement.
AATTACGGCTAAGGATGTGAAGGATATATATATGATCCGTTCACTATTAGAGGGATTGTGTGCAAGGATGGCAACTGAGAAGATCTCTAAGGAACAGCTGGAAGAGATGGAAGAAAATATTTATCTGGCACAGTTTCACGCAGATAAGGGACACATGGATCAGATGGCAGAGTTGGATAACCGGTTCCATGACATCCTTTATGAAGCTTGCGATTCCAAAATGTTAGAGCATCTGCTTAAGGATTTCCATCAGTATGTGCTGCGTGTCAGACAGAAGACGCTTGCGACCAATACCCGCGGACGAGCTTCCAATGACGAACATAAGCAGATAATGGAAGCAATCAAAGCCAAAGACGCCGTCAGGGCGGAAAAACTGGCAAACAGTCATATGATCAATGCTTATAATAATATGGTAGAAAACGGTCTGTATGAAATTTATGGAGACGAGCTTGATAAGGAGGATAACAAATGGGAAAAATTGAAATGACCACACCTTTAGTTGAGATGGACGGAGATGAAATGACCAGAATTCTCTGGAAAATTATTAAAGATGAATTGTTGTTGCCATACATTGATTTAAAGACGGAGTACTATGATTTGGGACTGGAATATCGTAATGAAACCAACGATAAGGTCACTATAGATTCCGCTGAGGCAACCAAGAAATACGGTGTTGCGGTAAAATGTGCAACAATTACTCCCAATGCGGCAAGAATGACGGAATATAATCTTAAAGAGATGTGGAAGAGTCCAAACGGTACAATCAGGGCTGCATTGGATGGAACGGTATTTCGCGCACCTATTATCGTCAAAGGGATAGAACCCTGTGTAAAAAACTGGGAAAAGCCTATTACATTAGCCCGTCATGCTTACGGGGATGTATACAAAAACACAGAAATCAAAGTACCGGGAGCAGGAAAAGCTGAACTGGTATTTACGTCAGAAGACGGTACCGAAATACGTGAAACCATACATAATTTTACGGGCTCCGGAATACTCCAGGGGATCCATAATACAGACGAATCAATTACAAGCTTTGCCAAGGCCTGCTTTAATTATGCCTTGGACACCAAACAGGATCTATGGTTTGCCACCAAGGATACAATCTCCAAGAAATACGATCACAACTTTAAAGACATTTTCCAGGAGATTTATGAAAAGGAATATGAGGATAAGTTTAATGCTGCCGGCATTGAGTATTTCTACACTCTGATTGATGATGCCGTTGCGCGTGTTATGAAGGCTAAGGGTGGTTTTATATGGGCCTGTAAAAACTATGACGGTGACGTTATGAGTGACATGGTTTCTTCCGCTTTTGGCTCACTTGCAATGATGACATCGGTATTGGTATCGCCTTCTGGTGTTTATGAGTATGAAGCTGCACACGGAACGGTACAGAGACATTATTATAAGCATCTTAAGGGAGAAGAGACCTCTACCAATTCTGTAGCAACTATATTTGCATGGACCGGAGCGCTTAGAAAACGTGGCGAACTGGACGGAAATAAGGAGCTTATGCAGTTTGCAGACAAGCTTGAAAAGGCCACCGTGCAGACTATTGAGAGTGGAAAGATGACTAAGGATTTGGCGCTGATTACTTCGCTTAAAGATGTTACCGTGCTTAATAGCGAGGATTTTATTAAGGCTGTCAGGGAGACATTTGAGAGTATCTGATTTTTAAAATTTTAAAGTTGTAAAAATCGAGCATATGAAATTTTTTCTGTAATTAACTATAAGAGATAGGTCTTCTATGAT
>JAFLTG010000169.1 GCA_022510545.1 Lachnospiraceae bacterium | reverse complement strand
ATAGAAAACTAGGAGGAAAAGAAATGGTTTTTAAAGTGGCAATTCCCGGCAAAGTTCAATTCAAGATGGTGCGTAAGGATACCAGATTCCTTATGCATAAGCAGGGAGACATACATTATATAGGCGGTGCAGAGGTATTACCTCCTCCGCTTGAAGTAGAGAAAGAAAATGAAATTATAGGCGACCTTGGAACTGAATATGAAGATGAGGCTAAAGCACTCTTAATTGAGCACAATTTGCGGTTGGTCGTATACATAGCCAAGAAATTTGACAATACCGGAGTAGGCGTTGAGGATTTGATTTCAATTGGCACCATAGGACTGATTAAGTCCATCAATACTTTTAATCCGGAGAAAAATATCAAACTGGCGACCTATGCTTCGCGCTGTATTGAAAATGAGATACTGATGTATTTAAGAAGAAACAGTAAACACAGAATGGAGGTTTCGATAGACGAACCCTTAAATGTGGATTGGGATGGTAACGAACTGTTACTCTCGGATATTCTGGGAACCGACGAAGATGTCATTTATCAGGGAATTGAAAACGAAGTGGAGAGAAAACTGCTGATTAAAGCAATCTCCAAACTCTCGGAAAGAGAACAGACTATTATCAAGCTGAGATTCGGCCTGGGAAATGCAGACGGAAAGGAGATGACCCAGAAAGAGGTCGCAGAACTGCTTGGCATCTCACAGTCATATATTTCGAGGCTGGAAAAGAAAATAATGCGAAGATTAAAGAAAGAAATTCTCAGGGAGACATAATTATGTAAAAAGCAATCGAATATTATCACATATTCGATTGCTTTTTGTTTAAGTATAAAATATAATATAGGTATATGTTATACGGTGGGAGAGTACGCATATGGGTACAAAAAAGATAATTTTAATCGTTGATGACGATAGAATGAATCTGGTTACGGCACAGGATCTGTTAGTGGAAGAGTATAAGGTAGTGGGCGTCAACTCAGGAAAGCAGGCTTTTAAATATCTTGAGAAATATACACCCGATCTTATTCTTCTGGATATTTTCATGCCTGAAATCGGCGGTTTCGAGGTTATGAAACAGCTGCAGGAGCATGATGAATGGCGCAAGATACCGGTTATATTTCTTACTGCCGACAGAAAGAGTGAGACAGAGACAGAGTGTTTCCGTCTGGGTGCATACGATTTTATTACCAAACCATTTGAACCCACTGTTATGTTAAATCGTGTACGCCGTACAATAGAGCTTGACGGATACAGACGCAATCTTCAACAGCGTCTTGATGAGAAGACGAGAGAAGTAGAGCTTGTAACAATTCAGGCTATTACAACTGTCGCTAATACTATAGATGCCAAAGACGATTATACCAAGGGACATTCTCTGCGTGTGGCACATTATGCTGATTGTCTGGCAAGGAAGATCGGATGGTCGGAAGAAGAAATCCAGAATATTCACTACATAGCTCTGCTCCATGATATAGGCAAGATTGGTGTGCCGGATTCCGTACTCAATAAACCTTTTAAACTAACGGATGTTGAATTTGAACTTATTCAGAACCATACTGTAAGAGGAGGGGAAATATTAAAAGATATCAAGATGTTCCCTAACGTAAGTCTGGGTGCGAAATACCATCATGAGAGATATGATGGAAAAGGCTATCCGGGAGGTCTTAAGGGAGAAGAGATTCCAATGGTTGCAAGGATTATCGGTATTGTTGATTCATATGATGCCATGACCAGCAACCGCGTATATAGAAAAAGACTACAGGATGAAATAGTAAGGCAGGAACTTATAAAGGGTAAAGGGAGTCAGTTCGACCCGTACCTTGTAGACCGTTTTCTGGAGCTTATTGATGAAGGTGAACTGGAAGAAACCCTTCCGCAAGATGATATGGCAATGCCGGTTTTTGATACTGACAAGGTATCCGAAGGCATCACTAAGGAAGAAACCGGACTTAATACAAAACTTGATTATCTAACAGGTTTGCTCGGAAGAGAACAGGGCGAAAAGGAGATAACAGAGAGTCTTAGAAATGGAAACGGCTGTATTATGATGATAGATCTGGATGATTTTAAGAGCATAAACGAGCAATACGGTCATCTGGCTGGAGATTATGTGCTTAGGATTATTGCAGATATGTTAAAAGAGGTTTCGAGCAAGGATATTGTATGCAGAATGGGAGGAGATGAATTCCTCTACTATATCAGCGGAGTTACCA
>JAFLTG010000168.1 GCA_022510545.1 Lachnospiraceae bacterium | reverse complement strand
GGATTTCCGGAAGTTGTATTGACAGAAAATCCTTTTCAAAAACTAAGACTGCTCCAGGGTTATTTTGACACAATGCTTTTGAAAGATCTGGCAGAGCATTATGGAATTTCCAATACAGAAGTTCTCCGTTATTTTTTAAAGAGGATAATGGAGAATATAACAAAACCAACTTCTATAAGGAATATCCATAATGATATAAAATCACAAGGTCTAAAAGTAAGTAAAGACAATCTGTATGAATGGGTTAGTCATGCGTGTGAAATTTTTTTGTTTTTTCGGGTTCCAAATTTTAGTCGATCTCTCCAAAAAATTGAAAGTTCTCAACCCAAGTACTATTATATAGATAATGGTATCAGGGATGCAGTTTTGTTGCCACAAAGCAATGATGGTAAGAAACTTGAAAATTCAGTTTTCTTAGAATTAAAAAGAAGGATGATGCCTTCCGATAAAATATATTATTTTCAAGGAAAAAGGGAATGTGATTTTGTGATTCAAAAAGGAATAAATATTGAAAGTCTAATACAGGTAACCTGGAATATTAATGAAAAAGAAACCCGGGATAGAGAAATTAAAGGGTTGATGGAAGCCTCAGAGGCAACCGGATGTCAAAAGCTTTTAATTATTACTGTAGATGTTGAGGAAGAAATAGTCTTAGATGACAAGAGAATCAGAGTAATTCCTGCTTGGAAATGGATTCTGTCTCTTTCTTAACATTGGCCTTTTAAGTATCAATAAGTGCCAACAAGTACAACTTTATCGTCTAATAGGTACTGGTACAAATTTGGAACAATTATGCAAAGCATAATCGCAGAGAGCTTGAAGAGAATGTCAGACGGCATTTGTTGAGCGAAGCGATATAAATGCCAGGCTGGTGCTCGGTGGCGAAGACATTAAGCTCACTGCCGAAAGGGAACAATTAAGCAAAGCGAGATCACGGTGAGCTTGAAGAGAACGGCAGCGGCATTTGTGGATTGAAGCGATATAAAATGCTCAGCCGGTGCTCGGTGGAGAAGCCATCAAGTCTCACCGCCGAAAGGGAACAATTATAAGATAAGAAAACCATAAAAATCCATAAACAAAAATAGTATTCAAACTTCTGATTTTTTTTCTTGCTGCTGCAAAAGGAATATCTCTTTCTGTCTTTCGATTTCTCTTCTTAATTGTTCCGGCGTGGGAAGATAGAGCATGTATTTGGAAGCAAACAAATGATCATTGTCGTGAAGTACAGAATATCGGGCAATATCTTCATCAGTTTCTGCACATAGAAGGATGCCGATAGTAGGATTATCCCCTTCACCTCGTTTTAATTCATCATACATTCTAACGTACATATCCATTTGGCCCACATCCTGATGAGTTATTTTCGATGTTTTCAAATCGATCAAGACAAACGCCTTCAAGATATAATTGTAAAATACCAGGTCGATATAATAATCCTCTTTTTCTGTATGGATATGTTGTTGACGAGCTACGAATGCGAAGCCTTTCCCCATTTCCAATAGGAATTTTTCAAGATTATCTATTATAGCCTGTTCCAATTCAGACTCACGGAAAGAGGTATCAGGTGTAAAACCTAAAAATTCACCTATAACAGGATTCTTGATAAAATCAGTGGGATCGTTGGTTTGTAAAGGAGCAGTTAATTCAAGCATTTCCTTCTCTACTAAATCTTTCTTTTGGGAGGAAAGGAGCCGGTAATAATATTGAGAATTTATATTCCTTTGTAGAGTCTTAACAGACCAACCTTGTTGGAAAGCTTCTTGTTCATACCAGGCTCTTCCAGCATCATCTAAAACTTGAAGCAGAGTTCTATAATGAGACCAAGATAAGAGGTGAAAAGATTTTCCACACGCCGTGTGGAAAATGTCTGGGAACATCTTATAGAAATTAGTAAAACTGTATAAATTGGTCTTTGTGAAGCCCTTACCATAGCGTAGGGTGAGTCGTTTAGCCAAAGATTTTATAACTTCAAGACCATATAACTCTGTCCTATCTCTTCCCCGGATTTCTTCCTCAGATATCAATTTTCCAAGATCCCAATTTCTTCTTACAAGATTTTCATTAATTTGACGGTATGTGTTATTTCGGGCCGTTTCGATAATTTCAACAGCCTTATCATATAATTGGTTTATCGGTTTTTCCGGAATTAAATCTTTATCTGTGGCCATGGCTATATTGTTAACTAGGGAAATTAGAGTTGATCAAGGAGGTTGGTGTCGATTTCGATGTTGTGGCGACCTCGGGTGTTCCGGAGGTTCTTGGC
>JAFLTG010000167.1 GCA_022510545.1 Lachnospiraceae bacterium | reverse complement strand
GGAAGGATAATAGAATGAGTAAGTTAGGAATCATCATAAAAAATAATTTGAAGCTTATGCTCCGAAATAAGATAATGGTTTTTGCGGCCATTGTAAGTCCCGTATTGGTGGTGGCAGCCTTATCAAATGCTTTTCACAATCTGCTTGACCAGGCGCAAAACACAAATGAATTTGAAGTGGGTTATCAAATGACTGAAAACAGTCAGTTTTCCGAATATGAAGAGATATTACATTTGCAATTAGAGGAGGAAGGTATTTCTTTAAGAAGATATAATGGAGAAGTTCCGGAGAAAATCGTGGAAGACGGTCAGATAGAAGTATTTATTGATTTTGGTGATGTGGATTATCATATATACGGTGCCGACAAAAATGAACTTCAGGTAAGGATAATTCAGTGTGTAATGTTTATTATGACAGAGAATGTAAAAGCATATCATAATGGTTCGTCCTCTGTGCAACAGGATTTGGAAGTGAAAGAACTTGCAACGACCAAGACTGCCGGAGCGCAGGATTATTACAGTATTATTGAAGTAGTGTATTTTCTAAGCCTTTGCGTTATATTTCTGAGTATGATAATACAGGCTGAGAAAGGCAATCATATATTGACTCGATTTCGTGTTGGAAATGCAGGAGATGCAACATTATATTTTGGAAAAATGATTCCTTGCGTATTAATGGCATGGGTAATACAAATTTTGATTACAGGCGGACTTGTGACGGTTATGTTTGATGTTACCTGGGGAATGCCGTTGATTTCTTTTTTGGTGCTGTGTCTGGAAGCTGTGGCATTTACGGCTTTTGGCATGATTTTTATGTTGCTCTTTCGTAATATGGCAGTTTCCATTGGCGCTATGTTTATGATTTTGTGGTTTATGGGATTTTTTGGCGGAACCTTTGAAACTTATATGTATTCGTCAGTTCCGGACGCAGTCAAAGAACTTTCACCGCTTTACTACCTGAATCGAACTTTGGTTGAGTTATCTACTATGGGTGAAAGTTGTTATTTGGTACCGTGTGTTGTTTATATGCTGGCAATAATTATTATTTGTATTCCTGCAGGTATTTTGTTGACAGGCAGAAGAAGGGAGAAGAACGTATGATAACCAATGCATTTAGAATGGCAAAATCTTCATCAAAACTTCTTCTTCGGAGCGGGGGTTTTATAATAATCGGAATACTGATTCCTCTTGCAGCAACCTTACTAATCAATATTTGGAGTGGTGCAGACAGGATGGAAAGGGTAGATTCCGTGTATGAACTTCCTCATATGGATACACAGATGGCATACCTGGTTAATTTCAACTGTCTTCCGGTAAAAGTATATGATCACACAGATAATGATGAATCAAGGGGAATGTGTTTAAGGCTGGCAGAGGCAGGAATATTTCAAATTTTTCGAGTGGAATGCAGCGGTTATTCCATGGATGAAATTATGGACAGTGCATCTGAGTCTGCGTTAAATGACAAAGTTGGAGCTATTTTAATTTTAGAAGAAACCATGGAAGATTCAAAACTGTTTTATATAGGGGAAGATGCCAGGTTTTCGTTATTTCGGGATACCTTAAAGCTTTGTTTTCGAAATCCCCATGAAGAGAACGTGGATTCGCCAAAAGTTACTTATGTGACAGCGAATTCCGGAGATGACGTAAATTATTACAAGATAAGAGAGTTTTCCTATTGTATTGCGATTGCCTCTATTGCTTTTATCTTCGGCGGCGTACTGATTTTAGGTACAACCATGACGGAAAAGCAAGATCATGTATATTCCAGAATCATGCTGACTACAGCAACCAGAACAAGTTATATATTGTCTAAAATAATACTGATTTTAGGTCTTTCATTCATTCAGTCATCAGTGATGACAATTAGTTTTGTATTCTTTGTAAACGCAGATATTGGAATTAGTGTGCTTCAGTTCGCCTGTATTCTGTTCCTTCAGGGAATAATATTTAATCTGCTCAGTGTATGTGCGGGACTGTTTTGCAATTCTATGTCAGCTGCGGCATTTTTGGCTTTTACCATGTGGAGTATATCTGCTCTCATGGCAGGAACCTATTTTGATATCAGCGGAGCAAGTGATTTATATAAAAAAGTAGCTTTGCTTATGCCGCAGAGATGGGCATTACTAGCCGCGACCAGATTTCAAAATTCTGATTATAGTGCTTATCCAATGATTTTTTGTGTGACAGCAGCTTACTTGCTTGTTATACTTGTAGTAGGTATTTTGGGGTTAAAATTAAATGAAGAGGAATAGGCATTTATGGAAGAAAGCTTTCGCAATTACTA
>JAFLTG010000166.1 GCA_022510545.1 Lachnospiraceae bacterium | reverse complement strand
CAATATAAGAATTACCGTCAAAGATATTTTTTAATCTTTCCGGCTCAATACCGATACCGTAATCTTTTACATGAAAAATCACATTCTCGTTATCGTCATCAACATAGCATTGTATTGATTGAACACTTTGCGAATGCACGATAGCATTTTCCAATAGATTAATGAGAACCTGTTCTATGAGAATGGCATCCATAGGAATGATCAGCAGTTCGTCGGGAACCGAAACATTGACAGATGCTCCGGGCAGTCTTTTCTTTAATCGGTTTATAGCTGCAGAGACAACTTCCTCCACTGACTCATCGGTCTTTTTGACAGTGGAGGAGTGATTATGAATACGAGTTACTGAAAGCAGATTTTCTACCATGTTTAAGAGCCAGTTAGCATCCTCATGTATATGCGTGACAATGGCATTTTTCTCTTCTTCCACCAAAAAAGCTTTATTTTCAAGATATGATGAGCTGGCACCGATAATACTTGTCAGTGGCGTGCGAAGGTCATGCGATATGGCGCGAAGAAGATTTGCGCGCATTTTTTCCTTTTCTGTTTCTGACAATAATTTATCCTGCTCAGCAATCCTCAATGCCTGTTGTTTTATATTTGTAGTCATAGTACTGATAAGAAGTGTTACACCAAGCATTTCCAGAAAGGTGACCGGATAGCCGGATAGTGTGAAATTTAATTCAAAATATGGATAGGTAAACAAATAATTTACACAAATTACCGCAATAATGGAAAATATTAATCCCGGCAGGTATCCGTCCGTATATCGTATAATGATAATCAAAACAAGAATGTAAATCAGTGCAATATTTCCCGAATTTTCTGGTACAAGATAAAAGAACAGGAATGCTAAAAGGGTTGCAATGACTACACCGAATAAAAGAATAATGATACTTCGCAAAGTAAAAATATGTTTTGATATTTGAGTGGCAGGATGCATAGTATGCGACTCCTTTCCGGATTATACGATGTTTATGCCTATATTATACCTTTTTTAAAGTGAAAGTAAAATAATACGTACTGTTAAGAAGGTGCTAAGAAAGAGTCAAGGAGATATCAAGAAAATGCTAAAAACACGCTAAAAATGTAGTAATAATCTGTTAAAATAATCATCTGCATGCTAGTATTCCGGTATAGATTCAGGGTAAGGAGGGAATTAAGATGCAGTTAGATGCGTGGTCAATAATAACAATCGTTATTGTAATTGTTGGATTTATTGGCGGGATCTGGTATGAGCATAGATAAGCATAAAAGATGCTAAGCAAAGTGGAATAGGCCATATGATAAGAGCAAGTCGCGCGATAAAGAAAAATCCGTTACGACTTGCCCTTTTGTTTTAAGAATGAATGAAAATTTCCAATCATAATATTATTGATACATAGTGTAGCCGAATCTTATGCAGCGATAAATTTTCCATATGATCACTGCCGGCAAACTTATCAGTAGATAACCTGAGCTAAGCAGACCGGACAGTCCTCCGACTGCACAAATAATCATCATCCCGATACTCATGAGATTTTCTCCTCTCTTTCTTATGTTTTCATATTATTGTCTGCTGTCATTATAGAGGAAGAAAAAGTCATTGAAAATTAGAATAAAGGTTTCTTAGCGTAAGCTGAGCAACATCTTAACATGATGTTAGCACAAACTTTAATCTGCCAACCCCATTACCTCGTCTACAGGCAAAGACCATACTACACCGTGTGCTTTCGTATGTAAGCCGCAAGCATCCATAATTGCGCTCATAGTGTCATTCTTTTTTTCTCTGGGAACAACAATCATAACAAACTCTTGTTCCTCCTGCATGGAGATGCCAAAATGATGACTCGTGCGTTCAGAACTGCGCCGACGTCCTTTCATAACCGTACCGCCTTTAGCTCCGGCATTTCTTGCGGCATCCACTACATCATCGCTATAACCGCCTGTTACGGAAACCCATATCAAGGCATACCCTGATTTCTCTTTCATCTCTGTCTCATCTCCTTTCAACTCCTTCTCTGTCTCATCTTGATTTTCATCATTCACTAATTCTAAAACACAACTCTGCATCCCAATCACCGGAACGGTAATTGCAATACCGCCGCCCTTATGACGAAAAGAAAGTTGTCTATTCATCATCTCAAACAGCGGCTTGACCTGTGTTTTGGACAGGAATGCGCCGGTGAGAAGTCTGGTGGTCCCCCGCAACCCGAAAATATCCATCATCTCCGATGTAGCCGTTCCTTTACCCCGAAATTGAAAGCACATTGGAATATCCATAGAATCGAAAACTTCCTCGAGTTTTTTCTGATCTTCTTCCCGCGTAATCGTAATAACCATTCGTGGAACAATCTGT
>JAFLTG010000165.1 GCA_022510545.1 Lachnospiraceae bacterium | reverse complement strand
GTGAAAGGGATGACGATGTAAGCCGAAGGCATAATCTTCTGACGCCGGATATTTCACTCGGATATTCATTTAACGAGGAATCACAAATAAGTTTGAGTTATAAGATGGCAACCGTAAAGCCTCCTTACTCTCAACTTACCGGTTCTTTAAGTTATGTTGGAATTCATCAAATAGAAGGTGGAAATCCGTTGCTTCGTGATGAAAGAATGCATGATGTTCAGCTATTCGGGATGTGGAAGGGTTTTATGTTACAGACTGATTTTACAAGGTCGTTGGATACCTATACTTCTGAAAAGCAACTTTATCCGGCTGCCAATCTGCAACTGTTGCTCCATCCTATAAATATAGATTTAACCTCTTTCAGCCTTTATCTTGTTTGGAGTAAACCTGTCAAATGGTGGACACCGGATATAACTGTCGGCATGTACCGTCAGTGGCTCGAACTTGACGGCACAAAGTATAACAGACCCTTATTTTCATACTACTTCTACAACACATTCTCCTTACCCGGAGGATGGTTGATAACGGCAAATATCAGCGGATATACGGGAGGAGATATGCGTACCACTCGTTTTGGAAAATCCTTGTTTACAATGGATGCTTCTGTTGGCAAGACTTTTTTCAACAAATCTTTAACGGTAAAACTCTCGGCAACCGACATTTTTAATACCGCCAATAACGACTGGACCATGAATACATTTGGTATTTATGTGGACAAGAAACAAAGTAATGACAACAGGGGAATAGCATTGAATATCATCTATAACTTCCAACCATATAAGAGCAAATATAGAGGCTCGTCAGCCTCGGAAACAGAGTTGAACAGACTATAAAATTGAATAGGAGTTCTGACATATTCAGTAATTTTGCAACTTATAAAATTAACATATATGTTAAAATCAAATTTTATAACACTGATATAACGGGGTATAAGCAATTTAAATATTATTAAATTTTAACATTGTATCCCTGTGTATTACCACATTTTTTCAGAGAATCAAAGGAAAATATATATACAATGAGAGGAAAAATATAAAAATGGGTAAAATTCGAGAAAATTCATTAAAGACTTCTTAACCTAAAATTTACATTTCCCAACACGAAATATACCAGGTATTCATGTCTGACGGAGGGCGACTATCCGGAGTTGTCGGTCTGCAAATTTTCAATCATAGAAGAAAGGGTAAAGTGGACTTTACTCTTTCTTCGATCGTTTTCAAAATTGAATAGTAGGGAAAGAAAAGAAGTCAATCTTAAATTTGTTTCGTTATTATACTGGCAGTATCTTTGCATTACAAAACAAAAGTCTATGCAAGAGGGAAACATAACAATAAGAGTTGACAAGGAATTAAAGTAAAAAATTTTGTGCTCTATGTAAAGAATTGGGGCTGACGACTACAACTGCTATCACTTTATTTATGAGGGCGGTTATAAGGGAAAGGAAAATTCCATTTGAAATTTCTGCGGAAGACGAATCTATAAAATAAACTCTTATGAGCAAAGATAAAGCTGAAAAGCATGAAGCCAATGAACTGGTCACAAACTGTGACCGGTTAGCAATGCCTATTGAGAATCGCATAATTTCCATAAGAGGAAAGCAAATAATGATAGATCGAGATTTGGCAGAGTTATATAATGTTGAAACAAAGGTGCTTAATCAAGCTGTAAAACGTAATATAGAAAGATTCCCGGAAAATTTTAGATTTCAGCTCTCGAATGAAGAAAAGGCTGAACTGGTCGCAAATTGTGACCGGTTTGATAACCTTAAACATTCATCGACTCTTCCTTTTGCATTCTCTGAACAAGGGGTTGCTATGTTATCAGCCGTTTTGAAAAGTCCTACTGCTATTAACACAAGTATAAGGATTATAGAAGCCTTTGTTGCAATGCGTAATTTCCTTATGAACAATGCTTCCATTTTCCAAAGAATGGAACGAATTGAAATGAAGCAATTAAAAACTGATAAGAAGGTTGACGCAATATTAGACAAATTGAATTCCTCTGAAGAAGAAGTAAAACAAGGTGTTTTCTATAAAGGGCAGATTTACGATGCCTTTGTTTTCATAACCGGCAAGATTAAAAAAGCAAAAAAACGGATTGTTATTCTTGACAACTATATAGATGAGTCATTATTAATCCAATTATCTCTGAGAAAACCCGGAGTGACCGTTGATATTTATGATGCTAATATATCGGCTGCCTTAAGGCTTGCAGTAGATCGTCATAATGCTCAATATCCGGGAGTAACCTTACATGAATATCGTAAGGCTCACGACCGGTTCTTGATAATAGATGAAGATGTCTATTTGATAGGCCATTCTTTAAAAGATCTCGGTAAAAAGTTGTTTGGCTTTTCAAAAATGGAGGTT
>JAFLTG010000164.1 GCA_022510545.1 Lachnospiraceae bacterium | reverse complement strand
TGCTGTTTTTACTAAATCATATCATTGGAATGTATGGTATTGTCTGGTCGCAGGTATGTGCAGACATCTTGACAGTGTTACTATCATTCTGTGTATATCGCAGATATACGCATATATATAGCCCCACGGAGGCGTTTTAGTTCTCTATGGGGTCATTTAAGTAGGAGATAAGGGAGGAGTTATAATCTGTGTTTATCTCCCCATTCACACATTCCATCTAAAATCGGAATTAAGGATTTTCCACGTTCTGTCAGGCTGTATTCTACTTTTGGTGGAATTTGAGGATATTCTTTTCTATTGACCAGTTGGTCTGCTTCCAATTCTTTCAAAGTGGTACTTAGTGTTTTATAAGAAATCTCACCAATATATTTTTTCATTTCATTAAAACGAACTACGCCAAACTCCATTAAAGTATAGAGGATAGTCATTTTGTACTTTCCATTAATTAATGACAGTGTATAGCTGAAACCTGTTGTTTCCAAATGCTCATTCGAAATACATCTTTTATCCATATAACACTCTCCTAAAGGTAAGTATTTAACTTAAATGTTAGTATCGCACTTAAAGGTGCGTACTTGCATTTAGTAAAATTATTAATAAAATAATAGTATAGAGTTCATAGAAAGTCAAATTATATATATCAGGAGGTTAGTATTATGAGCAAAAAAGTAGTTGTAATTACCGGAAGTCCCCGTAAAAATGGAAACAGTTTTTCTATGACAAAATCATTTATTGATGCAGCAGAGGCAAAAGGCCATACCGTTACCCGCTTTGACGCAGCAATGAAAAATGTTGGTGGCTGCCGTGCCTGTGAAACCTGCTATTCCACTGGAAAAGCCTGTACTTATGATGATGATTTTAATACGATTGTTCCGGCAATTTTGGAAGCTGACGCAATTGTATTTACCACCCCGGTCTATTGGTACTCCATCCCGGCACAGATAAAGGGGGTTATTGACCGCATCTTTTCTCTGGTGGTTGGAGGTAAGGATATTGCGGGAAAAGAATGTGCGCTTATTACATGCTGTGAAGAGGAGGATATGTCCGTTATGGATGGCGTACGAATTCCTATTGAACGCATGGCGGCCTTAAATAAATGGAAGATGGTTGGTGAAGTTTTGGTCCCTGGAGTATTGAATGTCGGTGATATTGAAAAGACTGATGGGTGTAATAAAGCAGCGGCGCTGGCAGATGCAATTTAAGGAGGAGCTGCTCTATGGGTAAGAAAATTATTATTCTTAATGGAGCAGGTAAAAAGGAATTGCAAGATGCTTATGAGTTAGGTAAATCAATCAAATAAATTTACAAAATACATACATTAAATGCAAAACCCTGGAGAGTAATTTTTCTCTGGGGTTTTGCATCATAAGTAGTAGGACAATACACTGATAATGATAATACGAAAATTGCTGATGCTATTGATAGTAGAAAAGGGTTGTGATATAATATCTAACGGCATTAGATATTAAAAGGAGATATTATGAGTACACGAAAGGATGCACAGGTGTTTCTGAAAGAGCTATATTCAAGCATACCAAGGTCTTTTTATAATAAGTTGGAGACAACACAAAGGGGAATTGGTTTTGTTTTAAATTATTTGAAACACTCAGATGGTGAGGTAATTGCTGGTGATTTATCAAAAAATATGAATGTAAGCACAGCTCGGATTGCAGCCCTGCTTAATAGTATGGAACATAGTGGACTTATAACGCGGCACAGTTCTTTAGAAGATGCCAGACGGACTGTAGTAAAGATTACACCTGCGGGAATTGCACTTGTGGATGAAATGAGCGATCAGACTCTTAATAGAGTTGAATCATTACTCGATAAAATTAGCAAAGAAGACCTTGATGCCTATATCAGAATTTCTCATCAAATAAGAGAGATAATGGAAGATTAAACAGTAGCGCGGACTGGAAGGCAGGGAACCAATGAAAAACTAATAAAATTACTATAAATATGGTATAATTGTACTGTCATTCAGAGAGCAACAAAGAATTGATTTTATATTACAAGGAAGGAATGTAAGGAAGTAATCATTAAGAATCACAAAGGAGTCAATATGCATAACACAAAATTTTCATTTCATATCACACATTTGTTTTTGGCGATATTTGCGATTTACTGTCTGTTAATTCCCGGCAGTATTGTTTCTGCAGAGGAGCCTAATAGTGATTGGGGATATTTTACATTTCTCTACGATAACAGCAGCGGATTTCCCACATCTGAAGCAAATGCTGTTGCGCAGACGAACATCGGGTTTATCTGGATCGGAGGATACAGTGGGCTGACACGCTATGACGGAATCGAATTCAATCACTTTGATTCGACCACGGGTATTTTCAGTGTCAATTGTCTGTATGTGGATTCTAAGGACCGTTTGTGGATCG
>JAFLTG010000163.1 GCA_022510545.1 Lachnospiraceae bacterium | reverse complement strand
TTGTACCTCCTGCTACTATGATGTCATTATCAGCCTTCAAGGCTTTCGCAGCATCGGCTGTGACACTGATGTTTAAGCTACCACCTTTGATAGTCATCGTTCCGGTATCTTCAGCTTCTCTATCTGTATCATCTTTATATGAAACCTGAATACCGTCATCACCGGTTCCGGATATATTTATCGTACCACTTTCCATCAAGAAATATTGGTTGCAGTTTATACCATCTTTCACAGCTTCGAGTATGTTAAGAGTCAGATTTTTCATCTCTATATATTCTTTAGCACTGATGCCATGACCTGTGTTACCCGTTACATTGAGAGTACCTTTGCCTTTCAGTTCGAGATGACCTTTGCAGTAGAGAGCGGCTTTTTGAGACCCGTTTGAGCCATCAATGATGGTGTTGACTGTACTATTCTTGGCCGAAAGCTCAATACGTTTCCCGTTTTGAATATCGATAGCGGCTCCTGTCGGATTAGTCATTGTCAGACCTTGAAGTTCTATGGTTGATTTGTACGAACCATTCTGAACAAATGAGCCGCTGGAGGTTGAACCTTTAAGTATATATGTGATTTCGCCGCAAGTTGAATCACTCACATCTGAACTTTGGTTGATTGTTACGTGAGAACCATTTAATTCTGCGTTTACATACTGGGCAATATTGCCTGCGATTGTTACGGTAGCGATGGTTTCATTATATTCAACCAAAACGGTGTTGTCGTCAAATTCTTCTGCCACTACCTCCATACCCGTTATATCAGTCAAGTCGAATGTTGCACCTTGTATGGTCAAAGTCTTACTGTCAGCGTAGGTCATTGGTTCGGTATTGGCAGTAAAACAATAGGTTATATTACCTTGATACACGTTGAGCGATTGTTGAGCGTTTAGGCTGAAGACCGCAAAAATCGCAATAATAGATGATATTATCTTTTTCATTTTTCAATCATTATTTTAACGGTTTGACCTTCAGTTGATTTCAGGATATATATGCCTGGCGAAAGTGTATATATTGCGTTCGAAATATTGGGGAAATTTCCGACCACAGTCCCATCAAGTTTATAAACCTGTATCTTCGAATCCGAATCAAAAGTAATATTAAAAATGGTCGCTGGATTATCTGTAAACTGCATAGATGCAAGAGTCGATACATCGATATTCATTTTCTGCCCCGAGGCATTGGAGAGTGACAGAACACCGTCATTTATTTCTATTTCCAAACCTTCTGCTTCGAAAACTAACGAAGTATTTTCTGTGGTTTTGAACTCCATGTATTTGTATGGAGTTACCGCTTTGACCGACATCCATGCGATAGTCAAAAAGGATAATAAAAGTAGTTTTCTCATAAAATTTATTATAAATTGGGGTTGATTCACAAAGATACAAAAATTTTGTGTAAATAAATTTATTTGTACTGAGATAGTAACCAATCGATTAAAGGTTTCAGACAATATGTAAAGTTGAATAAAGCCATTCGTCTCAAATGAGGGACACCGACAATTTGGCGGTCGAATCAGATGCGTGATTGCTGAGAGTGGGTGTGTCTCTGAAGAATATATGCGGTGAAAAATCATCTAAATGAGTTGGACTGATGGCTTTAAGCTAATCAGTGATATTAAAATAACGTGAGTTCGATATAAGAACTCACGTTATTTAACATTTCCTGTCCGATTGTGAAATTAGACAGGATTTCTCATTATCTGAAGTCTAAAGCCGGCGGTCAAATTTTCCGTTCGTAAAATTCGATATTAGAAATTAAAAATCAATCTGGTATATATAAGAAGAAGTGCGACTCACGTCGTACTCCTCCCATTTTTATTTGCATTTTACCAGTATTTTTTATTTTTTCTTTTTCATCCATGGTTTATATACAGATACTACTATAAGAAATATTAAAGCAACAGCTTGTATGGTAGCCATGATCTGCAAGGTTACAATATCAAGACTCCAGTCATTTAAAAAAATTTTATAATTTTCTTCCGACAAAGATTCAGTATTATATAATATATCCAAAGCGATAGGATGAAGAACAAATGTTCCTATTATAATTACTAATATGCCTAAGATCCATTTAACAGTAATCCATTTATATTTAAAGAATCCCCAATTTGTTTTTATACAATAAATTATTCCGGTTATAACAGCACAAACTGCTCCCGGAATAACAAAAACATAGTCTATAAAAAGACTAGTCTCCTGATTGTAAATAAACTTTGAAAAAAGTGATTCTGATTTCCAATTCAATATTGACATAAAGACAACACCGATTGTCCACATCATTATGAAAATGAGATGAAACACTTTCAATAGTTTCATTCCCTGTGCTGATAGTTTATTGCTCATGGTCAATTCTCTTCTTTAATTTATTCCATGCCGGTGACCCTGACACACAACATTCAGAT
>JAFLTG010000162.1 GCA_022510545.1 Lachnospiraceae bacterium | reverse complement strand
AACTGATTCATAACAGCATCCGCAATTATCAAATGCGTAACCCAAGTAGCCATATCCTTACTCTTTCTTTTCTGCTATATTTGATCCGTGATATAGATATTCCATCCAATACACAATCTTCCTAAGTTCGCAAGCAGAATTCTTCAACAATAACAGTATCACGCAAAAAATGACACCGGCTTAAACTGGTCTATGTCGTGTACAAACCCATATTCATAGAACTGTGTGAAGCGTTCGATCAACTCCTTCTTATCACATACTCTCTCCACAAGATTCGTCTTGGCATCCGTCTCTATGCCAAGCTGCAGAGAATATCCCCCTTTGACACTACAAGCCTGCATATATCTTACTCCATACATTGCCTCACTTAATGTCAATGTTATAAATTCTTCGTTATTTTGAATCATTTTATTAATATAAAGCTCCACCTGTTGCCATGTTGGGGAATCTATTGGTCCATCAAAATTGTTCTCCAATTTAATCTTTCCTGTATATTCTACTTTCTCAAAATCTACATCGGTTGTTTTTTTCCTTAAATTATTTTTGAAAAAATCAAATAGTCCCATACTATCTCCTTCTACTTATGATTTCGCAATCTGCAAATTCATATTTTTTTGCGAATCTTATAGTTTTATCAATGTGAGATCTGGCTCATATCAGAATTTTATACTATTTTCTCATTGCTGTCATTAAAATTTGATTAAAAAAGAATTAGAATTACTATCTTTTTGTCGAAACCTATTGTATAATCATTGCGCTGAGTATTCCCCCGGGAAACCTGAAAAAGAAAGAGAAAATGGCTGGTTGACAGTTGTTGAGGTAGAGACTGTATTTGGATTGTAGTTTGTTACAGCTGATATATACACCGAGGGCATTGGAGGATTTGCAAGTAGAATATTGGGGCGGCTGGAGGTAGTTTTAGATGAGAACTTTGCTTAGATTAACTGATTTACAACCAAGTGATATATATGAAATATTTCATATTGCAGACGAAATCAAAATGGGAAAATATACAGACTTTCTTAATGGGAAAAGTGCAGTATTGTTTTTTCCTTACTCCAGCATCCGAACCAGGGTAACTTTTGAAAAGGGGATATATTTATTTGGAGGTCAGCCCATCTTATTTTCCAATGATGCACTGGACAAAAAGGAAGATTTGAAGGATGTCTGCGGATATTTGAATAATTGGGCAGACCTTATTATTGTGCGACACAAGGACATACAGTTAATTGAAAAACTTGCCGGGTATTCGAAAGTTCCGCTGATCAATGCCATGACAGATAGGAATCATCCCTGTGAAATATTGTCGGATATGTATTCTTTATCAAAAATCAGAAGTAATTTTGTAGATGATAAATATTTATTCTGTGGACAATCTGGGAATATAGGATTGGCTTGGAAAGAAGCTTCTCAAGTGATGGGATTTGAATTGTCACAATGCTGTGGCGTTGGATACGAGATGGAGGGTGTAAATATATACCATAACATCAAAGATGCAATCAAAGGAAAGGATATTATATGCACAGATTCCCTGCCTGCCGGATTATTAAACGATTTTAGGGATTGTCAAGTGACCAAAGAAATAATGGATATGGCTAATAAACATGCTGTATTTAATCCCTGTCCTCCATTTTATCGTGGTGAAGAAGTTTCCGATGAAGTAATTGATTCAGAGTATTTTGTTGGGTATGAATTTAAAAAGAATTTATTGGTAGTTCAGCAAGCTGTTATTATATGGTGTATGACACATCAATAAGGTTTGGGATTTATCTTGCTATGCGCATATGAAATGCATACAACCGAATCAAAGGAGATAACGTATAATTATGAGGACAGAAAATGAAATCTATGCTCTTATCTTAGACACTGCTATAAATGATGTTAGGATTAAATCTGTGTATATGAATGGTTCAAGGACAAACGAAAATGTTCCAAAAGACATTTTTCAAGATTACGATATTGTCTATGTGGTGGAAGATACGAAAAGCTTTATCGAAGACAAGGACTGGATTAAGCGTTTCGGAGAGATACTTTATATGCAGTATCCGGATGAGAACCCCTATTATCCAAGTGATAAGGAAAATTCGTATGGCTGGCTGATGCAGTTTTCAGATGGAATCAGAATTGATATAACTGTACAGTCAGTAAACTATGCAGTACAGCATATAAATGATGACAAACTCTGTAAGGTACTACTGGATAAAGAAAATATTTTACCCGAAGTAGAAGCGGCAACAGATTGTCAGTATTGGGTTAAAAGGCCTACGAAAGAACAGTATCTGGCAGTCTGCAATAATTTTTGGTGGTGTACTAATAATATTGCAAAGGGGCTATGGCGGGAGGAATGATATGCTCCCTTCTAGGTAGACAAGTGAAATAATAAAATCTTGTCACTTAGGA
>JAFLTG010000161.1 GCA_022510545.1 Lachnospiraceae bacterium | reverse complement strand
TAATCAGTCAAGCATAATCTCCTTCACAGATAACTTCTCCATTTTCTTCGTGTAAGAAAACATAATTGTCTCATATAAAATGAAAAATACGACTAAGGTAATCAACATAACAGGTATATCAAATTCATACTCAGGCATACCTGCCACATCTTTAAATACAATTGTTACCATGATTTTTAATAACACATATTGGTAGATGGTTCCCAATACAAATCCAAGATATGCCCACGGGCGATACCCGCTTAGCACTGCTTTCGAGCATTCTTTTGCGCTGTAGCCAAAAACTTTCATCATAGTAATTGTTTTTCTGTTTGCTTTGATAACAGAAGTAGTGGCGATAAACAATGTTACGATTGCGAGAACGATACCGATTGTCATTATCATGATTCCCATCATTCGACTTGCAAGTTCATCCATACTACAGGACATTTGTGTCATTGCAGCAAAGCAGAATACTGCAAATGTAATAAAGAATACAAGTGACTTTTTCTGTCTTACATTACTTTTTTCAAGTTCGCGCAAAAAGGACATATCTGTATCCCTTTTGGCAGTAACAACTTTTCTCATGGACTGTTCCCTGATCAGCCATAATGCAGGCGTTTTTAACTTAAAGAAACTATAAACGATTGCCAACAGCGAAAAGAAAGCAGTTGGGATGAAAATAAGTGATATACATAATCCCGGATGAAAAGATATCGGAACATCCGGCAAATATCCGTCTTTATTCTGTATTTCATATAATTTTGGCATTAATAAATGTGCCCCCAAGTATCCAAATGCAGTTCCTGTGAATATTGGTAAGCCAAATACCCAGAAGTCTTTCGCTATGGAAAATCTGGTATAGCCCAGCGCTTTCATAATACCCAACTGCTTTTGGTGTGTATCAATGTAATGCCCGATATAAAAGCAAAGAAGCACTACGGTAGTCAATAACAGACAGCCTCCGGATAATCCGCTGACTACCTTGGAAGTGCTGCATTGGGCATCATAAAATACTTTTGATATATTTGTTGTTATTAAGTCTTCCACGGAGATAAGATCTAAATAATAATTGATAAACATTGCGCATACAATGACGGCACAAAAACTGACGATCAACATACCGATCATTTTGTAAATGTCTTTTATACTTACAATCATAAACGGCCTCCTACCATGCGATTTCATATGCAGATTTTGGATTGTCATTATGGTACTGCGCTACAATCTTGCCGCTATTCATAGAGATTACCGTATTAGCCATTTCTGCAATATTTTGGTTGTGGGTTACCATTACCATGGTAAATCCCATTTCTTTTTGCAGGTTACAGATTAATTCCAATACAAGTCTGCCGGTATTTTCATCAAGCGCACCGGTAGGTTCGTCTAAATATAATATCCGGGGATTTTTTGCTAATGCTCGTGCAATTGATACTCGCTGTTGTTCGCCTCCGCTTAATTCATGAGGATATTTTTTCATTTTATCCGCAAGCCCTACTGCTTCGATTAATTTTCGATAGTTCTTATTTTTTGCCAAGTCAGCTCCCATCTTTACATTTTTATCGATATTTAAATTAGGTAAAAGAAAATATTGTTGAAAAACGTATCCTATGGTTTCTTTCCTGAAATGAGTAATCTCGGCATCGTTCATTTCACAAAGATTTTGATCATTATAAAATATAGTTCCCATATCTGCAGGTTCCAGACCTGAGATTACATTTAAAAGAGTAGACTTTCCGGAACCGGAGGCACCAAGCAGTACCATAAAATCGCCGTCTTGAATGTCTAATGAAATATCTTTAAGCACCTCATTTTTGCTTTCGCCGGTTCCATAAGATTTATGTAAGTTTTCAATTTTTATCATTTCTGTCCCTGCCTTTCTCAACTAACAATAATCCTTTAAAAACATCCGTTAATCTTTCCTCCAGTTGTTCCATAGTATAGCTGCATAACCCTGTGGCAAACATGGTTGCAATGCCGTGTGTATATGTCCATAAATGCTGATAAAGTCTTTCAGCAGCTTTTCTTTCCAGGCAATAGGGTTCTTGTACCGACTGCAATATCTTTTCATAATTATCATCTATAACAGGCAATATCATGGACACATCTGTTGGCTCCTGTGTAGGTCTCATAAACAGGAGCTGAAACAATTTAGGCTGTTCAATGGCAAAACGAATATATGCAATGCCGACGCCTTTGAATGCCAATTGACTTTTAAGACCCTCTTCTACATATTGACCATATAATTCCTTGGATTTGATAATCACTGATTCCTTAACCTCGTCCATGCTTTCAAAGATAGTAAAGATCGGTCTTGCCGAGCTGCCTAACCGGGCTCCTAATTCCCTTGCTGTAACTGCATCGATTCCATACTCCTTTGTGATGTAAAATGCCATATCCAGAATTTCATCTTTGGTAAATTTAGCTTTTGG
>JAFLTG010000160.1 GCA_022510545.1 Lachnospiraceae bacterium | reverse complement strand
GGATAAGCGAAGTTAACCGTCCAGACATCATTTTCCGTCTCATAACATATTGTCCTGCATATTATGTCGTAGTCCTGCATCCACATCTCACCGTTTTCTACAACATAACCTTGCGCCGTTTTGATCCTTTCTACCTGACTCTTATTTAAGCCTTCATAATTTCCAACAAAAAAGTGGACCTGATTATTCTTTTCGGCTTGCCATGCATCAGGAGCAAAATTATCCCAGTCACCGTCGGTCAAATATAAAGAGTATCCTGCACCTCTATACAGGGTAGCCGGTTCCTCTTCCGGCATCCCTTCTTTCATAATGGTAAGTACTGTAGAGTTTTCTCTTCCTTTACCAGCTTTTTCAGCCGCAGGTATATTAGTCATATCATTCGTTTTTGCCGGACTCGGACCGGAATTCTCATTCATTTCTGTACTCAAGCTGAGTATATCTTGAGCTCCTGCTCTCAAATTGACTAATCCACCCTCTGCTGTATTTCGCCCTGTTATTTCTTCTGATGTATCCGATATGGGTTGTTCCATACTACATCCAACCATAGTTCCGATGACCATAGTCATAATAAGTATGAGTGAAAACAGAATAATTCCATTCTTTTTATTAGCTTTAGATAAAATATTGCGAAACCTCTTTTTCATAATGCGCACGCCTCCACTGAACTGTGTAGACAGCAGTGGACCTCTGTGTTGCGCTCCGTGAAGCACAGACATCAGTGTTTCCGTGTATGCTTCGCGCTGGTCAAAAGAAGCTCCTCTCACCACCGCTTCATCACAGGCAAGCTCCATATCTATCACTGCTTCCTTATGCATCATCCAAACAATAGGGTTAAACCAATGAATGTCTCTTGATAACATCAACAGAAACTTAACCAAGACGTCATGGCGTCTTAAATGTATCAACTCATGTTTTAAAATATAATAACTCTCGTTTGCAGTATACTCATCTTCAGGAAGCACCAAAACGGGGCGCCAGAAACCTATTATCATTGGACTGGAAGCATTTTCGTAAATTAGTAGCGCAACATCCTTACGAATATTCAACTCTTTACGCAAAACGAACATTTGTTCTGGTAGCATGGAGTTCTCTACCTGTTTTCCTCTTTTTAATATTTTTCGCTTGCAATAGAAAAATCCTGTCAACTGCCAGATAAGTAAGCAAATGGCTCCTAATGCCCACAAATATGACAATGCCTGCAGCAGAGAAAACGAAGAGCGTGCCTTTTTTTGAGCATCCACTACAACAGGCAGTGGTATCACTGTCTGCGGCTCTATAGTCTGTACTTCCGTGATTTCAGAATCTGCCGGTTGCCCTCCCGCAACCTCATCCTCCGTCTCAAAAATATCCGATACCATAAGATTCCCAACTTCATCAGGAACCGTAATCTGAAAGTCAGAGTCCGGAACCGTATAGTTAACAGGTACCAACAGCCGTAATGCCAATGCAATCCATAACACATACTTCCACTTTGCTACATAACGCTTATTTAACAAAGACCCCAATGCAATCAATGCGATAATAACGACACTGGTGGTCAAAGATATAGAAAGAACTGTCAAAAACAGATTTTCCATCGCTATTCTCCTTCCTTCTCCAAAGTATCCAAATACTCCCTTAGTTCCTGAATATCTTTTCCGGACATCTGCTTCCCCTGATATAAAGAAGCTATAAAGTCCTTAGCCGATCTGTTGAACATCTTTTCCAAAAAAGATGTGCTTTCCGTGGCCTTATACTCAGCCTCGGATACCAACGCCTTATAATAGTTTGTGCGTGTAGTTCTGTCACAATAGACAGCTTCCTTTTCAGCCATACGCGCCAGCGTTGTCATAAGACTTGCCAGTTTCCATTTTCGGTTATCCTTTATTTCGTCCAAAATCTGATTGGATGTCATAGGTGCATTATTTCTCCACAACACCTGTATGATTTCAAACTCCGCTTCTGATAATTTCTTCATGTGTTACCTCCTATAAAATGTCAACACTTCATAATATTTTTATCCGACCTTACTTCTGCCTTTTTATAAGTTTAAGCTTTCAATTATCTCCTTTTGTTATATTATACAATGTGTTAACATTATATGCAAGTGTAATATTAATTTTTTTATTTGCACTTAAACAATAATAATTACAATTTATAGCGGGTAACCAACAGATGGTGCGTTGTTGAATTCAGAACGGGGGCATAATTTTCTATAACCTAAGAAAGGTGCACCACTTAATTAAAAGCAGTACACCTTGCATTCTAAGTCCGGATTTTATATCCTAGTACTTTTGTTTTATTCAATCGGCTCAAAATCAACTGCGCCATGTTTGCATAGCGGGCAGACAATATCGTCCGGAAGTTCATCACCCTCATAGATATAGCCGCACACTTTACATACATAGCCTTTCTTGCCCTGTGTTTCCGGTTTGGGTTTGACATTCTGCTGAT
>JAFLTG010000016.1 GCA_022510545.1 Lachnospiraceae bacterium | reverse complement strand
ATTTTCGGAGGTGAAAGAAAATGGCAAGTAACAGAACTAATAGAGTTGAAGTTCCAGAAGCTAAGGCTGCTATGAATCGTTTTAAGACTGAGGTTGCTTCTGAGTTAGGTGTTAACTTAAAAGAAGGTTACAATGGTGACCTGACATCTAAAGAAGCAGGTTCTATCGGTGGTGAGATGGTTCGTAGAATGATCAAGAAACAGGAAGAGCAGATGAAATAACACCTGTTTTTTTAAAAAGGATAGAAAGAAGCTATGCGAATGGCCAATTCATTTGCATAGCTTTTTTCATATATAAACATATATAAAATAGAGGAGTATGAGAAATGAAAAAGAAATCAATTATGAAAAAAACAATGAAAAAGAAAATAAGATTATCGGCAGCAATGATTACGGCAATTATGCTTATATGTGCGATTTTTACAGGCTGTGGAAGTAAAGCGGTTGAGACAGAGCCAAAGACCGGTACGGGTAATGAGTCGGACATAGAGACTGATGTCGGTACAGAGTCTAAGACAGATACAGAGTCTAAGACAGATATAGAGCCGGAGACAGATGTGGAAACAGATACAGACTATGAAGCAGTAGATATTAATATAGGTTCTTTGAAGGGCCCTACTTCAATGGGACTTGTTTATCTGATGGACCTTGCAGACAAAGGTGAAACCGCCAACAATTATACTTTTACTATGGCAACGGCAGCAGATGAACTGCTTACAAAGCTTATTTCCGGTGATTTGGACATCGCACTGGTACCTGCTAATGTAGCAAGTGTTTTGTATAACAAGACAGAAGGGGGGATTTCTGTTATAGACATAAATACCCTTGGCGTATTATATATGGTATCCGGGGATGATTCTATCCGCTCTATGGCGGATTTGAGTGGAAAAACTCTTTACCTTACAGGAAAAGGAACTACTCCGGATTATGTATTGCAGTATCTTCTTACCGAGAATGGTCTTACAACGGATGATCTGACTCTGGAATATAAGTCAGAAGCAACCGAGGTAGCGGCTCTGCTTGCTGAAAATCCGGATGCAATCGGCCTGCTTCCGCAGCCTTTTGTAACGGCGGCGACTATGCAGAATGAAGCGTTGTCTATTGTACTTAATATGACTGAAGAATGGGCAGCTGTTCAGGGCGAAAGCGGCAGCAGTCTTGTGACAGGCGTAACTGTTGTGAAAAATGACTTTTTACAACAAAACAAGGATGCAGTTGCCAAATTTATGGAAGAACATAAAGAAAGTGCAGCCTATGCAAATACAGACATTGAGGCGGCAGCAGAACTTGTGGCGGCAAATGGGATTGTTGAAAAAGCGCAGGTAGCTGCCAAAGCTATGCCATACTGTAATATTGTATATATGGATTCGGATGATATGAAACAGGCATTATCCGGATATCTTGAAGTATTATATGAGGCGGACGCATCTTCTGTGGGAGGTAACCTTCCTGCCGATGACTTTTATTATATGCCATAAAAACGGTTGTTCCTGAAAGAACCAATCTTTTATAAGATCCCGTAAAAGAGGTGTTTTGTGAATCATAGTAAACAGAAGAAAAACAAAAAGAAAGATATTATGCAAAAAGGTATAATCATTCTGTTCTGGCTGTGTGTATGGCAGATTTTGGCTCTAATCACAGACAATAGCATACTTTTGGTCGGTCCCATGCAGGCGGGAGAAGTTTTTTTGCATAATCTGTTAGATCCGTCGTTTTGGAAAATCGTACTTTTCTCATTGGGAAGGATAGGTCTGGGTTTTTTTCTGGCGCTTTTTATTGGGATTGTTTTGGGTGTTTTTGCTTATAAACAGAGATTTATAGAGATGCTGTTTGAGCCGCTTATGGCAACACTTAAATCGATACCGGTGGTTTCCTTTGTGGTACTTCTTCTTATATGGTTCGGATCTGTATGGCTTTCCTTTTTTATAAGTTTCATCGTTGTACTTCCGAATATATATGTCAATACTGTATCGGGTTTAAAAAGTACTGATAAGGAACTGATGGAAATGGCGGAAGTTTTTCATATCGGACATTTTAACAGGTTTTTCTATATATATAGACCGGCGCTTATGCCATATCTTATAAGCGCCCTGAAAATATCGCTTGGTATGAGCTGGAAGTCGGGGGTTGCAGCAGAGGTGATAGGAATGCCGCAATACTCTCTGGGAGAAAGGCTCTATATTTCCAAAATATATCTTGATACTGCAGAGCTGTTTTCATGGACGCTTACCGTTATTTTGCTTAGTTTTGTTTTTGAAAAAACAGTTTTGTATGTTGTAAAATGTTTTGATGCCTGGAATCCCGTTCCCGTCAGAAAAAGTGTGAAAGCCGCCGACAGGATGGAAAATATTAAGAGCAGCGAGTCAGATATTGAATTGAAGGCTGTATGTAAATCTTACGGCGGACAGAAGATTATAGACGATTTTTCGTGCACAATTAAGCAGGGAGGTCATTATTGCCTCACAGCTCCTTCCGGAGCGGGGAAAACAACTTTGCTTAAGCTTATTAACCGTATAGAGCAGCCGGATAGCGGAACCATTGAGATTGGAAGCGGACAGGACTGCCGTATAGGAATGGTTTTTCAGGAGGATAGACTCTGTGGAAAATATAATACAATAACAAATGTTATGATAGCGGCGAAAGCCTCATTATCCAGAGAAGACATATATGAGGAAGCTGCGAAGATTCTTCCAAAAGATTGTCTTGAGAAACCGGTAAGCGAATTAAGCGGCGGAATGAAAAGACGCTGTGCCATACTCCGCGCGATGCTTTCTGAGTCTGATATTGTAATTATGGACGAACCTTTTAATGGGCTGGATAAGGAAAACCGTGAAAAGACTGCTGCCTATATTCAGGGAAAGATTAACGGTAAAACCCTGCTCATTACCACCCACAGGGGGGAAGACATAGAATTAACGGGTGGAGTCACCATTGGATTATAGTACGTGGATTGGCGTTATAAAAGAAATGCTAGTATTTTCCAAGTGATTGTGATATAATTTTTAAATGACTGTGACCAAAGCGTTGCAGTTAAGATTAAGGAGGAAATCAGTCAATGAGTTTACAGGTGGAGAAATTAGAGAAGAATATGGCCAAACTGACTATTGAAGCCAGTGCGGAGGAATTGGAGAAAGCGATAGAGTCAGCTTATCAGAAACAGAAGAACAAAATAAGTATTCCCGGTTTCAGAAAGGGGAAAGTTCCGCGCCAGATAATCGAGAAGATGTATGGAAAAGAGGTATTTTATGAGGATGCTGCCAATGCACTGATTCCGGATGCTTATGAAAAGGCGTTGGATGAGTGTGAAGAGGATATTGTATCCAGTCCACAGATAGCGGTAACTCAGATTGAAGCAGGCAAGCCTTTTATCTTTACGGCTACAGTTGCTTTGAAACCTGAGGTTAAACTGGGGAAATATAAGGGTGTCAAAGTAGACAAAGTTGATATTGAAGTTACGGAAGATGAGATAAATGAAGTAATAGAGAAAGAAAGAGACAATAATGCAAGAAATATTGCAGTTGAAGACAGACCTGTAAAAGACGGTGATATGACTGTAATTGATTTTGAAGGATTTGTTGACGGAGTTGCTTTTGACGGAGGTAAGGGCGAGAATTATCCTCTTACTATCGGTTCGGGTACATTTATTCCCGGTTTTGAAGAGCAGCTTATCGGAGCTGAGATTGGCAAGGAAGTGGAAGTAAATGTTACGTTCCCTGAGGATTATCATGCAGATAATTTAAAGGGCAAGGCAGCTGTTTTCAAATGTACCGTTAAGGAAATTAAAGAAAAAGAGCTTCCCGAGATTGATGATGAATTTGCCGGTGAAGTATCGGAATTTGATACTTTAGCTGAATATAAGGAAGACGTAAAGAAAAATCTTCAGGAAAAGAAAGAAAAGGAAGCCAAAGATGCCAAAGAGGAAGCCGTTATAGAAGCTATCATAGAGACGGCTGAAATGGATATTCCGGAAGCGATGATAGAGACACAGCAAAGACAGATGGTGGATGAATTTGCACAGAGAATCTCTATGCAGGGACTTGCCATGGAGCAGTATTTCCAGTTTACGGGAACCAACTATAACCAGATGGTTGAACAGATGAAACCCCAGGCTGAAAAGAGGGTTAAGTCCAGGCTTGTGCTTGAAGCCGTTGTGGATGCTGAGAAGATTGAAGTAACGGATGAAGAATATGATAAAGAGATAGAAACTATGGCAGAGGTTTATCAGATGGAAGCCGACAAAGTCAAAGAGATGCTTGGCGAGAAAGAGGCTAAGAATATCAGGAAAGATTTGGCAATCAGGAAAGCCGCAGAGTTTGTTGTAGAAAATGCCAAAGAAAAATAATTAGCGAAAAAACGTTTACCTTATAACGCAATTGAAACGGAGGAATTGTTATGCCATTAGTACCTTACGTCATTGAGCAGACCTCTAAAGGGGAACGCTCCTATGATATATATTCAAGACTTTTAAAAGAAAGAATAATTTTTCTGGGTGAAGAGGTTAATGAAACAACGGCAAGTCTGGTAGTTGCGCAGATGCTGTTTCTGGAATCCGAGGATCCGGAGAAGGATATCAGCCTTTATATTAACAGCCCGGGCGGCTCGGTAACAGCAGGTATGGCAATTTATGATACTATGCAGTTTATCAAGTGTGATGTGTCAACCGTATGTATCGGTATGGCAGCAAGCATGGGTGCATTTTTGCTTGCCGGCGGTGCGAAGGGCAAAAGAATGGCGCTTCCCAATGCTGAAATTATGATTCATCAGCCGCTTGGCGGAGCCAAGGGACAGGCAACAGAGATTGAAATTGCGGCTAAGCATATTCTTAAGACCAAGGAGAAGCTGAATAAGATTCTGTCAGATAATACCGGACAGGATTATGAAGTGATAGCGGCAGATACGGAGCGTGACAATTGGAAATCCGCGCAAGAGGCTCTTGAATACGGTTTGATTGATCGTGTAATAACTAATCATGCCGAAGCGTCGGAGACTAAGAAAGAGTAAAAGAAAGGCATGGTTTTTGTAATATGGCAGGAAGAAATTCTGACGATAAAGTAAGATGTTCTTTTTGTAATAAGGCCCAGGATCAGGTCAGGAAGATGATTGCCGGTCCGGGGAACGTATATATCTGTGATGAGTGCGTTGACATATGTGCAGATATCATTGAAGAAGAGTATGAAGAAGAAAATGAAGCTGAAGAGGTGGAGATCAATCTCTTAAAGCCGGTTGAGATTAAGAAATTCTTAGATGATTATGTAATCGGACAGGAAGATGCCAAAAAGGTTCTGGCGGTTTCAGTATACAATCATTACAAGAGAGTGACGGCGCCGCAGGATAGTGACGGCGTGGAACTTCAAAAGAGTAATATCATAATGGTCGGACCTACAGGTTCGGGTAAAACCTATCTGGCACAGACACTGGCCAAGATAATCAATGTACCCTTTGCTATTGCAGATGCTACAACACTTACCGAGGCAGGCTATGTCGGTGAAGATGTGGAAAATATTCTGCTTAAACTTATCCAGGCTGCCGATTATGATATTGACCGTGCTCAATTTGGAATCATATATATTGATGAGATTGATAAGATTACCAAGAAAAGTGAAAATGTATCAATTACCAGAGACGTTTCCGGAGAGGGTGTACAACAGGCACTGCTTAAAATTATTGAGGGCACGGTTGCAAGCGTACCGCCTCAGGGAGGAAGAAAGCATCCTCATCAGGAGCTTTTACAGATTGATACTTCCAATATCCTGTTTATCTGCGGCGGAGCTTTTGACGGGCTTGAAAAAATCGTTGAAACAAGGCTTAACAGAAACTCTATCGGTTTCAGTGCAAAGATTACCGAAAAAAGCAACAAGGATATTGGCGCCATATTAAAGGAGACGGCTCCACAGGATTTGATGAAATTCGGACTGATCCCGGAATTTATCGGTCGTGTACCTATTACGGTCACATTGGAGGGACTGGATAAGGATGCGCTTATCAGAATCCTTAAGGAGCCTAAAAATGCGCTTGTTAAGCAATATAAAAAGTTGTTTGAATTCGATGAAGTGAGCCTCAAGGTTGAGGATGAAGCGATTGATGCAATTGCCGGCCTTGCATACGAAAGAAAGACAGGTGCAAGAGGACTCCGTTCAATTATGGAAAATGTTATGATGGATATTATGTACGAAATTCCGTCGGATGATAATATATCAGAATGTATACTCACAAAGGATGCCGTAGAGGGAAAGAGTGCGCCGATTGTCCATTATCGGAACCGATTATTGCAGGCAGAATAATATTTGCTTTAAAGACGTCGCCGGGAAATCCGGGCGGCGTTTTCAGCATTCGTAAGTATTGCATAGCAGAAGTTAACAGCAGTTGAGCAAGAATGGGGGATTAAGATGGTAATTAAGAGTGTAAATCTGGAAAAGGTCTGCGGTGTTACAAGTAAGATTCCGGATAATAAACTTATGGAGATCGCATTTGCCGGAAAAAGTAACGTGGGCAAATCTTCCCTGATAAATGGTCTTATGAATCGTAAATCTCTGGCAAGGACAAGCTCCAAGCCGGGGAAGACCCAGACGATAAATTATTATAATATAAACGACCGGCTGTATTTTGTAGATTTGCCGGGCTATGGCTATGCTGTTGCAAATGAGCAGGTCAAGGCACAGTGGGGAAAGCTGATTGAAGACTATCTTCATCAATCAAAAATGCTAAAGGCGGTCTTTTTGCTGATAGATATAAGACATGCTCCATCTGAAAATGACCGTATAATGTATGACTGGATTGTTAACAGAGGACACAAACCAATTATTATTGCAACCAAGCTGGATAAGATTAAGAAAAGCCAGATAAATAAACAGATAAAACTGATTTGTGACACGCTTGACATAGAAAGTGACACTACTGTCATACCCTATTCATCGCTTTCAAAACAGGGCAGGGACGAGATTTATGAACTCATTGATGGTATGTTACAGGATTGAGCCGGTGTCGGGAGCGTTATATACATAAATATAATTCTGGTATGGAGGTAATTTATGAAACGAGAAATGCGGATATATATAAAGGCAATACTGAATATATTGACTACTTTGGTCGCTCTTGTTTTGTGCATATTTCTGCTGCCTTGGCTCATAGCGTTTTTTATGCCTTTTATTATCGGATATGTTATTTCCCTGATTGCGGCTCCGCTTGTAAGATTTCTTGAGGAAAAATTAAGAATAAAAAGAAAAGCGGTCTCCGCTTTCGTGATAATTGCGGTTCTGGCCGCCGTGGTTTTGCTTGTATACGGAGTCGGCGCAAGACTGATAAGGGAGACTGACAGTTTTATAAATGAAATACCTGCCTTATGGAAGAATGTTGAAAACGAGTTTAATCAGGTAGGCGCCAACTTAAGCGGGCTATATAAGAGACTTCCTGTTGGATTACAGAACAGGTTCATTAATGTAGGCAATGAACTTGAACGATATTTCTCCGATTTTATAAGCGGTATCGGTATGCCTACTTTTACTGCGGTCGGCAATTTCGCGAAACAGCTCCCCGATATATTTATGGCGATAATTATGACACTTTTATCTTCATATTTCTTTGTTGCGGATAGAGCATATCTGTCGGAATTCGTGAATAAGTATATGCCGCAGTCAATCTACTATCGTATTAATATAGTACGAAGAAGTTTTAAGAATGCCATAGGCGGTTATTTTAAGGCCCAGTTTAAGATAGAAATATGGGTATATCTGATACTGTTCATCGGGCTTATGATACTGGGAATAGATTATGCGTTTGTTATTGCCGTCGGCATCGCTTTAGTGGATTTTCTGCCGGTATTCGGAGCAGGTACGATCATGATTCCCTGGGCAGTTGTGGAGATACTCGGCGGCCGATACAAAACGGCGGTGGGACTGCTTATCATATGGTGTGTAGGTCAGATCGTGCGTCAGGTGATACAGCCTAAGATTATGGGCGATTCCATAGGATTTCACCCTATTCCGACAATATTTTTGCTTTATATCGGATACAGGGTAGCGGGTATCATCGGACTTATTCTCGCTCTGCCGATAGGTATAATATTCATAAATTTATACGAAGAGGGTGTTTTTGATACTACCAAAGAAAGCATAAATATATTGGTTGAGGGATTTAACAATTTCAGACGGTTTGATAACGGGGATACAAAAAATTAAATCCATAATCACAGTGGATTATACTATTATTGCAGTTTACCGGATATAATTATATAGCAGGGATTTTAATCATACGATGTATATAGTGCAATAAAGGGAGAGCAAAAGTGCAAAAATGGATTAAAATAACATTTGTTATTTATATATTGATTCTTATAAAACTCATAATTTTCAAGTACCCGTATGAGCAGCTTGTTGAAATTGCCGCTTCCTGGCAGCCGGAAGTATTCTTAACGGGACTTAGGTCTGCCAATTTTGTTCCGTTTAAAACTATTAAAATGTATATAGAATATTCCGACAGGCTTAACAGTTTTGAAAATCTTATTGGAAATATACTTGCATTTGTGCCTTTTGGAATGATGTTTCCGCTTATGAATGCCAAGGTAAGGAACTTTGGGTATGTGATTTTCAATGCATTTTTTCTTGTGC
Source organism: Lachnospiraceae bacterium (assembly GCA_022510545.1). Lineage (GTDB taxonomy): Bacteria > Bacillota > Clostridia > Lachnospirales > Lachnospiraceae > UBA3282. The sequence goes on along the minus strand of JAFLTG010000016.1, from coordinate 35,415 downwards.
TTGGAATTGAACTTTTTCAGTGTTTCACCTCTTTTGGGGCGTTTGATGTTGATGACATTATCCTTAACTGTTTCGGAGTATTTATAGGATATGCCATATATATTAAAAGCCGGAGTATGATTCCTGCCTTTGATAAAATAATGAGGATGGAAGAGGAAAAATATGGGGCGGATTTTGAGGAAAATTAACTTAAATTTCTTAGGGAATTTACCTACTTATTATTGACAATTATAGTAAAAAAGTGTTATTTTATAAATGATGCTGAAATATTGATAAAATACTGAATATTTAGGAGATATTGTGATGGCAGATAAGCTACGGTTATTGATTGTTGATGATGAAGAAGTAAACAGAGAAATACTTAAGGAAATGTTCCGGAGTGAGAAGTACGAGTTGACTGAAGCAGTCAATGGAGAAGAGGCGATTGCCAGACTCAAGGAAAATCCGAATATGGACCTTGTAATGCTGGACATTGTAATGCCTATTATGAATGGCTTCGGTGTACTGGAGTATATGCACAAAGAGGATATGCTGGATGAGGTTCCTGTCATACTCATTACAAGCGAGGATGCACTCGACAGTGAGGATCAGGCATATTCATATGGTGTAGCAGATGTAATACATAAACCTTTTTATCCGCATATTGTTAAGAGAAGAAGTAAGAATATCATAGAACTGTACCAGAATAAGCGTGATATGGAGAAACGTTTAAAGGAACAGGAAGAAGAACTCATTGCCAAGGATAAGAAGATTCGCGAGAACAATCAGTTTATGATTGAGACATTGAGTTCCGTTGTTGAGGCAAGAAGTGCCGAAACCGGAGAACATACAAGGCGAATCAAATATTTCACCAGAATTATGATGAAGTACCTTATGAAGTACTTCCCCAAGTATGGCATTACACAGGAACAGATTGATGAGGTTTCAAGGGCTGCCACACTACATGATATCGGTAAGATAGGTGTTCCCGATGCAATACTTCTTAAGCCGGGTAAGCTTACGAAGGAAGAGTTTGAAATTATGAAGAAGCATACAACCATTGGTTGTGAGATACTCGAGAGAAGCTACAAAGATAAGTCGAGTGATTTTTACCGTTATGCTTACAATATTTGCCGTTATCATCATGAGAGATGGGATGGTAAGGGATATCCCGACCATCTGGCAGGAGAAGATATTCCGATATATACACAGGTAGTCGCCATTGCAGACGTCTATGACGCACTGGTAAGCCACAGGGTATATAAGGACGCATATGCTAACAGTGTAGCGTATGATATGATAATGAAAGGTGAGTGTGGTCAGTTCTCACCGGATGTGCTGGAATGTTTCGCGCTTGCCAAAGAAGATTTCTTCAACGTTATAGAAGTAATTCATATGTTTGATTTTTCATGATAGATTGAATACAGGCAGCAAAGGAACGTAATGTTTTTTGCTGCCTTTTTTAGTATTATCAGGGGGAGACATATAATGGAGTGGAGCGAGATAGGCGCATTTCCAATAGAGGATGCGCTGGAAATAATCTTTATATTTGACCGTATAGGTACTATCAGCTATGCAAATGATGCAGCAAAGAAGAAACTTGAATATGGAGATGAACTGTGCGGTCGTAATGTCAGTGATATTTTTCCCAATACTTTTAAGTCTGCGGAGATTGGTTTTGAGACAGACTATCCCTTCGGGCATGAACTACAGAATCTGGTTGCCTATCGTAAGAACCTGACCTGCTTCCCTGTTGAAACTAAGATTATATTTAATGAAGGAGCCGTGGGTTCATATATATGCATGGCAAACGATACTCTGGAAAAAGAATATTTAAGCAGGGAAATTGAACATGTTAAGCAGGAAGCACAGGAGGCAATGAAGGTAAAGTCCGAGTTTGTCGCTAATGTAACTCATGAGCTTAGAACACCGGTAAACGGAGTGCTTGGTAATGTGAAAGAGCTCCTTGAGTTCGTTACGGACGAACAGACGCTTAAACCGCTTAAACTTATTGAGCGTTGCTGTGGCGATATGAACAAGATCATAAATAATATATTGGATTTTTCCAAGCTGGAAGCAGGAAAATTTCAGTTGGAGCCACGCCAGTTCAATTTCCGGAATATGCTGGATTATGTGAAAGCCCAGCATATTAATAAGATAACCGAAAAAGGTCTCAGATTTTTTATGACTGTATCACCGCAGATACCCGAGAATATAATAGGGGATGAACTGCGTATAGTTCAGATACTTAATAATCTTTTGTCCAATGCGCTGAAATTTACCAATGTGGGTAAGATTACTCTGGAAGTTGTCAGAACAGCAAGGGTAAAGGATAAAATAGAATTATTCTTTATTGTAAAAGATACCGGAATCGGAATTGATAAGGCCGATAAAGATAAATTGTTCCAGAGCTTTTCACAGGTGGATGCATCGATTTCGAGGAAGTTCGGAGGCACGGGACTCGGACTTAATATCTGTAAGCAGCTTGTAGAGCTTATGGGTGGTAAAATCGAGGCAGAGGGAGAGAAAAACAAAGGAACAACATTTTCGTTCTCTATCTGGGTAGGAATAAATGAAGAAGAGAATGCGGCACTGCCACAGGATGATGCTGCCTCGGTACGTCCCGCAATGTTTAGGTCATCTTTTGCGGAGGAAGAAGCAGATGATACCGGAAACGCAATAGAATATGGTACACCGGAGAATATAGAGGCGCTTAAGAAGAACCTCTCCAAACTGATTCTTTGTGTGGAAATGGAAAATTGGGAAAAAGCCGAGATGTTTATGGATACAATAAGGCAGCTTTCGAATGGAGCGCCGCGAGAGGTTTCCCGTATTATCCTCAGGTTAAAAATGGCAGTACAGAAAGAGAATTATGAGAAAGTAAATGCCGAGTATGAGGAATTGAATACCGTTCTAAGTTGAGAGGGGTAATATGTTGCATAACGAGAAAATTCTTATTGTAGATGATGTTGAAGCAAACAGGCTGGTTCTGGAAGAGATAATAAAAGGTATGGGCTGTCTGCCTCTTCTTGCAGAAAACGGGCAGGAGGCATTGGCATTGGCTAAGGAGCATATGCCTCAGCTTATCCTTACCGATATTTCAATGCCGGGTATGAACGGATATGAGCTTTGCAGGGAACTCAAAAAGGATAATGAACTAAACGCTATACCGGTTATATTCATATCGGCATTTGATAATAAGAATGATATTGTTGAAGGGTTTAAAAGCGGTGGGGAGGACTATATAATCAAGCCCTTTATTCCGGAAGTGGTAAAGGCGCGCGTAGGAATCCGTTTGAGCCTGTATGAAGCCAGGAAAGAACTTATGGAAACAAACAGGCTTCTTCAGACATCTGTGGAAGAACAACTGAAACAGATGGAGCTTGAAAAAAGAAATATTCTATACGCTTTAACGAATATAAGTGTACAAAATGCCAATTACGAGGCGGGGTATATGGAGCGCCTCAGAAAGAACTGTAGAATACTTGCGCAGGGTATGCAGCTTTCACCATTATATGATGATAAAATTTCCGATACATATATTGATACGATAGAGCTTGCAGCGCCATTGTGCGATATCGGTTATATAGGTATTCCTACAGATATACTTAAGAAAAAGCTGCTTACCGATGAGGAAGCGCTTATACTCCGGAATCATACCAATATTGGCGCAAGGCTGATAAGCGACCTTTATGTCAACAGTGATTATAATGAATTTATAAGCACGGCTATTGAAATTGCGCATTATCACCATGAAAGATGGGATGGAGGCGGATATCCGGAGGGGCTTAAGGCTGATAAGATACCGCTTGCGGCACAGATCGTATCCGTGATGGAAAGATATACTTCCCTTACGGAGAAAGACTTGAATACTAGGGAAGAAGCGCTTGAAATAATGCGGGAAGAAGCCGGTAAGAAGTTTGGAAAAGATATTTATGTTATATGTGATAAGATTTCAAGACAGTTCTGCTGAATTTGTGTATATTATGTGGTGACAGGGGGAGTAAGAAGTTGGAAATGACAGATGACGAGTTACAAAGAATCTCGGTTTTTATGAAGCAGCGCTATGGTATTGAACTGGGTTCTAAGAAAGTCATAGTAAACGGCAGACTGCAGAATTATGTAATAAAGAATGGGTGGAAAACCTATCATGAATTTATGGATGTGGTGGAAAGCGATATAACCGGAACCCAGGAGAAAATCCTTGTTAACTTTTTAACGACAAATCATACATATTTTATGCGTGAATTTGAGCATTTTGATTTTATGAAGGCTACGGTACTGCCGTGGCTTAGGAAAATAGAGCAGGAATCCAGGGATCTTCGTATATGGTGCGGAGCTGCCTCCACTGGAGAAGAACCTTATATGATTGCAATGTTGTTAATGGATTTCTTCGGACTGGAGAGGGGACAGTGGGATACCAAGGTGCTTGCAACAGATATTTCCACCAATGTGTTACAACAGGCTATGCTCGGTATTTACAGTGATGAGCAGCTGGATAAGCTGCCGGAACAATGGAAGAGACATTTTTTTAAGGCAATAGCAGACGGAACCCAGTATCAGGTGACTGATGAACTGAAGAATGAGGTTATTTTCAGGAAGTTCAATCTGATGGACCCATTTCCCTTTAAAAAGAAGATGCACGTTATATTTTTACGCAATGTTATGATATATTTCAGTGATGAGACGAAGCGTAAGCTGGTTCAGAAAATATATGATGCATTAGTGCCGGGAGGTTACCTTTTTATAGGAACCACAGAGACCATAGACAGAAGCAGCACACCATTTCAGCTTGTACGGCCATCGATATTCAGAAAGAGGGAGAGAAATTAGTAATGCAGCCAATCAAGGTATTAGTAGTAGAAGATTCAATAGTATTTAGAGAATTGCTGATTCAGAATCTGAGCAAAGATCCGGCAATAAAGGTAGTAGCTGCAGCAAGAGACCCGTTTGAGGCAAGAGATATGATTCTGGAGCACAAACCGGATGTAATGACTCTGGATGTGGAACTTCCAAGAATGAACGGTATAGAATTCCTGCGAAAGTTAATACCGCAATATCCTCTTCCGGTAATTGTGATAAGCTCATTAAGTGATAAGGTATTTGATGCATTGAATGCAGGAGCCGTGGACTTTGTTGCCAAACCGGCGGTTTCTAACAGGGCACAGCTTGAGGATTTTATAAAGAATGAACTGCTGGTCAAGGTTAAGATTGCATCGACAGTCAAGATCAGCAATATAAAAAAGACAGTGATGAATCAACGTGAGCAGGATCTGCCGGCGGTATCCAAAAGCAATCTGGTTGTGGCAATCGGGGCATCCACCGGCGGTACGGAGGCGATTTTTTCGGTTGTGAAGGAGTTTGGAACCGATATTCCGGGTATTGTATGCGTGCAGCATATGCCGCCACATTTTACCGAGATGTATGCCAAGAGACTTAACGATCAATGCCATATACAGGTTAAGGAAGCACAGACGGGAGACCGTGTTCTCCCGGGACATATGTTGATTGCACCGGGAGGTGACAAACATATGCACCTTGTTAAGATGAACGATTCTTATCAGGTGGAAGTCAAAGCCGGACCCAAAGTGAACGGTCACTGTCCCTCCGTAGAGGTATTGTTTGAATCAGTGGCTAAAGCAGCCGGACCCCATGCACTGGGAATCATCCTTACAGGTATGGGTGGTGATGGAGCCAAAGGACTGCTTTCTATGAGAAAAGCAGGGGCAAGGACCATAGGTCAGGATGAATCCTCCTGTGTAGTTTATGGAATGCCAAAGGTCGCATATGAACTGGGTGCGGTAGAATATCAGGAAAAGTTAGTTGATATTCCTAAGAGGGCATATTCTTTGCTTCACAGTATGTAAATAAATTAATTAATATATTAAAAAATCAAAAAATGTAAAGGAGATACATTATGAAGATTTTATTAGCAGAAGATGATTTTGTGACAAGAAAGTTTATGGTGAATTTTCTTTCAAAGTACGGTGAATGTGATGTTACCGTTGACGGTATGGAAGCAGTAGATGCATTTATGATGGCTTTGGAAGACGGAGAGCCGTATGATCTGGTGTGTCTGGATGTTATGATGCCGGTTATGGACGGATATCAGTCACTTGTAGGTATTCGTAATCTGGAAAAAGAAAGGAATATTCCGGAAGATAAGGCAGTTAAGGTTATTATGACCACGGCCCTTAATGATGAGGCTAACGTAAAAATGGCCTTTGAGTTAGGCTGTACTATCTATTCCGGTAAGCCTATCGATCAGGACAGATTTGAGCAGGCTCTTAAAAAACTGGACTTAATCTGATTAAGGAATTATAATAGACTATGTGGGAAAGGAGAAGGATATGGCGGAAGAATTTAGCACAGACGGCATGCTGGATATGTATCTGTTCGAGAATGGGCAGCTGCTTGAACAATTGCAGGATATGGTTCTTGAGCAGAAAGATGCAGACTGTTTTGATGAAGACAGTATAAATGAAATATTCAGGACCATGCATACCATTAAAGGTTCTTCAGGTATCATGATGTTTGATGAGATCACGGCTATAGCTCACAAGCTGGAAGATGTCTTTTACTATCTGAGAGAATCCCATCCGGATAATGTACCGCATCTGGAGTTGGTGGATCACGTATTGGAGGTAGCGGATTTCATATCAAACGAGATGGATAAAATTCGTAATGGAGATCCAGCAGATGGTGACGCCAGTCAGATCATAGCGACTCTGGATAAATTCCTGAATGAGATTAAGGGCGGCAACAGTGATTCCAAGGGTGGTAAAAAAGCAGCAAAAGAACCACCTGAGAATGTACATGAGGAACCCAAACAATTTTATATAGCACCAATGGCAACAAGTGCCAGTCATTTTTACAGGATTTACATATACTTTTTCCCGGAGACGGAAATGTCCAATATCCATGCCTATAAGGCTGTATATGCCTTAAAGGAGGTCGCGGAGGATTTGTTGTATTCTCCGGAGGACATTCTTTCCAATCCTGAGAGCGGAGAGGTAATCCTGAAGGAGGGCTTCAAGATACTGCTGCAGTCTCAGGCGGACGAAGCACAGTTACGTGAGATTATAGGTGTAGGTTACGATATTGAAAAAGTCGATTTAGTAGAATGCACTGCAAATGAATTTTTGCAAGGCTTTGATATGGAATATGTAGCACCGGCTTCTCAGATCGATCTTGAATCCAGCGTTGAGGAAATTGAAGCACGCGTACAGGAAGGTGCAAAAACAGAAGCTGCAGAAGAAAAGAAGCCTGCCAAACCGGCACTCGCACCCGGTGACTTCGTTATTGAGTCCAAGGAGCCCGGTAAACAGAAGAAGCTGGCAAAGGATAAACCCAAGGCGGAAAAGGCTACTTTTATCAGCGTTAACTTAAGCAAGATGGACCAGTTGATGGAACTTATCGGAGAGCTGGTCATCTCAGAATCGGTAGTATTGCAGAATCCGGATCTTAAAGTTCCGGGGCTTAACCTTGATAACTTTAATAAGGCAGCGGCTCAGCTTGCCAAGATTTCTACCGATTTACAGAATGTAATTATGTCAATGCGAATGGTTCCGCTTGCAAATACATTCCAGAAGATGAATCGTATAGTCTTTGATGTTTCCAGAAAACTTGGTAAAGACATAGATTTTGTCATGGTCGGAGAACAGACGGAAGTGGATAAGAACATCATTGAACATATATCCGATCCATTGATGCATATTGTACGAAATTCCGTGGACCATGGAATTGAGAGTAAAGAAGAACGTCGTGCCAGCGGTAAATCGGAAAGAGGCAAGGTTACTCTTTCTGCCAAGACTGAGGCCGGCAAGGTGTGGATAAGCGTAGAGGACGACGGCGGAGGGCTTGACAGGGATAAGATAGTGGCCAAGGCAAGACGTCAGGGGCTTTTGGATGACAATAAGCCGGATAGCGCTTATTCAGATAAAGAAGTATTCCAGTTCATAACTCTTCCCGGATTTTCTACCAATGAGGTGGTTACCGAATATTCGGGACGTGGAGTGGGAATGGACGTGGTAGTCCAGAACATTCAGGCAATAGGCGGTTCACTGGAAATCGAAAGCCAAAAGGGCGTTGGAAGTACTATGAGTCTGAAGATTCCTCTTACACTTGCAATCATCGATGGCATTGTAATGGAGGTGGGTCAATCATCTTTTGTTATGGAGACCGGCGCAATTAATGAGTTTGTTCGTGTGACGGAAGATATGATGATTCATGAACCAAACGGCGAGGAATATATTATGATAAGGGGAGAATGTTTCCCTGTTCTGCGTCTTGGTAAATGGTACGGTCTGACCGAATACAAGGAAGCCGTTGAAGACGGAGTTATGTTGATTCTGGAAGTTGAAAGTAAAAAAGTATGTCTTTTTGTAGACAAACTGGTAGGCGAACAGGAGATAGTTGTCAAACCTATACCTTCTTATATTAAGAAAGTTAAGGGACTGTCCGGCTGTACACAGCTTGGGGACGGAAGCATAGCGCTTATACTGGATGCTGCCGGATTAATAGAGTAGGTCGAACGTCGCAAGATTAAGATGTAAATATATAGAAAGGAACGGTAATCGTATGGAAGAAATGAAGAAGCAGGTTGAGGAAGACAATGCCGCTGTCAATGAGCATGATGCACAAAAGGGCAAATATATGACCTTCAAATCCGGTAACGAGTATTTCGGATTGGAAATCCAGTATGTAAATGAGATTATCCAGCTGCAGGCAATTACTGCAATACCCGAAACCGAGGATTATATCAAGGGTCTTATAAACCTGAGAGGTAAGGTCATTCCGGTTGTTGATGTCAGACTGCGGTTCAAACAGGAACCCTTTGAGTATAATGACAGGACCTGTATTATTGTTATTAATATAAAGTCTATGATGGTAGGACTGATCGTGGAAAAAATTGCAGAGGTGGTTGAAATTAAGGATGAGAACATATTACCGCCTCCTACTATAGGACGTTCGGATAAGTCAGGGCATAATAAATATGTATACGGTATAGGTAAAGTTGGGGATACCGTTAAATTGCTTCTTGATCCGGATAAGTTATTGAATGATGATGATTTGTCGGTTGTGGAACAGGCAAATGAAATGAATAATGAAGAGTAAATTTTATAAATTAGGAGAGGTGTGTGAAAGATGAAAAACCTGAAGATAAAAACAAAATTAATACTTGGATTTGCGGTTCCGGTTGTTCTGATATTGGTAAACATGATAGTCAACAATATGTTCACAGAATATACGGCTAATATTACAGATCCTGAAAGACTGGCAACAGTTTCTGAAATTTCCGTTTTTGTAACATATGGAATCACGATAGTATCAATAGTTATTGCATTGGTAGTTGCTTTTGCTTTAATTAAAACAATTGAAAGATCTATCAAGCAAATGGGCGATGTGGCAAAGGAAATCGCTTTAGGACGTGTAAATGACATCCATATGGTTAAATATAATAATGATGAGTTTGGGGAATTGGTAGATGAATATCAAAAAGTAATCGACAATATCAAATATCAGGCAGGTGTTGCAGAAGAATTGGCTCAGGGTGATTTCACCATCAAAGTTAAACCAAGTTCCAGTGATGATATTCTGGGTAATTCCCTGAAACAGCTGGTTTCCGATAACCTGCGAACACTTACCAACATCAGCGAGTCATGTGCCCAGGTTACCCTCAGTGCATCTCAGGTGGCAAGCGCAAGCCAGTCTCTGGCACAGGGTTCAACGCAGCAGGCAAGTGCGATTCAAGAGGTTACCGCATCTATTGATGAGATTGCAGATAAGACAAAGCAGAATGCCGAGCAGGCCAATGAAGCAGCTTCTCTGGTTTCCAAGGCAATTGATGAGGTTAAAAGAGGAAACAGGCAGATGCAGGATACAATGTCTGCTATGCAGGATATCAATAAGTCCTCTGAAAATATTTCCAAGATTATAAAGACAATTGACGATATAGCTTTCCAGACCAATATCCTGGCTTTGAATGCGGCTGTTGAGGCTGCAAGAGCAGGAGAGGCAGGAAAAGGTTTTGCGGTTGTGGCAGAAGAAGTAAGAAGCCTTGCGGCAAAGAGTGCTGCTGCATCTGCTGAGACAGCTGACTTAATTGAAGATTCAATCAGTAAAGTAGGATTGGGTTCCAAAATTGTCAATGATACATCCAAGGCTATGGAAGAAATTGCCAGAGTTGTACAGGATAGCGAGAAGATTATCAACGGTATTGCAGAATCCTCCAATTATCAGGCAACTGCAGTAGCGCAGATTGAGCAGGCTATAACACAGGTATCTCAGGTAGTTCAGACTAACTCTGCTACAAGCGAGCAGTGTGCTGCAGCAAGTGAAGAACTTTCAGGTCAGGCTTCCAAAATGCGCGAGATGCTTTCTGCATATAATCTTGGTTCAGAATCTGCATCTTCATTTAAAAGCGGTTCGTATTCGTCAAGTATGACATCAAACATTATCTCCAGTGCTAACGAACAGTTGATTTCACTTGGAGATGATTTTGGAAAATATTAATATAGAGAGGAGCAAATTCGATGAGTCTTTTTGATGAGCTTAGGGAATTGGGTGTAGATGTTGACGGAGGACTAAAACGTATAAGCGGAAATGAAAAACTGTATACAAAGCTGCTCGGTTCTTTTGTCAAGGCTATTAACACATATAATGTGAAACCTGATTTTGACGGCACGGATTATAATGAAGTAATAGAAAAGACACATGCAATCAAAGGAACATCGGGGAATTTGTCTATTACGCCTGTTTACGAAGCCTACACCAAGATTGTAGATCTGCTTCGTGCGGGTGACCCGGAAGCGGCCAGAACGCTTCTTGAAGAAGTATTGCCGATTCAGGAAAAGATTGTTGCATGTATAGAAAGTCATATGGAAGATTAGTTAAATGCCGGCTTCCCTGTTGGGGGTCGGCATTAATACACATAGGACGAACTCAGAAAAATGATTAGCCATAAATAGAGAGAAAGTAGTATGAAAAAGATGATTATATTTATTTTGTGCAGTTTATTATGTTTTGGCTATTGTGCGCTGATCTTCAGTATACATTCGGGCAGTAACTTTTATATGATATGGGCGCTGGGAGGTTTATTTTTTGCAGGACTTGCGGTTATGACACATTTTGATTTGTGGAACCGGATACCTGTCGGGATTAAGTATGTAGCCGGAGGTATTTTAATAATGAGCGTTATTATATTTGTTGTGGTGGAGGGCTGCATTATAAGTTCGTTCCGGGCAAAAGGAGAACCCAATCTGGATTATATTATTGTTCTGGGCGCGCAGGTAAAGGAAAACGGACCTTCTGCAGCACTTAAATTCCGTCTGGATGAAGCTTACGATTATCTGTTGGAAAATGAGAACACGTTGTGCATTGTTTCGGGCGGTCAGGGTTATAATGAACCCTGCAGTGAAGCACAGGGAATGTATGATTATCTCACGGAAAGAGGAGTTGACGGTAAGCGTATCATTATGGAGGACAAGTCCACGGATACTTCTGAAAATATAGACTATAGTGCGGTATTTCTTGATAAGGAAAATGACAGGGTTGGAATTGTAACCAACAACTTTCACGTATTCCGCGGCGTTCACCTTGCCAAACATAAGGGTATTAAACATGTCTGCGGCATATCAGCGGATTCCAATGTAATTTTCCAGCTTAATAATATGGTAAGGGAATTTTTCGGAATTATTAAGGATTTGGTCTATGGGAATCTTATTTAATTATTGGCGCGGTAATTTATCTGTGCTAGAATAATAATGTATAGTAACATTTAGTTATAAATAATGAGATTGCAAGGTGCCTGTTTGTGAGTTTTGCAATCTGAGTAATGGATTAAAATAATTGAGGAAAAACAAATGAGTAAGTTAAAACTGATAGCTGCCGGCACAGCACTCCTGATATTATGTACCGGCTGCGGCGCCGCGAAAGATCCGGATAATCTTACATCCGGCATGGAAGCCGTTCAAAACCTTGAATATAATGATGCACTGGATTATTTCAAAGATGCACTTTCCGATGGTGAGGATGAGAGACAGGTGTGTCGCGGCTATGGTCTGGCATATATGGGTCTGTCCCGGTATGAAGACGCTATTACATATTTTGAAAAAGCACTGCAGCTTAGCAACGGAACTCCCGGAAACATAGATTATGATATAAATTATTATCTTGCAACCGCATATTTTAGAAACAATCAAAGTGAGGATGCAATTTCTACATATGATGCAATTCTTGCACTACGCCCCAAAGAGAAAGAAGCATATTATTTAAGAGGCTGCGTAAAACTTTACAGTGGCAATTTTGAAGGCGCAAAGCAGGATTTTGACAATACAATTGCATTAGATAAAGATGACTATAACCGCCTGATTCAAATATACAATGTACTTACGGACAACGGATATAAAGACATAGGAAGGGAATATCTGCAACAGGCGATAACCGAGAATGAGAAATCCATGGATAACTATGATATAGGACGTATTTACTATTATCTTGAGGATTACGAGAATGCAAGAGAGTATCTTTTGAAGGTTAAGATTTCTTCTGATTATGAGGCTGCCTTATATCTTGGAAGGACATATGAAGCACTGGGAGACTACAATTATGCTTCCAGTATATATAACGACTATACTCTGATTGACCAGAGTAAGGCGGAAATCTATAATCAACTGGGCTTATGCCGTATTCAGATGGGTGAGTATGAGCAGGCGCTTTCTTCCTTTAAGGAAGGCATGAGTATTGAGGGTAATGAGATAATGCAGTCGCTTAAATTCAATGAAATCGTTGCCTATGAGTATATGGAGGATTTTAAGACCGCAGCAGCTCTTATGGGTGATTATTTGAAATCCTATCCGGATGATGAGTCGGCACAGAGAGAATATAAGTTTTTGAAGACCAGATAGGGGTAATGACTGTAATGGTTATATATTGACAATAGTATACCTCGATGGTACTATATATAGTAGTTGTGTAGAATAGTTTAATATTGTAATCAATACATTGACTACACAAGTCAATGTGAAGAAAGGTGGAAATTATGGCAAATACTTATGTTCGTGTGAAAGGAATAGTCAAAAAAGACAATAAGTATCTGGTGATAAAAAGATGGGTGGATGACCGTATTCCGGATCCATTTGTATGGGAATTTATAGATACTGAAGTAAACCATGGGGAAGCTCCGGATGATGCGATGCTTCGTGCAATTCATGAGATTTTGTCCATAGACGGCAAAATAGAGAAAATTGAATATACTTGGTCGAATATGCTGGCTGATACACATTGCATCGGTATAGCATATATTTGTTCCATTGAAGCGGAAGAAGAGCATAACATAGTCTTGCCGGAGGAGTTTGGCGAATATCAGTGGGTTACGAGAGCGCAGATTGATGAATATGTTGAAAACCAGTTCGTTTTGCAGGATTTAAAGGGAAAAGCTTTATGATTGATAAATTAGTTGAAAAGATTAAAAAGACCGAGGCACCGATTGTTGTAGGTCTGGACCCGATGCTTAAATATGTTCCGGAGCATTTAAAGAAAAAGGCGTATGACGAATATGGTGAAACGCTTAAGGGTGCGGCAGAAGCAATATGGCTTTTTAATAAAGAGATAATAGATAACATATGTGATTTAATTCCTGCGGTCAAGCCTCAGATTGCTATGTATGAGCAGTTTGGTATAGAGGGACTGGTTGTTTTTAAAAGGACTGTGGATTATTGTAAGGAAAAAGGGCTTGTTGTAATCGGTGATATCAAACGTGGTGACATTGGTTCAACATCCGAAGCATATGCAATAGGACATATTGGAAAAGTACAGGTCGGAAGCAAACTATACAGTGGTTTTGACGAGGACTTTATAACCGTGAATCCTTATTTTGGCTCGGATGGGGTTACACCTTTTATTAAGGTATGTAAGGAAGAAAACAAGGGTATATTCTTGTTGGTAAAGACTTCAAACCCCAGCAGCGGTGAGATTCAGGACCGTGTGATAGAAGGAAGACCGCTTTATGAGCATGTTGGTGAGATGGTTGCAAAATGGGGCGAGGACTGTATGGGAAGCTCATACAGTAATGTAGGCGCAGTGGTAGGCGCAACTTATCCGGAGCAGGGTAAGATATTGCGTAAACTGATGCCTAAGACCTTCATTCTTGTGCCGGGATATGGGGCTCAGGGCGGAAAAGGCGCTGATCTTGTACATTTCTTTAATGAAGATGGACTTGGAGCAATCGTAAATTCGTCCAGAGGCATTATAGCGGCATATCAGCAGGAGCAGTATGCTAAATTTGGAGCAGAGCATTTTGCAGAGGCCTCAAGAGAGGCAGTGCTTGCAATGAAAGAGGATATTGCGGGAGCGCTTGGAAAGTAAGTGCCCCGCTTTTTCAATTTTATTCTCTGGTGCGGCGGTCAAAATCGCTATCGCCTTCACGCAATTCCACAATACGGCTTATATACCCGTATTTATCTCTCTGTACAGTTATGTCAATCGAACCTTCTTCTCTGGATTGATAGTAACCGCCATCTTCGTCAATATAAACCCTGACAGGCTCACCTTTGTAGAGAAAATAGCCATGGGCATCCTTTGTAAGATTCCATTCTTCCCACTCTTTATCCCTTTCTTCATCATCTAAGCATAAGCTGAAGCTAAAGTCAAAGGCACCTGTTTCCACTTTAAACTCATTAGCCAGAGCCTGCCTGATACGATTTTCTATAAGTTCAGGGTCATTTGTTGTATCTGTTCTTAGAGTGTCTAATACGATATAATCAGCACGTTTATGAGCGTTTTTGCTGAGTAAAATATCGCGTGTTATGCTAACCTGAACGCCCCAGCGGCAGCTGCTGCTTGCACAGTAGGAAGTCAGATATGAAGAAAAAGGAGCCTGTGGGCCAGTAGCAAATACAACTGCACTGCTCAATATGAATGCTACGCTGAAAATTAACAAAAATGCAGAAGCCTTTTTATAATGTACTATGCTTTTGATTCTTTTCTCTACCTCTGTTTTGGAAAAGGCACTGTAAAGCAGCGTAGGCCGGTTTCCTGTAATTGCCATTGCAAGAAGACTGTAAGCATAGCTTTTCCTTGTTTCTTCATCATGGTAGTGCATAAGGACAGCTTCGTCGCACGCGGTTTCCAAATCCGATGAAAGATATTTTGACATCAGCCAGACTAAAGGATTGAACCAGTTTAAGATAAGCACTGCCAGCATAGCTGTTTTGATCCAGTTATCCTTACGTCTTATATGCATGACTTCGTGTGTAAGTATGTGTCCAAGAAGCTCCGTATTACCAAAATCCATCCTTGTCGGCAGATAGATGCGTGGTGAAAATAAACCGCATACCAAAGGAGAGGCAATCTCATCATTGGTAAATACCAGTATATGTCCCATATCCATTTCGCGCAGAATATTGTTTATGGTTTCGTTATGTTCAATTAACAGGCGGTTTTTCAGCCTGGAAATATAATGTACTCTTTGCAGTAATAAAATAACTAATGTTATCAATGCACCTGCAAAATAAATTATGGGAATTAATATTAATGTATTAAAAGGTAAAAATCTAATATCGCCCATAGCAGATGATGCCGTACCGGCATAGGTAATTGTAATAGGTGTTTCTGATTGTGTTTCAATCACATCTGAATATTGATAAATAGGGGTATCTTCCGGTATATCCTCACTAATGTCGGGATGGTCTACTCCTATATTGCCTGCAGTTATGGTATCCTCATAAGTAGTCACTGAATAGGCTGTAGCGCTTGAAATATCTCCGCTAATGGCATTGATAAATTCAGATAGCATAGATAACTGCGAACTATCAGATATTTTGATACTTAAAGGGCTGCTTAAAGAAAATGGTACGAGCAGACGCAGCAGTACAACACACCAAAGTATTGGAAAAACAAATTTAGGCAGCTTATCCTTAAGAAAAGCACGAAATAGCAGGACAATTATAATCATAAGGCTTCCGTAGAATGCCATTAGTGCAAAGGGCATATTCATTCTTAAATGCAGCATATTATTTAGCCTCCTTTATCATTTTGGAAAGTCGTTTGGCATCTTCCTCCGAGATCCCCTGATTTTTAAGAAAAGATGAGAAAAAAAGTTCACTGGAACCACCGAACATCTTATCAATTAACTGCTCGGTTTCACTCTGTGCCACCTCGTCTTTGGTTACAAGAGGTTTACATAAAAAAATGGGTTCCTCACGCTCGATGGCGCCTTTTTCAATACATTTCTTGATTACGGTGTAGGTGGTATTTTTGTTCCAACCGATTTTGGCTGATAACACATCTACGATATCACGGGCAGGCAGACTGCCTTGTTCCCATAGAACTTCCATTACCTTTAGTTCTGAGTCGAAGAGTTTCATGGTATTTATAGCTCCTTTCCGTATAGTGTGGACTATTGTGATAGTCTGTGGTTTTAGTTAAGACTATCATAATAGTCTGGATGTGTCAAGGGGGATTTTTTATAATTAATATATTAAGGATAGTGAGTATATAATTATAGACAAGAAAATATAAAAGTAGTGTAAATTGTAAAATAGTTAGATTAACTGTGAATTTACAATTTGTATTGTAATTGTATTGTTTTCGTAGTATAATTAACAAAACGGAAAGAAGGTATTAATATGGCAACAACACCAACTCAAATTAGAATAGATGAAGTGACCAAAAAACAGGCTGTAGAACTTTTGGAAGGATTAGGACTCAATCTGTCCGATGCAGTAAATATGTTCTTAAAACAGGTAGTTTTACGCGGTGGGATTCCTTTTGATGTAAAATATCCGGAATTTAAACCTGAAACTATTGAGGCTATGGAAGAAGCAAAGCGGATTAGTAAGGATCCTGATACGAAACGTTATACCAGCTTTAAGGAAGCGTTGGAGGACATAGACAATGAAATATAGTTTAGTATTGTCCGGAAAATTTAAAAAGAGTTTAAAGCTTGCAAAAAAAAGAGGTTTGGATATTGCTTTATTAGATACGGTTGTAGATAAACTGTTAAATGGTATTCCGTTGGAAAATAAATATAAAGATCACTCTTTGGGCGGTAAATATAAAGATTTTAGAGAGTGTCATATACAACCGGACTGGTTATTAATATATCTTATAGAAGATGATATATTAACATTGACGTTAGTTGATACGGGAACTCACTCAGATTTGTTTAAAATGTAACTGACAGCATATCAAATAAAATTCTAGAAAATTCTTGTTGTTTATACCTTGGGATTTTCCCATTAC
Source organism: Lachnospiraceae bacterium (assembly GCA_022510545.1). Taxonomy (GTDB): domain Bacteria; phylum Bacillota; class Clostridia; order Lachnospirales; family Lachnospiraceae; genus UBA3282. The sequence goes on along the minus strand of JAFLTG010000016.1, from coordinate 18,192 downwards.
CACTCAAAACCAATTGAAAACCCCCCGATTTTATGTTAGACTATGAAAAGTATAAGAAATGGTACAAATTGGCAAAAGGAGGTTCATACAAAATGGAACAGTACAAGCAGGAATTTATTGAGTTCATGTTAGAGTGCCAGGTACTTAAATTCGGTGACTTTACATTAAAAAGCGGAAGGAAATCTCCTTTTTTTATGAATGCGGGAGCATATGTGACAGGTGCGCAGCTGCGTAAGCTGGGTGAATACTATGCCAAGGCTATTCACGACCACTACGGGCTTGATTTTGACGTACTATTCGGACCTGCATATAAGGGTATTCCCCTTAGTGTTGCAACCACGATGGCGATAAGTGAGCTTTATGGCAAGGAAATCAGATACTGCTCTAACCGTAAAGAGGTAAAAGACCATGGGGATACGGGTATCCTTCTTGGAAGCAAGTTAAAAGACGGCGATAAGGTAGTTATAATTGAGGATGTCACCACCTCCGGCAAATCCATAGAAGAGACCTTCCCTATCATAAAGGCTCAGGCAAATGTGGAAGTCATAGGTCTAATGGTATCGCTGAACCGTATGGAGAGGGGACTTGAGACCGAAAAGAGCGCACTGGAGGAAATTCAGAGCAAATATGGTTTTGGAGCAAATGCAATTGTTACTATGGAAGATGTAGTTGCTTGTTTACATAACAAGCTATATAAAGGTACGGTATATATAGATGATACTTTGAAAGCGGCTATAGATGCATATTATGAGCAGTACGGAGCAAAATAATAAATGAGCCTTATTGGCTTGCGGAAAGGAATGATATCATAATGGAAGAAAGAACATATAAAACAATGGGCGGTGCCGGAGCTATGAATATCGCAATTGGAGTGATATCAATAGTATTCGGAGTTACAGGAGGAGTCCTGCTTCTTATCGGCGGAGCCAAGCTTCTGGCCGGTAGAAACAAGATATTATTCTGATATGATAATGGGTATGGCGGAGAATGCCCATCACAAGTCAGGCGGATGGGCCTGACTTTTTTATAGAAAAAGGAGTACTTATGAGCCGTAAGAACAGCTATATTTTTACAAATAAAAGCCATACGACCAAAGGAATAATGGCAACGATACTAGGTGTAATATCCCTTGTCACACTGGCTTATGCCCTTATAATGAGCTACCGCAATTCAGGAAATGTGCCGCGTGAATATGGGGCGGCTGCCCTGCTTGTTACAATATTTGCCTTTGTGGGAGTGACTCTTGGAGTCATTTCCAAAACGGAAAAAGATAAATACTATTTCTTTTCATATCTGGGGATAGTGTTGAATGTTGCGGCGCTTGCGGTCATTAGTCTTATTTTATATGCGGGGGCATATGGAGTTGGTATGTAGATTTCTCAATCTCTCACAACCTTAAATTAAAACAATTTATATGAAAGGGACGATAAAATGCAGGAAATAGATAAAATTCAGGAAGCAGAGATATTACAGGAAAGATATAATCTGTCACTGGAACGGATAACTCAGATTCCATCAGAGCAAATTTGTGACAAGGTTTATCAGGACTATTTTAAATGTATGGCTGAGTTTGTCCTGATGATGGTTGATACATGGAACTTTGTTGCGGACGGCAGTTTGTATAAGGCTTCCTTAGAGGAGTTGCAAAGGAGAAACCGTGCATTGTATGAGGACATCCTTCCGGAGAACTATGCAAACAGCTATGCCAATCCTGATTATGCAGTAGATTGTCTTGGTGAGTCAATAGGACGGGAACTGAGTTTTGTATATACAGAGCTTAGAGGGATGATCCCTGCGGCATATGAGCAGATATTGACTGACATGGTCATTCGTATGGAACTGCTATTGGAAGTGTATCAAAACTTTTCTGAAGAAATTCCGGCGAAAGAACACCTGCGACAAATTATTTACTGGTATGTAAATGATTATTATGAAATACAGGCATACGAAAGGCTTGCAGCCCAGCTTCTTCCGCAGCGTGATTTTGCCACCCGGATAATAATGGAGAGTGACTTATCGGATATAAGGTATTTATATTACTATGGTGAGTATGTGACAGAGAATGAAATCAGGACCGCAAAGCACCTGACACAACTGTCAGAAAATACTCTGCGCCTTATGGCTGACACTTATACGGAGGGATACCGCATCGGATTTGAGGTGGGTAATAAGGATATTTCTATTAAAAAAACTGTGAATATTCGTTATGCGCTCGGCTTTGAAAGGATGATGAGGCAGGCGGTGCTCAATTTTGACCAAATCGGTCTAAAGTCTACGGCATATCGTGCGGGTTACAGTATTTTTCAAGGGCGTAACGTAAATAAGAATGGATATTTTGGTGCAAATCCGAATAAGCAGTTCGATTATGACCACAAGGATGATCAGGCGATTTTTCTGGATGGGACGATTGTAGAGCGCAGGCTTGAATGTATGCAGAAAGCATATGAGGAACTTAAAAATGAAGCTGCCCTCTTTGGAGGTCCGGCTGTGCTTGAAATATTTGGCGAGCTGCCCTTTGTTCCTCAGAATAAAGAAAGTGCCTGCAAGCTTAGCGATAAGCAGCAGAAACTTTCCGTAGAATATATGTCCAAACTTGGAGCGCTGCAGAATAAATATATAAAAGGTGAAGAACGGAGTTTTACGATCATAGCATTTCCGGTTCCGGATATAGGAGAGCAGTATGAGGAAATATTTGATGAGATAATACGTATAAATACGTTGGATTATAAGCTGTATCAAGGTATTCAGCAGACAATCATCGATACACTTGATAAAGGGACTTATGTTCTGATAAAAGGTATGGGAGCTAATCGTACCAATTTAAAAATAAATTTACACACTTTGAAAAATCCGGAGAAAGAGACCAATTTTGAAAACTGTGTTGCGGATGTTAACATTCCGGTAGGAGAGGTTTTCACATCCCCAAAGCTTGAAGGAACCGAAGGTATTCTTCATGTGACACGGGTATTTTTGGGCGAACTGGAGTATAAGGATCTGTCTATTCGTTTTGAAAACGGAATGGTCACCGAATATGACTGTGCCAATTTCGATACGCAGGAGGAAAATAAAAAATATATTAAGGATAACGTACTCTATAACCACGACACCCTTCCAATCGGTGAGTTTGCGATTGGCACCAATACCACTGCTTATGTGGCCGCCAGAAAATACGGAATCGAAGATAAGATGCCGATACTGATAGCGGAAAAAACAGGGCCTCACTTTGCGGTAGGCGATACTTGTTATTCTCACTCGGAAGATGTGAAAGTATACAATCCAGACGGAAAAGAAATAATAGCAAGGGATAATGAAGTATCTGTTTTGCGTACCGAAGATACCGAGAAAGCGTATTATAACTGCCATACGGATATTACAATACCTTATGATGAGCTGGGAGAACTTTCGGTTGTGACAGGTGAAAACGAAGTTATTCCAATTATCATTGAAGGAAAATTTGTTCTGGAAGGCTGTAAAGTCCTTAACGAAGCGTTTGAAAAGAGTCAGTCATCGCACTGACTCTTTTTAATTATTTTTTAATGAAATTAATATTGCTTATTGGCACAAAATTTAGTACACTATAAATGGAGTAGATTGCTTTTTGCCACAAGATATTGTGGATGACGAACGGAGGATTTATATATGGCACAAGTAGGAATAGTAATGGGCAGCGATTCGGATATGCCGGTAATGGCGAAGGCTGCAGACATTTTGGAAGAACTCGGAATCTCATATGAGATGAAAATAATATCGGCCCACAGAGAGCCGGATGTATTTTTTGAATATGCCAAGAGCGCGGAAAACAAAGGTTTTAAGGTGATAATTGCCGGAGCCGGAAAGGCTGCTCATTTACCGGGTATGTGCGCGGCAATTTTTCCGATGCCAGTCATAGGAATACCTATGAAGACATCTGATCTGGGCGGAGTGGATTCACTTTATTCCATAGTGCAGATGCCTTCCGGAATCCCGGTTGCAACGGTTGCAATAAACGGAGGACAGAATGCCGGAATCCTTGCTGCCAAAATCCTGGCAACATCGGACCCTGAGCTGTTACAGCGTTTGAAGGACTATTCTCTTAAATTGAAAGAGAGCGTTCAGGAAAAAGACGCAAGATTACAGGAAACGGGATATAAGAATTACTAAACTATTAACGGAGGGCAAAAATGGACTACAAATCAGCAGGCGTAAATATTGAGGCGGGTTATAAATCGGTAGAACTGATAAAAAAACATGTAAACGAAACTATGCGTCCGGAAGTTCTGGGCGGACTGGGTGGATTTTCAGGTGCTTTTTCCCTTGCTAAAATAAAAGATATGGAAAAACCGACACTGGTGTCAGGTACAGATGGTGTGGGAACCAAACTCAAGCTGGCATTTTTGCTGGATAAACATGACACCGTAGGCATTGACTGTGTGGCAATGTGCGTGAACGATATTGCCTGCGCAGGCGGTGAACCGTTGTTTTTCTTGGACTATATTGCCTGCGGCAAAAATTTTCCGGAGAAGATAGCTCTTATAGTCAAAGGAGTTGCCGATGGCTGCAAGCAGTCGGGGGCGGCATTGATAGGCGGAGAAACCGCAGAGATGCCAGGTTTTTATCCGGAAGATGAATATGACCTTGCCGGTTTTGCGGTAGGTGTAGTTGATGAGAAGGATTTGATAACAGGAGAGAATATCAAACCCGGTGATACGCTTATTGGAATTGCTTCCTCAGGCGTGCACAGTAATGGTTTTTCACTTGTAAGAAAAGTATTTGATATGTCAAAAGAAAGTCTTGATACATATTATGATGAGCTTGGAGAGACACTTGGCGAGGCTCTGCTTAAGCCAACCAAAATATATGTCAAAGCTCTTAAATCCGTTAAGGATGCGGGAGTTACGGTAAAGGGCTGCAGCCATATTACCGGCGGCGGTTTCTATGAGAATATTCCGAGAATGCTTCCGGATGGCATAAATGCCGAGATTAAAAAAGATTCATACCAAATTCCGCCGATATTTAAATTACTTCAAAAGACAGGCAATCTTGAAGAGAAGATGATGTATAATACTTATAATATGGGACTTGGAATGGTACTGGCAGTGGATGGTGCTGATGTAGATAAGACTATGAAAGCAATAGAGGCAGCAGGCGAGACCCCTTATATAATCGGACAGACAACAGCAGGAGAAAAGGGTGTCACATTGGTCTGAATATAGTTATAGATTGATGGAGGAGCATAAATGTTAAAAGTACTTGTGTGCGTCTCAGGCGGAGGGACTAATCTGCAGGCAATAATTGACGCGGTGGCAGATGGAAAGATAACCAATGCACAGATAGTACGGGTTATCAGCAATAATCGTAATGCCTATGCACTTGAACGTGCTAAAGGCGCAGGGATTGATGCAGTCTGCGTGTCTCCTAAGGACTATGATGACAGAGAAAAGTTTAACATGGCTTTATTACAGGCAATTAATGAGAAAGAGCCGGATCTGATCGTACTTGCAGGGTTCCTGGTGGTACTTCCCGAGCAGATTATCCATGAATACAGAAACCGTATCATTAATATACATCCCTCGCTTATTCCGTCTTTTTGCGGCAAGGGATTTTACGGGCTGAAGGTGCATGAGGAAGCTTTAAAAAAAGGCGTGAAAGTCACCGGAGCCACGGTACATTTTGTGGATGAAGGTACCGATACGGGACAGATAATCTTACAGAAGGCAGTTTATGTGGAAGAGGGTGATACCCCTGAAGTGCTGCAAAAGAGAGTTATGGAGCAGGCTGAATGGGAACTTCTTCCCAAGGCGATAGATATGATAGCCAATAATAAAATCACAAGTGTTATTAATTAGGAAAGGCTTGGTATATACATGAAAGTATTGATAGTAGGAAGCGGCGGCCGTGAACATGCGATTGCATCAAGTGTGGCAAAAAGCAGTAAGGTCGATAAAATATACTGTGCACCCGGAAATGCAGGAATCGGTCAGATAGCCGAATGCGTTCCGATAGGTGCTATGGAATTTGATAAATTAACCGCATTCGCCAAAGAAAATTCTATAGACTTAACAATCGTGGGTATGGATGATCCGCTGGTAGGCGGTCTTGTAGATGTAATGGAGGCGGAGGGGCTTAGAGTATTCGGCCCAAGGAAGAATGCCGCGATTTTAGAGGGAAGTAAGGCGTTTTCCAAAGAACTTATGAAAAAATACAATATACCGACTGCCGCATACGAGACCTTTGATGACCCGAAAAAAGCTGCGGAGTATCTTAAAACCGCCAAAATGCCTATAGTTCTTAAGGCTGACGGACTAGCGCTTGGCAAAGGAGTGCTGATTTGTAATAATTTGGATGAAGCTTTGGACGGTGTTAAGAGCATAATGGAAGATAAGAAGTTTGGTGATGCCGGAAGCCGCATGGTGATTGAGGAATTTATGACCGGAAGGGAAGTTTCCGTATTATCCTTTGTTGACGGTAAGACAATTAAGATCATGTCATCGGCACAGGATCACAAACGTGCGAAAGATGGAGATAAGGGTCCGAATACCGGAGGGATGGGAACCTTTTCACCAAGTCCTTTTTACACGGATGAAGTGGATGCTTTCTGTAAAAAGTATATATATCAGGCAACAGTCGATGCAATGGTGGCAGAAGGAAGACCTTTCAAGGGAGTGATTTTCTTCGGACTGATGCTTACGGAGAAAGGTCCAAGGGTACTTGAGTATAATGCCCGCTTTGGGGATCCTGAAGCACAGGTTGTACTTCCGCGTATGAAAAATGATATCATCGAGGTTGTGGAAGCCTGTATAGACGGCACTTTAGACAAAATTGATCTTCAGTTTGAAGATAATGCCGCGGTTTGTGTGGTTCTGGCTTCCGATGGTTACCCTATATCCTATGAAAAAGGCTATCCGATTGGGGGATTGGAAGCTTTTGAAAATAATAACGGATGTTATTGTTTCCATGCCGGCACGAAACTGGATAATGGCAGGATTGTCACAAACGGCGGAAGGGTGCTGGGTGTAACCGCAACCGGAGCTACTTTGAAAGAGGCGAGAGCCAATGCTTACAAGGCGACGGAATGGGTAAGTTTTGATAATAAATATATGCGCTCCGATATTGGAAAGGCAATAGATGAGGCATAGTGTGAAGAATGGGCAAGAATGGGGATTAAAGTGTAAATACAGCAATTGGGGGTTGGTAATATGGATAGGTTAGATAAATTAAAAATATTAGAGGAATTTGACGTATATAACAGACCGCAGGAATGTTCTAAGTGTGGCGGTGTTATGATTTTTAAGGGTTGTGGGGAATATAAATGTGAAAAATGCAGAAATGTTGAATATGATGACTATGGCAAAGTTCGCAATTATATTGAGAAGCACAGAGGTGCAAATGCAGCGGAAGCAGCCGAAGCAACCGGGGTTAAGCAGAAAACAATCCGCACAATGCTCAGGGAATCCCGCTTGGAGATTACCGAGGGTTCGACTGTATTCTTGAAATGCGAGATATGCGGAACCGCAATACGCTCCGGAAGAGTATGTTCGAATTGTGAGGTTGAATTTAACAGAAGAATGGAAAACAAGATACATGAGCGTCACAGCAAGATGATGTCCGGTTTTGGCACCGGACGTACCGATGGAGAGGAAGGTACCAAGCGTTTTATACGTGATAAAGGTTAAAGAATCTATGATTTTTTGGCTGTGAATAGAAAGGTATAGGTATACGTATGAAAAAAATTCTGAAGTACAGCAATTATAAGGTCATAAGGGGACTGTTTATAATTATGTGTGCTGTTGCATTTTTTATACTAAACAAAGCTATCTGTTTTGCGGATGCAACAGGAAAAGTAACTGCACCGTCGGCTAAGATCAGGGAATCGGCTGATATAAACAGTGAGGTGATTGCCAGTTCATCACAGGGCAAGACCGTTTCCATTACTGCGGAAATTACCGATGCTTCCGGAACATTATGGTATGAAATATATGTTGATGCCAATACCAAAGGTTATATCCGTTCAGACCTGGTACAAAAGGATGCCTCATCCGGAACTGTTCCATCAAGTACCGTACAGAGTACAACGACTGCCACGACGTCAACATCTACCGCTCAGGAAACGACACCTGAACCTGTGGCATCAGGGGCTGAAGTGCCGGCAGAGACAGAAATGCCTGCACAGTATGCTTCGATTAAGGTGCCGGCAGCCAAAATCAGAGGGGGTGCTTCCACAACTAAGGGGGTTGTGGATACTATTCCCCAGAATACACAGGTTGTTATCACCGGACAGACAAACGGAAGTGACGGGAAGGAATGGTACTATATTACTTTTACCGGAACAGGCGGACAGGAGAAGACAGGTTATGTACGCAGTGATCTGGTGAATCTCGGTGAGCTTGTGCCGGTTGATGAGCCGGGTGAAAATCCGGAAGAAAATCCTGAAACAGACGGTGAACAGGAAGAAGTATTTGTTAATAGGGATTTTGAAGTTGTATATGAGGAAACAGAGGATGGAGGAGTATGGTACCTTTATAATAATCTTGAAAATAAGAAGCAGAAACTTGAGGATTTAATGGCTGCGGCGGATTCCCAGGAGCTCAATGAATCTGTAGATGCTTCTACAATTAAAAAGCAGCGTATTGTAATTGTCATTATGATTATCGTAATCATTCTTATGGCCTTTACGCTGACAATACTCTTCTTTAAGTTAAGAGATATATACTATGAAGCATATGAGGGTGAAGAGGAACCGGAACAGAAAGAACGCGAAAAAACGCGCGACAGTAAGCGTGAAAACGTTGCACCTGTTCGGGAAAGAATACCTGAAGTCCAAACATCTTCTGTAAGAAAGAAAAAGGTTGAAAGTGAAAAGGGTATGCCGGTTAAGGAAGTTACATACGAGGAAGAACCTGAAAGTCAGTTAAAACCTGCACCAAAGAAGAAGACTAAGAATTTTATGATAGATGATGAAGAATTTGAGTTTGAATTTTTAAATATGAAAAAATAAAATAATCTTTATATTTCCGTAGAAGAAGTGCATGCTCTTTATAGATGGAATATATAAGGATTATGGAGGAGTATGATCATGCAGCCACAATTTACTGACAAGGCGAAGACGGCGCTGATATTGGCTGAACGTGCAGCCAGAAGTTTAAAACAGGGGTATATCGGAACAGAACATATACTGCTTGGTTTGCTAAAAGAGAATACGGGAGTTGCAGCTACCGTACTTATAGAAAACGGTGTGGATGAACAGCGGATTAAGGAAATGATAAAAGAACTGCTGGCACCTGAAAGTTCGATTATGCTGGCAGAACGTGAGGGATATTCACCAAGAGCCGAGAAGGTTATAGAGGAAGCTCATAGACAGGCGGAGCGGTTTCGCAGTGATAAGACCGGAACCGAGCATATTCTGCTTGCACTTTTAAAAGAAGGCGAAAACGTAGCAGTCAGACTGTTGAATACTATGGGTATCCATATTCAAAAGCTGTATGTTGATGTGCTCGCGGCTATGGGAGAGGATAAATCCCTATATAAAGAAGATTTAGGTAAAAAAACCGCCAGAAAGAAGAATTCGGTTTCGACCCTTGAGCAGTACAGTCGTGATTTAACTGCACTTGCAAGGGAAGGCAGGCTTGACCCTGTTATAGGCAGGGAAGATGAAATACGGCGTGTGGTACAGATTTTGAGCCGCAGGACCAAGAATAATCCCTGTCTCATCGGTGAGCCCGGAGTGGGAAAAACTGCTGTGGTAGAGGGACTGGCTATGAAAATCGTAATGGGAGATGTGCCCTTTACGGTACAGGACAAGCGGGTTATGACTCTGGATTTATCCGGAATGGTAGCAGGCAGTAAGTACCGCGGTGAGTTCGAGGAGAGAATTAAGAAAGTAATAAAAGAAGTAATAGATGATGGAAATATCATTCTTTTTCTCGATGAAATGCATACAATAATCGGTGCCGGAGGTGCTGAAGGAGCAATAGATGCTTCGAATATTTTGAAACCTTCGCTGGCAAGGGGAGAAATTCAGCTTATTGGCGCAACAACGATAGCAGAATATAGAAAATATGTTGAAAGAGATGCCGCACTTGAGAGAAGATTTCAGCCTGTAACGGTAGAGGAAGCCACAGTGGAGGAAGCTGAAAATATACTGCGGGGAATAGCTTATAAGTATGAGGATCATCATAGGGTTACAATTACGCCTGAGGCTATTAAGGCGGCTGTAGCGCTTTCTTCCAGATATATTAATGACAGAAATCTGCCGGATAAGGCCATTGATTTGATTGATGAGGCAGCGGCTGCCGTAAGGCTCAAAACTTCCAAACAGCCGGATAAGCTCAAGGAGCTTGCGGAGGAAATACAAAAAATTGATCTGCAGATAGAACGTTCAATTAAGATAGAGGCTTTTACCCAGGCGGGAGAGCTTAAAAAGAAACAGGACGAACTTATTAAGAAGTATGACCGTACGTTAAAACGTATGGAAAAAGACGATGAAAGGAAAGAATACGTAGTCGGGGAAAACGAGATTGCCGAAGTAGTGGCACTATGGACTAAGATTCCCGTAAAGAAAATTGCGGAGAAAGAAAGCGAGAGGCTGCTTAAGTTAGAGTCAATCCTGCATAAACGCGTTATTGGCCAGGAAGAAGCTGTGACTGCTGTCTCCAAGGCAATGAGACGTGGCAGAGTAGGGCTTCAGGACCCGAACAGACCTATTGGTTCCTTCCTGTTTTTAGGACCTACAGGTGTGGGTAAGACGGAACTTAGTAAGGCTTTAGCCGAAGCAATGTTTGGCTCTGAGGCTTCACTTATACGTGTGGATATGTCTGAATATATGGAAGGGCATTCGGTTTCCAAGATGATTGGCTCACCTCCGGGATATGTGGGCTTCGAAGAGGGAGGACAGCTTAGCGAAAAAGTAAGAAGAAATCCCTATTCGGTAGTCCTTTTTGACGAAATCGAGAAGGCACATCCCGATGTATTCAATATACTGCTTCAGGTGCTGGATGACGGGCATATAACCGATTCCAAGGGACGTAAGGTCAGCTTTAAGAATACAATCCTTATCATGACCTCCAATGCCGGTGCGCAGAGGATAATGGAACCTAAGAATCTGGGCTTTTCATCCGGAGGCAGTGAGAAGCAGGACTATGAAAAGATGAAGTCCAATGTCATGGAAGAGGTAAAGAGGATATTCAAGCCGGAATTTATCAACCGCATTGATGAAATCATGGTATTCCATCCGCTCAATAAAAACGATATGAAGCAGATAGTTACTATGCTTTCAAAGAATCTTGTTAAGAGATGCAGGAATCAGATGAATATCGAGCTGACGGTAACTCCGGCTCTCAAGGATTATATCGTTGAAAAGCATACGGATTCAAAGATGGGTGCAAGACCCATGAAAAGAGCTATCCAGACAGAGATAGAGGATGTTCTTGCACAGGAGATACTCTCAGGAAATGTAAAAGCGGGAGATAAGGTATCTGCGTTACTTAAGAATAAGAAGGTTACTTTTAAAGTATATGAAGAAAAGCAATAATATGACTCAGGAGGAAAAACACAATGGCTGTAGTAGAGGAATTGATTCGCGAGGAAGCACAGGGTATCATTAGTTTCGGCAATCATAAGCTGGATGCCAAGGCAAAGGTTGAGGATTTTGAGCATGGCGGGGATTTATTAAAGGTCAAGACTTATAAAAGTATGACAAAGCTTGAAAAAAACGGGATGTTTGCTTATGAATCCGTACCGGGTACAAGCGTAAATAATTTTAAGGAAAGTGAAACCGGTGTAACCTTTGTGGTAGAGGGTGATGAAGATGCCCAGATTACAGTAGGATTAGAAGATGATACGGAGTATAACGTATTCGTAAATGATGAAAATATCGGAAGGATGAAAACCAATCTTGGCGGCAAACTTAATATCAGCATAGAGCTTGCAGGGGCCGGGGAAGTTAGTGTCCGTATAGAGAAATAAATAAGAGGTTTTATGGCAAAAGCAAAAATAACAACTGTTTTTTATTGCCAGAGCTGCGGATATGAATCTTCTAAGTGGATGGGACAGTGTCCGGGGTGCCGGGAATGGAATACTTTTGTAGAAGAAAAAATAAATACCAAAACCACGGTTTCATCGTCTCTGTCAAGAACAGGGCGGGAAGTTGAGAAACCGTTAATGCTTTCCGAAATAGCTCTAAATGATGAAGAAAGAATGTCTACACACATGGATGAACTCAACAGGGTTCTGGGTGGCGGAATCGTACCGGGCTCACTGATTCTGGTGGGCGGAGATCCGGGAATCGGCAAGTCAACGCTACTTTTACAGGTATGCAGAAACATTGCAAATGACGGCAGGAAGGTACTGTACATTTCGGGTGAGGAGTCACTTAGACAGATAAAGCTTAGAGCCAACCGTATCGGGGAATTCGGAGAGAATCTTTTGCTTTTATGTGAAACCGATCTGGCTGTAATAGAAACGACAATTCGCAATATTTCACCCGATATTACGATTATAGATTCTATACAGACCGTGTATAGCGGGGATGTTACATCCGCGCCGGGAAGTGTATCCCAGGTCAGGGAAGCGACTAATGTATTTCTACAGCTTGCCAAAGGAATGGGAAATTCGATTTTTATCGTAGGCCATGTGACCAAAGAAGGAACCGTGGCAGGCCCCAGAGTGCTTGAACATATGGTTGATACAGTCCTCTATTTTGAAGGTGACAGGCATGCTTCTTACCGCATATTGCGCGGAGTTAAGAACAGGTTCGGTTCCACCAATGAAATAGGAGTTTTTGAAATGCGGGATAAGGGACTCATAGAAGTACATAATCCCTCAGAATTTATGTTAAGCGGCAAACCTGAAGGTGCAAGTGGTTCAATAGTTTCCTGTTCTATGGAAGGTACCAGACCTATTCTGCTTGAAATTCAGGCTTTGGTCTCCCGTACCAGTTTCGGTTTTCCGAGAAGACAGGCAATCGGAACAGATTTTAACAGAGTCAATCTTTTGATGGCAGTTCTGGAAAAAAGAGTGGGACTGCAGATGTCGGACTGTGATGCCTATGTTAATCTTGCAGGAGGAATGAGAATTACGGAACCGGCAATAGATTTGGGAATTGCAATGGCAGTTACTTCCAGTTTCAAGAATCGTCCCATAGATGATAAAATGGCGGCGTTTGGCGAGATTGGATTAAGTGGAGAGGTGCGGGGAGTCAGTATGATAGAGCAGCGCATTAATGAGGCCGTCAAGCTGGGTTTTACTACCTGTGTCGTTCCGAAGGTGTGTCTCAAGCAGATAAAAAATGCAGACGGAGTTAAAATAATCGGTGTTTCATCTGTACAGGATGCCATAGATTTGATTTAAATTTTGACTAACCGTTATGGATAAAGGAGTTACTATGGACGAACAGAAACAAAAAAAGAAGCGGAAATTCAGCTATAATGTTCCGCTTTTCATCGTAGAGTTTCTTGTTTTATGCATAGCAATCGGAGTTTTATATGTAGTTACGATTGCAACAAAGGATTTGAAGCGAACGGATATAGACACTGATACAATAGTTATCAATGAAGAAGTTGCGGATACCATAGCTGAAAAGAAAGAAGAAAAATCCAAGGGTTACAGAAATATCGCCCTGTTTGGTGTCGATGACAGGGAAGGGAATCTTGGAAGAGGAACAAGAAGCGATACGATTATTATAGCAAGTATTAATCTTGATACTAAAGAGGTCAAACTCGTTTCAGTGTATAGGGATACTTATCTTAACCTTGGCAATGACAGTTATAATAAGTGCAATGCCGCATATGCACAGGGCGGTCCGGAACAGGCAATCACTATGCTGAACACCAATCTGGATCTGAATATTACCGATTATGTTACAGTAGGTTTTGGTGGTCTCATAGATGCGATTGATGCTTTGGGCGGTATTGAAATGGAAATTACCAAATCAGAGATAACACATCTTAATAATTATCAGCTATGTATGGCTGAGGAGATGGGAGTCGATTATATACCGGTAACCGTGACCGGAAAGCAGACTTTGAACGGTATGCAGGCAACCGCATATTGCCGTATCCGCTACACAAAGGGTGACGATTTCAGGCGTGCGGAACGACAGAGAGATGTTCTGAAAGCCATGATGGTAAAGGCCAAGAGCGCATCTTTGTCAACCCTGAACAATGTTGTAACAGCGGTATTGCCCTCAGTGAGTACATCATTAAATGTGAGTGAGATATTAAGTGTGCTCGGAACTGCGGTGGATTATGATTTGGTTGCAAGTGAGGGACTTCCCTTTGAGGATGAGCGTGATCTGGCCAGAATTGGAAGCGCCGGGGAATGTATTATTCCGGCAGATCTTGAAGAGAATGTAATAAGGCTGCATAAACTTTTGTATGAAAATGAAAGTTATACTCCGTCTAAGGAAGTGCTGAGTATAAGTGATAAAATAGATGAATTGACTAAAGATTATTTACCATAAATGATTACGGCAGTTTGATGAAAGTTGAACTGCTGTTTTATTCGTGCCAATAGAAAGTTTGCAAGGTGTTATTTCTATTGTAGGAATGAAGGATAACATATGTTATGAAAAAGTTGCTTGTTTTTTTGAAAGATTATAAGAAAGAAACGATACTGGCGCCTCTATTTAAGATGTTAGAGGCGTGTTTTGAGTTGTTTGTTCCGCTTGTAATGGCGGTTATTATCGACCGTGGTATCGGGGGAAGTAACTATGCGCTTGTGCTGCGTATGGGAGGCATTCTTGTTGCCTTGGGTCTGATGGGACTTGTCTGTTCCATCACGGCACAGTACTTTGCGGCGAAAGCGGCAGTAGGGTTTTCGGCACAGTTGAAACATGCGCTTTTTGAGCATATACAAGGGCTTTCTTTTACTGAGATGGACAGAATCGGAACCTCGACTATGATTACCCGTATGACTTCTGACGTTAATCAGGTGCAGAATGGTGTTAATATGGTACTGCGCCTTTTTCTTCGTTCACCTTTCATAGTATTTGGAGCTATGATAATGGCATTTACGATTGATGTGAAAGCTGCGCTTGTCTTTGTTGTGACGATACCGCTGCTTTCTGTGGTTGTGTTCGGTATTATGATGATTACTATGCCTTTGTATAAAAAGGTGCAGGCAGATCTGGATAATGTACTGGGAAGGACACGGGAGAACCTGACCGGTGTAAGGGTTATCCGGGCTTTTCATAAGGAAAAGGAAGAAACGATAAGTTTTGAACAAAGCAATATTGCACTTACCAATATGCAGTTATTTGTGGGAAAGATATCTGCATTGACCAATCCGGTCACTTATATCATTGTAAATGTGGCAACGGTTGTTTTGATATATACGGGGGCAGTACGGGTTGATACCGGATATATTACACAGGGTGAAGTTGTAGCATTAGTAAATTATATGTCCCAGATTCTGGTTGAGCTTGTGAAACTGGCTAATCTTATTATTACGATTACCAAGGCACTTGCCTGTGCAAACCGTATAGAAGGTATATTTGAGATGCGCTCAAGTATGGAGTGGAAAATTGAAAATGCTTATGACGATGCCGGTATGATTAAGTCAGATGAAAAAAGTGATGAGACAGAGTCGCCATATGCCGATTCTTCATGGGCAGTAGAGTTTAATAAGGTCTCCCTGACCTATCATGAAGCAGGTGATGAATCTCTAAGCGATATTGATTTCAGGGTAAAACCCGGAGAAACTGTAGGTATCATAGGAGGCACCGGCTCAGGAAAAACTTCGCTTGTACATCTGATTCCGCGATTCTATGATGCAACAAAGGGAAACGTGATAATAGACGGCAGGAATGTCAGAGACTATAGTATGGAAGAACTTAGGGAAAAAGTAGGAATCGTTATGCAAAAAGCAGTGCTTTTTCAAGGAACGATAAGAGATAACCTGAGTTGGGGCAAGGCTGATGCAACCACCGAAGAAATGGAAAAGGCATTGGAGATTTCCCAGGCTAAAGAGTTCGTGGATTCTAAACCTCAGGGGCTTGACGAATATATTGCACAGGGGGGAAAGAATCTCTCCGGAGGTCAGAGACAGAGACTTACAATAGCAAGGGCAGTAGTGAAGCAGCCGGATATACTGATTCTGGATGACAGCGCCTCAGCGCTGGATTATGCTACAGATGCCGCTCTAAGGAAAGCGATTCGGGAAATGAGTGAAAACGGAGATAAAAAGACCACTGTTTTTATTGTGTCACAACGTACTTCTTCGATTCAGCATGCGGATAAGATAGTGGTGCTGGATGACGGAAAAGTTGTAGGAATAGGCAGACATGAGGAACTGCTTGAGAACTGTGAGATTTATAAAGAGATTTACTATTCGCAGGTGTGAGGATATTTAAAGTGCTGGAAGGGATAGAGTATCATAGAAAGGATAGAAGTTATGAAAGGAAAACAGGCGGAAACATTTAATAAGGTTCTGCGTTATATTAGGAAATATTGGATTTACCTGGCTTTATCCATAGTGGCAGCAACGGTGACAGTAGCACTTACGCTTTATCTCCCGATTCTTATTGGATATGCTGTTGATTTGATTATAGAAAAAGGATTGGTAGATTTTGACGGAATACTTGCAATATTAAAAAAAATGACAGTTGTTATTTTAATAACTGCCATGGCACAGTGGATTATGAATATATGCAATAATAAGATGACTTACAATATTGTGCAGGATGTGAGGAATGAGGCTTTTCGTAAAATTGAAATACTGCCGCTTAAATATATTGATTCGCATTCATATGGGGAGATAGTCAGCCGCGTGATTGCGGATGTGGACCAGTTTGCTGACGGTCTTTTGATGGGATTTACACAGTTTTTTACCGGTGTGATTACCATTATAGGAACGCTTGGCTTTATGCTTAGTGTCAATGTGGGGATTACCGGGGTCGTGGTTTTGATTACACCGCTTTCTTTCCTGGTGGCAAGCTTTATTGCCAAAAAGACTTATGCAATGTTTAAGTTACAGTCGGAGACCAGAGGTGAGCAGACCGCATATATTGACGAGATGATTGGGAATCAGAAGATTGTTCAGGCTTTTTCACATGAGAACGAAGCCCTTGAAAAGTTTGATGAAATAAATGACAGACTGCAGGCCGCATCACTCAGGGCAATCTTTTTTTCATCTATTACCAATCCATCTACCCGGTTTGTCAATAATCTTGTTTATGCAGGTGTGGCAATTACCGGTGCAATTCTGGCAATTAACGGAGGTATAAGTGTAGGACAGCTTTCCTGCTTCCTTAGTTATGCCAATCAGTATACCAAACCGTTTAATGAGATATCGGGTGTAGTAACTGAGTTGCAGAATGCGCTTGCCTGTGCGGCAAGGATTTTTGAACTGATAGAGGAAGAACCACAGACTCCGGAACCTGAAAATGCATATGTTCTGCAGGATGTGGACGGTACGGTTTCACTTGAGAATGTTTCCTTTTCCTATGTGCCGGATAAAAAACTGATACAGAATTTTAATCTTGCGGTTAAACCAGGACAGAGGATAGCAGTTGTAGGACCTACCGGTTGTGGTAAAACAACCGTGATTAATTTACTTATGCGCTTTTATGATGTGGATTCCGGTGCTATCTGTGTAAGCGGACATGATATAAGGGATGTTACCAGAAGAAGTCTTCGTGAGAGCTATGGAATGGTACTGCAGGAAACCTGGCTTAAAACGGGAACTGTAAGAGAGAATCTTATTATGGGTAAACCTGATGCGACTGATGAGGAAATAATAGCCGCAGCCAAGGCTTCTCATGCACATAGTTTTATTAAAAGGCTGCCTAATGGATATGATACGGTAATTACTGAGGATGGCGGAAATCTTTCACAGGGACAAAAACAGCTCTTATGTATTGCCAGAGTTATGCTGTGTCTTCCTCCTATGCTGATTCTGGATGAAGCTACTTCATCTATTGATACCAGAACCGAAATTAAAATCCAGCAGGCTTTTGCAACCATGATGAAGGGCAGAACAAGTTTTATTGTTGCCCACAGGCTCTCAACAATTCGTGAAGCTGATGTGATTCTTGTAATGAAGGACGGGAATATTATCGAACAGGGAAATCATGAGACATTGCTTGCTATGAACGGATTCTATTCGAATCTCTATCAGAGTCAGTTTGCAAAATAATAGGGTGAAATTTTCGATTTCACCCTAAGCAGGGGCAGTAGGAATCGAACCCACATCGATGGTTTTGGAGACCACTGTTCTACC
>JAFLTG010000159.1 GCA_022510545.1 Lachnospiraceae bacterium | reverse complement strand
TCGAACCGGTACGGGTATCACTACCCACGGGATTTTAAGTCCCGGGCGTCTGCCAATTCCGCCACTGCGGCGCTTAATCGCATATTCCATTTATATCATGACGTTAAATAAAATGCAAGAAATTTTTCTTTGAGGGCGTTATCTCTGAAGCGGCCTTATTTTCACCAACAGTAGAGTTTTCTTTTTCGTTTTTGTGCTGAAGTATGATTGCGGAGGTTGGCGGCAGGGTAATATCTACCTTCCCGGAAAGTACCGGATATTCATTTAACTGTGTTGAAAAACCCTCCGCTGTCGTGAGCATAAGGGATTTTAGCATACATTCCTTGGGGATTCCGAGTTGGAAAACATTAATATTTCTGGTTATTTCATAACTATTGTTATTTATTAAAATCACGGACTGCTGGTCTTTAATAAAACGTCCGTATCCTAAAATATTATAATCCGCTTCAATAAATTTAATGGAACCGGTAAGAAACTCTTTATTGCGTTTATGGATTTTAATAATTTCCTTATGGAACTCTATCAGTTCCTTATCTTCATTTCCCCAAGGATATGTGCGTCTGTTGTCAGGGTCTGTGAAGCCGCAAAGCCCTGCCTCATCACCGTAATAAATCGTGGGTGCACCCGGCCATGTCATCTGTATGACTACAGCCTCTCTGAAAACTGCTTTATTAATCCCTTCTCCTGCTGCCTCAGGCCCCAACGTATTGGTACGGCCGACCTTATGATTTGTTCTTGTCAGAAACCTCGAATGGTCATGATTGGAAAGCTCATTCATTGCAACCTGAAAGGATGGAGTTGTAAAGCTGGCGCCATGATGCAGCATAGCCTCCCGGAAACTGTTCGCATTACCTTTTAAATCTTCGCGATAATCATCACTGTGTTTTTCCATTCCTGTCAAAAACCAGGTGACCGGCTCCATAAAAGCATCATAGTTCATTACAGTATCCCATTCATCGCCCTGCAGCCAGTCTTTGGGACTACCATAGTGTTCCGCAAGTATTATGGCATCCGGATTGGCGGTTTTTACAGCCTTACGAAAATCTTTCCAGAAACGATGGTTAAACTCTGCACTATGCCCTAAGTCCGCTGCCACATCCAGTCGCCATCCATCGGCATTATAAGGCGGAGATACCCATTTTTTACCTATCTCTATAATATAATTGGCTAACTCTCTGGATTCTTCATAATTTAACTTCGGCAGGGTATCGTTTCCCCACCAGCCGTCATAAGCTCCGTTGTAGGGCCATCTGCTGTCATTGAACTGGAAATATTTATTATAAGGGCTATCCTGGGAAATATAGGCACCCTTTTCATAACCCTCGGCTCCTTCATAAATCCTTTCACGGTCCATCCATTTATTAAAAGAACCGCAATGATTGAAAACGCCGTCAAGAATAACTTTCATACCGCGTCTATGTGCTTCTTTTACCAATTTGGCAAAAAGTTCATTGCTGGCTTCAAGATTTTCTTTATTTGAAACACGGTTTATATACTTCGTCGCAAACTGGTTCGGCTGTTGCCCCGACTGCAATACATCTCCGCTCTCATTTACAATTTTACCAAAATGAGGATCGATATAATCATAGTCCTGTATGTCATATTTGTGATTCGATGGCGACACAAATAGAGGATTGAAATAGATTACATCCACGCCTAAATCTTGAAGATAATCCATTTTATCCAGTACTCCCTGTAAATCGCCGCCATAGAATTCTCTTACACCCATTGACGCCGGATATTTATTCCAATCTTCTACCTTGACGGTTCCTTCTCCGATATACTGGTATTCATTTGTCAATACATCATTGGAAGGGTCACCGTTATAAAACCGATCTGTGAATATCTGATAAAAAACTGCTCCCTTGGCCCAGTCCGGAGTCTTAAAGCCCGGAATGATCTGGAAATGGTAGTAGGGGTTTACATCCTTGACCACTCCCCTTGTATCATAAAAACAGGAAATCTTTCCCGCATATATTTCAAAATAATAACTTAATTTTACATTATCAAGCTGTTCGGTATGTGAGTAATAATCAAAATATTTGTCTGATTCCGATTTAAACATCAAATATTTTTCGCCTTTGTTTACAAAAAATATTTTATCAATATTATCTTTGTAGGTTCGGAATTTAATCGTCACCTCACTGTACGGCCCCGGCTCCGCCGGTGATATAAAATTCTCCGTCGTATCGGTGAACAAGGCCTTTTTGTTAAAAACCGGCCTCATACCCACAACATACTGAAAATTTTGTTCTGCTTTTAAATACTGATTGATGTCCATATATTAACCATGCCTTTCTCAAACTTACATTAATATAATACTGGTATTATCTATTTCTATACCAGGTATAACGTAAAAAAGACAGCTTTGGAATCGCTGTCCTTTTTAGAGAAGGTATTTCTTCTTATGGGGTATAGCAAAAAACTATATAATGTATTG
>JAFLTG010000158.1:1362-2483 GCA_022510545.1 Lachnospiraceae bacterium | reverse complement strand
GAGTGACGGCATCGTGCGGTGGGTATGCCCCCACAAACGCGGCAACGCTCCGCCGCACGATGCCTGTAACCGGCTGTTAATATAAAAAACATTACGGTTCAGATTGTTCTGAGCGACGTTTTTTAATACCGTCCAAGATGACTTTTTTCTTCTCCAAGAGAATGCCCTTGTCCATGGGCGGAACACCCTTCAGTTTATATTCTATGCCAAGGCTTTGATATTTCTTTTCTCCCATGGTGTGGTATGGAAGGACATCTAGGGCTTTTAGATTCTTGAACTGGCCGATGTAGTAACCCAAGTCAAAGAGGTATTTGTCGTCATCAGTAATGCCGGGAACCACCACATGGCGGATCCACATGTCTACATTTTTTTCATTTAAGTACTCGGCAAATTTTAATATATTAGTGTTGGGCTGTTGGGTCAGGTCTTTGTGTTTCTCAGGATCGATGTGTTTGATATCCAGCATCACCAGATCTGTTAATTCCATGAGCTTTGCCAGCTTTTCCTGCTGGGTGGTGCTGTCAGGGTTAAAGGCGATTCCGGAGGAGTCAATGCAGGTGTGAATATTTTTCTCCTTTGCCAGGGTGAACAGCTCCAGAAGAAAATCAATCTGCATCAGGGGTTCGCCGCCAGTGACAGTAAGCCCTCCGCCGTTTGCGTAAAAGGGCTTGTTTCGCTCATATTGTTCAATGATGTATGATGGCTCCATCAGTGTACCGCCGTTCATATCCCAAGTATCAGGGTTATGACAGTAAGCACAGCGCATAGGGCAACCCTGTACAAACACAACAAATCTGGTGCCAGGACCATCAACAGTGCCAAAGCTTTCTAGAGAATGGATTCTACCTTGCATTTTTTACGCTCCTTATGTTTGTTTGAATATAGTATAACACATTCGAAGAAAAACAGCAGCCGGATATTTCAATATTCGGGATATTTTATGTCAATTGTACCCTCCAGTACAGGCCCTCTAGCACAGGCGCAGGCGCAGTGGTTAAAATGAAAAATATTAATAAATTAACGATATTCATTAATTTTATATTGACAAACATAAATATTGCATATATACTTATGAGGTACTTATGAGGTACTTATGAGGTACTTATGAGGTACTTATGAGG
>JAFLTG010000158.1:0-1262 GCA_022510545.1 Lachnospiraceae bacterium | reverse complement strand
CTTATGAGGTACTTATGAGGTACTTATGAGGTACTTATGAGGTACTTATGAGGTAACCCCGGGAGAAGAAGTTGCAAAAAGCATCAGTAAGTTTTGTGTTAGAAAGGAAAAGATCATGAATGAACAAAACCAGAAATTGGAAAACATTAAAAAGAGCAGCCATGTAGCAATGATCCTTGCCAATATCGCGAAGAAACTCTGTATTGTAGGTGTGGTGATTTGTATGGTTTGCGGTATTGGACTTATTGCGTTTCATGATTATGTGAATGAAGAACTGCAACGGGCTGAGGCGGAAGGAGCATTTAGCCTAGATGAATTAACTACAGAATACAGTATAGGAGGCTTTGCCTGGAACTTTGATGATTCCGGAAAAATCAGTGAATCTTTAGGTGTGTACCTACTGGTGGAAGGTGTTCTTTTGATTGTTTTTACGGTACTTCTGCATTTTGTCAGCCGGGTATTTAAAGAGATCAAGGACAGTGATTCCCCATTCCGCAAATCCATATTGAAAGATATGAGGGTATTGTTTATACTGATTACTTTGCTGGTATTGCAAAGCGGTGTTTTGACCGGTGTTATGGCAGGATTCGCGCTATGGTGCGTATATAGTGTATTCGGATACGGCTGTGAACTTCAACAGATGTCTGATGAGACGCTATAATAGGTTTCAAAGCTATGCTACTAGCATAGTGGGAAAAGAGGTTGTATGGCTATAATATTAAGATTGGACAGAATGATGGCAGATAGAAAAATCTCTTTAAACGAACTGGCGGAGAAAGTCGGAATTGCAAACGTGAATCTTTCAAACATAAAAACGGGGAAGGTAAGTGCGATCCGATTTTCCACTCTGAACGCCATCTGTGACGTGCTGGACTGCCAGCCGGGAGATTTGCTAGAATTTCAGCGGGAAGAGAAAAAAGAGAACGACAAGTAGTATTATGAAAACTATAAAAGTAGTCCTTGGATAGAAAACCAAGGACCACTTTTATAGTTTTCATTATAAATTTGCCCTAAAAAGGCTTCCGGCCTTATCTTAGATTAGATAGCCTCATGAAAGGTACGGGAGATAACATCAGCCTGCTGTTCGGGAGTCAGTTTAATGAAGTTTACTGCATACCCGGACACGCGGATAGTGAGCTGAGGATAGTTCTCAGGATGCTTCTGAGCGTCCAGAAGAGTATCTCTGTTCAGAACGTTTACATTCAGATGATGGCCGCCCTTTGTTGCGTATCCATCCAATAAGTTTACAAGGTTGTCAACCT
>JAFLTG010000157.1 GCA_022510545.1 Lachnospiraceae bacterium | reverse complement strand
CTAACGGTCACAAGATCCTTAGTCTTGCTCGTCTGCCAGTTCCGACACTTCCGCACGTATTCACAACACAAATCATATCTTACTATTGTACGCCAAAAAAGTCAATACATTTTTTGAAATTCATATTAATTTATAATTCCCTGCATAACATTGTAATGAAAATTGACTTGTGATATAATTCTTACATTATAAAATTACCTATAAGCAGAGGAGAGACTGTCTTAAAAGGAGCATAGATGAAAAAAGAAAGTGATAAAAAAACAGCACTATCGGCAATGCTTGGTAAATGCATAAATTTTTTAGATAGTTTTGTTACACCTAAGCGTCTGTTATGCTTTTTTATAGTTGTATATATTGTTGGGTTGATACCGTTGTTTTGGATAGGAACCTATAATTATCCGGTTGCCGATGACTATACATTCGGTGCAGCTTGCAGGAGTGTCTGGGTGGAAAGTCATTCGGTTATGGCGGTGATTGTACGCGCGGCAACCAGGGCGTGGGAATACTATCATAACTGGGCAGGCTGTCTTTCATCCTCTTTTTTTATGGCTTTGCAGCCGGCAGTTTTTGGTGAAGGTTTTTATAAGTTTACACCGGTTCTGATGGTAGGAATTATAACTCTTGGTACGTTTTATCTTATGAATGTCATATTTGTTAAGTTATTAAAAACCAATGCATATCTGATTAACATTATAACCGTTCTTATGCTTTTGATAACTATACAGCGCACGCCGGAGCCGTGTGAGGGGTTGTTCTGGTACAATGGTGCGGTGCACTATACATTTATGCACGGAATATCGTTGTTCTTTTATGGGTTGATTTTGTCCGCACTTATGCAAAAGTCAGAGCGTAAAAAATGCCGGGATTTTATAATTTCTGCAGTACTTGGCTTTATAGCCGGACTGGGTAACTATATGACTGCGCTGAATGTGGGAATCGTATTTGCAATGATTATTTTTGCGATTGTTTTATCTAAAAGCTTCAAGCAGCAGAGGCTCATTGTGATTCCGGCTGTGGTCTTTTATCTTTCGTTTATTATGAACGTAACAGCGCCCGGAAATGCGTTAAGAGAGGCGGTATCGGAGGGAATGTCTCCTATTAAGGCGATTTTTGTTTCATTCTATTATGTATTGGATTATTGTCTGGGAGAGTGGACAGGCTGGGTAGAGCTGGTATTTGTTATACTGATTGCGACGTTTTTCTGGAATGCATCCAAAGGCATAGACTTTAAGTTCCCTTGTCCGTTTTTTGTGATATTTATAAATTACTGTATTCTCGCTGCGATGATTACGCCGCCGTTATACGGAACCGGAAACATAGAGGCGGGAAGAATCAAGTCGCTTATTTATATTATGTATATACTTTTGCTGACTCTGACGGTATGTTATGTGACGGGCTGGGCACAGAAGTGGTTTAATGAAAACAGGACTGTGGCATTGGACGCGGCTACAAAAATAAACTCAGCAACAGGAAAATTTGCGGAAAATTATCTGCTGTCTATAAATTCAAAAATTACCGTGACTGCCTGTATAGTATTTTTATTTTTTGGCTCTCTAATTTGTGTGATTCCACAGCCGGAGTATTATACCTGCAGTATTGCCGCAGTGGATTTATTAAACGGTAATGCGGCGGCATACGGGGCCGCTATGCAGGAGCGAGTTGATATTTATAATACCTCGGCAGGTTTGGATGTAGAGGTGGCTCCTCTGCCTGCTAAGCCGAAACTCATATGTACGTCAGATATATCTGTTGATCGTGAAGATTGGGTGAATGCAGGAGTCTGTCGTTTTTATGGGATTAATTCCGTTTGTCTTGAAGTTGTCGAGTGATTATTCAGAGAACAATAGAAAAGTCAGGAGAAGAAGAAATGGCAATAGAAAGAGTAAGAGAATATTTTGCTGAGTATAATATGGAGAGTCGTATACAGGAATTTGACGTATCCAGTGCAACGGTAGAGCTTGCTGCGGCTGCTTTAAACTGTGAGCCGAAGCGTATAGCAAAAACTTTATCTTTTATGGTGGATGGACGGGCATTACTGGTTGTTACTGCCGGAGATGCCAAAGTTGATAATCGTAAGTATAAAGACCGGTTTGGTGTAAAGGCAAAGATGCTTTCTGCCGATGAAGTGGAAAATCTGGTCGGCCATGCGGTAGGCGGTGTCTGTCCTTTTGGAATAAACGAAGGAATAGATGTATATCTAGACGAATCCCTAAAGCGTTTTAATACGGTTTTTCCGGCCTGCGGGAGCAGTAACAGTGCTATTGAGCTTACGATAGAGGAGTTGGAAAAATATTCCGGATTCAAGGCGTGGGTGGATGTATGCAAAGAATGGTTTACATAATATAATTAAAGAGCCCGTTGCAATATCTTAATATATGAAACCGGGAAATTAATATAATTATATTGGAAAATGGACTTGACAGAAGTACCAAAAAAAGTTAAAATAGCATTTGTTCGCAGGAATGGCGGAATTGGCAGACGCGCACGGTTCAGGTCCGTGTG
>JAFLTG010000156.1 GCA_022510545.1 Lachnospiraceae bacterium | reverse complement strand
AGTGTATTACAGCGGAAAAGTAATGCCTGACTGGGTAAAGAATGATAAGTGGATTGTCAAATCCGTAACTGATGACAGGGCCATATTGGGGAAAAATGTAAGCGGCAGCAACGACATAAACAGTCCGGTTAACATTAAGTACCTTAATGTGGAAGGACAGGTACAGCAGAATTCTAATGCTGCAGCGCAGACCGTACAAAGCACTGCAAATCCTCAGAAAAACGTCGCAAGTTCTCAGAGCGCAGCAGTAAATGGTGAGATGAGCGTTTCAGACAGGGGCGTGGAACTGATAGCTAAGTACGAAGGCTGTCGCTTAGAGGCATATAAGTGCCCGGCGGGAGTATGGACGATTGGATATGGGCATACGGAAGGAGTGCAGCAGGGACAGACGCTGCCTTCCATAGAAGCGGCTAAAGCTCTGTTAAAGCAGGATTTAAAAAAATACGGCGGCTATGTAAACAACTGTGTTAAGAAAGGCTTAATCAGCTTCCCTCTTACGCAGAATCAGTTTGATGCGCTTACCAGCTTTTGTTACAACTGTGGTAACGGTTCGCTTCAGACTTTGGTATCGGGAAGGGATGCCTTCACGGTAGCGGACAAACTGCTTTTGTATAACAAAGCCGGTGGCAAGGTGCTTGCAGGCCTTACCAAGCGAAGAGAAGAAGAGAGAGCATTGTTTTTAGTTTAATAGAATAAAACGTCAAGGAGGAAGGTAAAATGCCTTACAGTAAAAGTGAAAATGGTGCGACTGAAACCGGGGAGGAAAAAGTAAACGAAGAAATAATGGATAATGATTTTATTCCACTTAACGATTTAGTTTATGCGCCGCTGTATGCATTGGCGCAGTCCAATCACAGGCTTCGTGCGCAGATTGTGCATGCGATTAAGAGCATGGGAAGCAGTAAACAGAACGGTAAGGAGGAAATCATTCACCTGAACAATATCAATATTGCCTATGACCAGTTAAGAGCTGATGGTGATGATGGTTACAGTGTAGATAATCTTCAGGTTCAGGTACCTATTTTATCCATAGTCCCGGTTACCAACCTGAATGTAGAAAAGGCGGAAATTGATTTTTCTACGGAAATCAGGGCTGTTAGCAATGAAGAAACCGGAAGTGTAGGAATTAATGCACGTATTTGTGCGCCTGCCGCGCGTGAAAGTGATTTTCTGCCCAGAGTTTCCTATAAACTTAAGGTTGCATCCGTGCCGGCAACTGAAGGTATTTTGCGCCTCACTGACGCTTTGAGTTCAAGTCAGGTAGCTAAGAAAATTGATACAAGACCGGTGGCAGTCAGTGGAGATATTGGTTCTGATGAGCAAAAGAGCGTAGTTATAGAGACCAAGAAACTTAAATCCAAGATTGCCAGATTTAAACAACTTCACAAGAAGATATCCGACATGATTGACGAGCAGGAGAGACTGCGTCAGATAAGTGATGATGCATTTGAAGATGAAACATATGAATTTGATAAGGATAAATACCTTATGGCCCAGTCCAATATAGTCAACCGTATTATGGAGTATCAGGACAAGATTATGAATATGGAGATTAAGTATGGATTGGAGAAGGATTACGAATAAATTCAAAAAGGAAGCACCTGAAGTAAAACAGGAGAATAAAGAATACGAGTTGCAAAAAGA
The DNA here is from genome assembly GCA_022510545.1 of Lachnospiraceae bacterium. Classification (GTDB taxonomy): domain Bacteria; phylum Bacillota; class Clostridia; order Lachnospirales; family Lachnospiraceae; genus UBA3282. The sequence continues at coordinate 871 of JAFLTG010000156.1, read as the reverse complement.
AGATGAATTGCAGAGAGAAATTGAACCACAAAAGGAAATCATCGAGCAATATTTAAACGGGCTGCTTCCGGAACTGAACCTCCGCCTTTTTCTTGAAATGTCTGATGATGAAGCAATATATGTCGATGGTGGTAGTATAACAAGTGTTATTAAATGGCCACAAATGATGCTATTGGCAGAAAGCATTACAGTTACTTCATATACCAATGCTGTTAATATGCATCAGGCAAAAGGGCGGATTTTTAACCGTCTTACGGGAAAGAGGACAGAAAAAAAGTCCTTAACCCTTAAGAAATATAAAAAAGAAAGAAGGTAATATTTATGTCAATTGCACAACAATTTGCCGGACTTAGAATGGATCAGCTTATTGGCGGTCCTTTGTCGGCGGCAGCAGATGCAAGCACACAGCTTGCAAATTCAACAGCAAGCTTTATCAACAAGGTAGGGTTTGACTCAAACGGAAAGGCACGTACGGTAGCGTTTGGATATCAGAAACGCAGTATGAATGATGACGGAACAAGTAATCTCGACGAAATGAAAGTGGAGGTTCCGATGTTAGCAATTGTGCCTATACCTAATCTCCAGATTGATGAGGTAAACATACTCTTTGATATGGAAGTAAAACAGAGTGAGCAATCGGAGAGTTCGACGGATATGAGCGCTTCTATGTCCGGTAGTGGTAAGTTCTTATTTGTCAAAGTAAATGTAAGCGGTAGTGTGAGCTCACACAGTTCCAATACCAGAAGCTCGGATAATTCCGCTAAGTACCATGTAGATGTGAGGGCGACCAATCACGGTACGCCTGAAGGTCTTGCAAGAGTGCTTGATATGATGGCGGCAAACGTTGCACCTGAGCTTGTGGGAAGCACAA
>JAFLTG010000155.1 GCA_022510545.1 Lachnospiraceae bacterium | reverse complement strand
CTTAGAACCTAAGTTGTTGGAATTGTCAAGGAAATTCCCGGTAATAACAATTACCGGTCCTCGTCAATCAGGGAAATCCACCCTATTGCGACACGTTTTCCCGGAATATAATTATGTTTCGCTTGAAAATCCTGATGAAAGACTTTTTGCGGAATCTGATCCCAAAGGCTTTTTGGCCACATATCCGGATAAGACAATCATAGATGAGGCACAGAGGGTTCCCGATCTGTTTTCATATATCCAAACTCATGTTGACCTTGAAAATAAGGAAGGGATGTATATGTTGGCCGGCTCTCATAATTTTTTATTGATGCAGTCCATAAGCCAATCATTGGCAGGACGTGCTGCCGTTCTGAAATTATTGCCTTTTTCTCATAGGGAAATGTCGGAAGGAGATATATTGCCAATAACTGTAGATCAAGAAATTTTTAAAGGAGGTTATCCGAGGATTTTTGATAAGGATATTGATCCCGTGGATTATTATCAATCATATATCCAGACTTATCTTGAGAGAGATGTCAGATTGATAAAAAATGTTGGAAATCTGAATAATTTCGTGAGATTTATAAAGCTATGTTCAGGGCGAATCGGTCAACTTCTGAATCTTTCGTCATTGGCAAATGAATGCGGTATTGCAGTTTCAACGGCAAACGAATGGCTTTCTGTGCTTGAGGCAAGTTATATATGTTATCGGTTAGCTCCGGATTTCAATAATTTCAACAAAAGATTAGTCAAGACCCCTAAACTTTACTTTTATGACACCGGGCTTGCATGTTCTTTGCTTGGCATACAATCTCACGAACAACTGTCAAGTCATTTCTTAAGGGGAGGCCTGTTTGAGAATCTTGTGATTAATGAAATTGTGAAAAGAGATTTCAATAAAGGTGTTACTCCTGAAATTACTTTTTGGCGGGATTCCACGGGAAATGAAATCGATCTTATAGACTATGAAAACGACGGTAGAAAAGCATATGAAATCAAATCCGGACAGACCTTCTCATCAGATTATTTCAAAGGGCTTATAAAGTGGAGTGCCTTATCCAAAAATTCAGCAAGCCACAATTTTGTTGTTTATAACGGATCCCGGCAATATAAAACTTCCAACGGGATTGTAGTGCCATGGGAAATATTTGGTGATGAAGAAGATTTATAAACATTCTTCCACCATCAAACTGTCTAAGAATGTCACGGCCATGGTAGAAGGAGGCCAGAATCCAATGCCGGGAGAAATCTCCCTTGCCAATAATGGAGTGCCTTATAAAACTTGCAATTAAACGTATGTATTGCCATTTTACTTATTTCTATCAAGGTCGGCAGAATTGATTTTGAATGTAAAGTGCTATAACAAAACTGTTAGTAACAGGTTTGTTATTTTATTTAGTAACATAATTGTTTGTAATATGTTTTTTTATTACATTTGAAAAAATTTAAGTATGAAACCTTATCCATTTGTTTTTGGAAAAGCAGTAAAAGGTGCATATTTTACTGATAGAGAAAAAGAAACTGCAAAATTGGAAGCTAACTTACGTAATGGAGTGAACACGATTTTAGTTTCCCCACGACGCATAGGAAAAACCTCCCTGGTGGAAAAAGTTAGGAAAAGGTTTATTAATGAAGAGGGATATAAGGTAGTTTTCCTTGATATTTTCAAATGTAGAAATGAAGAAGAATTTCTTCAAAGTTTTTCTGATAATGTTCTAAGACAGACTGCCTCCAAAATGGAGGAATGGATAAGTATTGCAAAGAAATTTCTATATCGTCTGGGTCCAAAGATTAATATCAGCCCGGAGCCGGGCTCAGGAATAAGTCTTGGTTTTGATCTCAGGCCTTCGTCGGATAATGCAGAGGAAATATTGAGACTCCCCCAAAAGATAGCAGAGCTAAAAAAAAGCCGGATTATAATTTGTATAGACGAGTTTCAGCAGATAGGGGAATTTAAAGACAGTCTGTCGTTCCAGAAATTGTTGAGGACTTATTGGCAACATCAGGAAGATGTCACCTACTGTCTTTTTGGTAGCAGAAAGCATATGATGAATGAACTCTTTGAAAAAAACAGCAATCCTTTTTATAAGTTTGGCGATATAATTAACCTTCAAAAAATACCGGAAGATATTTGGGTCAAGTTTATTAAGGAGCGGTTTAAAGAGACAGGGAAAGAAATTAGTGAAACAACAGCCCGACAAATATGTGAGCTTACAGACAATTATTCATGCTATGTGCAACAGCTCTCCTTGATATTATGGAATAATTTTGATGAAAACCTTCAGGAAACATCTTTGAAAGAAGCCTATGAAGAATTGTTGGAACACTGTGGTGTGTTATTCGAACAACAAACAATAGATTTGACCTCCTATCAGATGAATTTCCTGCATGCAATTATTGATGGCCACAGTGTAGACCTGTCTAAATCTTCTGTTATAAAAAAATATGGACTTTCAAGTTCCTCAAATGTACAAAGACTTAAGTCATCTTTATTAAAAAAAGAACTTATAGATATTGAGAATAGAGGGTATGTTATCACTGATCCCATTCTCAAGGAAT
>JAFLTG010000154.1 GCA_022510545.1 Lachnospiraceae bacterium | reverse complement strand
TATTTTATACAACATTGTGAGTTGACTAAGTTCACACATCCCTGCCTTTGAAATCAATATATTTTAGATAACTTAGGCATGGAGGGCATATTCAAAACAATTAAACAGATAATTTGAAACCGTATGCTTATACGTTTTACCAATGTTGTTGAAGCCGGCAAAAAGACCGGCTCCGAGTCCAATAGTTCCTAAAGGACCAATAGTGTCAATTACATTATTAATTACAGAAAGAAGTCCATTAAAACCATTTATCATAGTAATGACTGCATCAGAATCCGCCACATTCTCAACAGTATCAGTCCACGTGTTTGAGAGTCTGTTTAATGAGCCTGGCGATGAGGAGTGCACAAATAGTAAGCTGGCCGGGACCGCGCACAATATGTCAGCTGAGGGACTTTGGAAGGGAATTAGAAGTTCTTAGCATTCCCTTTCATAACTCAGCAATTTCGGGACAGGACGTCCCGAAAAGGCGCAATGAGCTAGGAAGGCGATTTTGCGCCGCTTGCGTCCTCATTTCATAATCTGTTTGGGAATGCTATTAGAACTTCTTATTCCCGTACAGTGTCCCTCAGCTGACATACTGTGCGCGGCCCCGGCCAGCTTACTATTTGTGCACTCCTAACTCCCGGTCAAAAAGTAAATTGTGCATTTTCAATAATTTAATTTCCCATAAATAGTAAATTATACACATTGACACCACCCCTCCACTTTGCTATCCTGTAAAAGTGAGCAACCGATTGCGCACCAGTAAAATAAGGTGTTTGCATAAAAATATATCGAAAGGTAAAGGTGACAGACAGAATGGATAATAAGTTTATTGTAAACATCATCCATCGTCCGGAGATGGTTCCCGAGTACGCAGAGAAAGTTACAGGGCACGGGAAAGAGGAAGATATCGGCAGAAAGGCCCTGCTGACAGAATCTTTGGACATTTTTAAAACACAGCAGTCCATTGCACATAAGAATGGACTAAAAACCACTATTCAGATGACCTATGCTTCTTTATTCAATGACGAAGCAGTAGAGCTTGCAAAAGCTGACCACGAAAAATACGGAGATGAAATTGCACTCTCCTTATTGGGACTTCCATGTAAGGAATTCCGCGAAAAATATAAGACCAAAGATTTCTGTATCTGGATGTTTTCCATGGAAGATAAGAAATCAATCGTAGATGACGTATTCGGCAAATTCCATGACCGTTTCGGTTTTTACCCCGAATCTACAGGATCCTATTACATGGATGCCGACCTGGTAAACTATATTAAAGAAAAATATCCTATGGTAAAGTGTGCGGTAGCAACCTGCTGGGAGGAAGGTCCCAAAGCATACCACACCTGCAATAATTCCTGGTACACATTTATGGACGGAGGTCCGTGGGCTCCCTGGATTCCAAGTAAGCAGAATGTCCATGCACCGGCAGCCAATGAGGCGGAGGACAGCGGTATTGTAGCGATTCCCCACTTATCACGTGACCTGCTTGCCTGCTACGACGGAAACGGCTCCAACTTCGGAACCCATCCCCAGAACGTGCTGCGTGGTATGATATATGACAGCAAAACATGGGACTTCCCGTATTTATATAACCTGATTGACCAGTACCGTGACCTTGCCAAATATAACAACGGTTATGCATACAATATGATGTTTGTAGGACCCGGCTGGATGAATAAGATGGGCCGCTGGGAGGCTCCTTATGAGCTTTTACTTAAGTCTTATGAAGATGGTATGGCTTATTATGGTCAGTTAAAAAAAGAAGGTAAACTCGATGATATGACAATGGCTGAGTTTGCCGATTACTATCGTGAAAAAAGAACTTTTACCGAACCGGAATGTGCTCTTTGGAGAGATATATTATACGGCTCGGATAAACAACTGTTCTGGTATTGCGACCCATTCATGAGAGTCTGCGCAAATATGGACCAGGGCGGTGCAATTGTTGACTTAAGACCTTATGCTGCTAAACTGGAATGGCCGGTGGGAATCGGAACCAAGCATGTGACCGATGCTTCCTATCCTTTCCTGATTCAGGAAAAATACAGGGCGGGTTATTTCACCCACTATGCAGGCGAAGGTACCGTAAGAAGCGCTAAGCTTACATACAAAGGCGAGGAAGTGGATTTGTGTCTGTGCAGGACAAAGGCTCACTTTTCACAGGAAGGCAAGACAAGAATACTGACTCTGGATCCCGTTGATATTGAGTTCTATGACCTGACAGTTAAGCTGCAGACCAAGATGTATTTTGAAGAGGGCAGCTCTGCTATTAAGATTGAAAGAAATATTCTTGAGATGAGTGACCCGAACGCAGAAGTTGAACTCAATGAATATATGGTTGCCTGCTACGGTACAACAGAGTATTCAGAGGATATGAGCAATATTACACTCACCTGTACCGATGGAGCTTCTACCAAAGAGATTAAGTACGAATATAAATGTCGTGAAGAGAATATGCAGGGTGCAACTGAGGTTGTTGCCGTTATTCCTGAGATCGAGACAAGAGTTTCCCTAAGCTGTGGGAACAAGGACGCAGTTGGCTATATCAAAGAAGGCTATGCTTTCTCACCCATGTTTACACTGGGTTACACAACTAAGTTAAAGGATAAGGAGGTATTTGCAACATGGCTCAATCTGGCAAAGGCAAATTAAATTACAGATGTCCCTCCTGCTTTAT
>JAFLTG010000153.1 GCA_022510545.1 Lachnospiraceae bacterium | reverse complement strand
TGCGTAGATAGCAGAGTGTACACGGAGAGCGGCGAGGGGTATGTGCTGAATACAGCTCTCACACAGGAGTTGAATGAAAAGTACTATTATTATAACGCGATGGAATTTCCTTTCCGGAAAATACTTAATGATTTTGGTCTATGACCGGATTAAGCAGAGGAGGGCACATGAGAAAAAATATACTTGTGTATAATGATTGTTCAAATATTGCAGAAAAGCTGATACCTTTTTGCGCAGGAGAAGGAATAAGTGTACGAAAGATAGTGATTGGAAAGGAAATGGAACTGTTCACTTATTTATCGGAGGCACATTTATTGCTGTTGGACATATTTATGGATGGGAAAAATTGGCTGGCAGGAATTAAACTGATTAATAGAATCCGTGCTGAGAGCAAAATACCGATTATTATAGTGTCGGATCAGAAAGCGGAGACAGTAAAAATTATGACGCTGGATGCAGGAGCGGACGATTTTGTCAGCACGGAAATGAACCCTTTAGAAATCATGGCTAGAATAAAATCCCAGATCAGGCGTTATACGCAGATGACGGGTGTGAATGGCAATATTGACCGAATATATCGGGTAGATGGGTTAGAGGTTGATGATATTCATCGGAGAGTGACGGTTAATAACAGAGAAGTGCATCTCACATCAACAGAATACAAAATACTGCGGTTCCTTATAAATGAAAAGGGTAAAGTATATTCTAATGACGAAATATACGAAGCGGTATGGAGGATGAAGCCCATCGGGGTAGATAATACAATTGCTGTACATATCCGACATATCCGAGAAAAAATTGAAGAAAATCCGAAAAATCCATATTATTTGAAGGCTGCATGGGGAAAAGGGTATTTGGTAGGATAGAGAAATTGGCGTAAAACATAAAAGATAATAAGGAGAAAATATGAAAAAATATTTATTATGTGTCGTTTTATTCATATCCATCAGTCTGTGTGGATGCAATAATGGAAGTGATGCTGCAGCAGAGGATATACTGCCTAATGTTTCTGATGACATAAGGGAAGGTGATTTAGTAGCAGTAGGTGAAACGTGGGAAGAATCATATAAATCAATTATATGCGATATAGATAGTAATTTAGCTGATCCCTACAATTATAATTTTGGATTCAATGGTAATGTTTATCTTGGTATACATGATTTTAACAATGATGATATACCTGAGTTGATTATAGGTAATTCTGTGTCTGCCGCTGTATTTACTTATGAAAACGGAAATGCAGTGAAGGTTGCAGATTTATATGAGCCGGAGGAGTGGGGTGGAATAAATGGGCTATATTATAAGGACAACCACATCGTCCTTGTAAATAGTGGCTCCGGAGGGAGTGGTTATGTATGCTTTACTTATGATGAAGGAGAGTATGTCATAGGTGTTTATGATGACTATAATCCGGATAAGGGAGTCATCAACGGAAATCAGGTTACCGGAGAAGTGTTTAGGCAGCAGTTTAACTTAGCTGAGCTGACGAATAATAGCCGTATTGAATACAGCAAAATAAATGAGGAAGATGGACTTATTTTGATGGTCAATGGTGAAAGCATTACAATAGATAATCTGGATTTTCAACTGTTAGAATGGCAAGATAATATGCCTGTTTCCAAACTGACCGAAAAAACGACTACAAATGAGGTTGCTGTTTTAGGAACAGCACCGGAGTTAAGGGCTATAATGTTTGGCGAGGTTGTAAACTTAGGGATTGGTACTTTAGCATACACTGTTCCTGCCAATGATGATGAAGACTACAGATTGTATTTTTTTATGTCGAAAAATGAGAAAGACAGATATCAATCATTGTCTGAAATGAACTTTAATTTGTCTACAGTTGCTTATGTCTTTCCTGATGTCAGAAATGGAAATGCTTCCATCGGAGAATTTAAAGAAATATATTGTTTGGAAACAACAGATATATTGCAAGATGGCACAGAAGAAGTTATTGTTATTGCTATATATGAGAAAGACAGAATTGAGTATTACGATACAAGGGTATATGAGGCAAGTGAAAATGGTTATGTTGTAAACATTGAACTAACACAGGAGTTAAATGAAAAATATTATAACGTTGAGAACTATCCGATACAGGAAGTCATTTCGTTGTCTAGCGACCATGAGTAGTAAAAGGTAAAACTGATAAAATAAGGGCACTGAGCAATGTGGCTAATTACTAGGAGGTTACAAAATGGAAGATTCTGGAATCGTTGAGTTGTATTTTGCACGGTCAGAGATGGCAATTCAGGAAACCGGAAAGAAGTACGGTGCATATTTGAACAGCATAGCCTATAACATTCTGCGTAATTTATGTGACACGGAGGAAGTCGTAAATGATACCTATATGGCGACATGGGATGCTATACCGCCGACAAAACCAAATAATTTCAAACATTTTTTGTCACGCATTACACGAAATATTTCCTTTGATCGCTTAGATTATCTCAATGCGGGGAAAAGGCAGGCGCTGTTTGTGGAAATGGATGAATGTATTCCGGACAGGAAAAATGATGTCGAGAACATATGGGAAGCCAAAGAAATCGGTATGGTGCTTAATAAATTCCTGGAAACACTGAATCGTAAAACCTGTGCCGTATTTTTAGCAAGGTATTATTACTCCTATTCCATAAACGAGGTGGCGGAGCAATATGCGCTTTCTGTCCGTCAGGTAAAATATCTGC
>JAFLTG010000152.1 GCA_022510545.1 Lachnospiraceae bacterium | reverse complement strand
CGAACCCGCCTCTCCAGCTTGGGAAGCTAGCATTCTACCGATGAACTATATCTGCTTATATAATAATTCTATCATTTTTAATAGAAAAAGCAATGATTTTCTGTGATGATTTTAATGCTTAAAATAAACGCCTTTTAATTAATTATAATAATGACTTTAATAAATAGTCTAAATACTTAATCTTAACAAAGAATATTGTAACATGGCTCAATCAAATTCTATCAAATTCTAACTTGTCAAAAATTATAAATCCCGTGTTTAGTAATTTAAGTTTATAACTAAGATCTGGAGGATAAATTTTTACCAGAAACATTGACAAATTTTATCAATATGATATTATAATGATATCATATTGATGTGAAATGATAAAAGTAATTATGCCAGCCAATTGCAAAACTCTAGGACATAAGCCTTTTGATTGTTTGGCAAATAACTAAAAAGAGAGGAAAAATCTATGGAAGAGAAAATTTTAACAGGAAAGAAAAATGGAATGTTAGTGATGATATCCGTTATTCTTGTATATCTGCTGGCAATGGCAGGATGTATAGTTTTCGGAATTATAATGGGAGAGAAGCGTCCTGAAATGATAACAGCCTTAGGCTGGATAATTCTGATTGCCAGTATCGTACTGATGTGCATTGCCTGGATACCGCTTTTGGGATTGAAGGTATTAAAGCCTCAGGAAGCGCTGGTATTGACCCTGTTTGGCAAATACATCGGCACCATAAAAGAAGAAGGTTTTTACGCTGTGAATCCTTTCTGTGTAAGCGTAAATCCGGCTTCGAAGACTAAATTGAATCAAAGTGGAGATGTGAGCACATCACCCCGTCAATCTATACTAAGTTATGCATCAGGTGTGCAGGGAATCTCCACAAGTACAAATGACAATGAAAGTAAAAAGATTTCTTTAAAAATTATGACCCTCAACAACAGCCGTCAGAAGATTAATGACTGTCTGGGGAATCCTATTGAGATAGGCATTGCGGTAACGTGGAAAATCGTTGATACTGCTAAAGCCGTATTTAATGTTGATAATTATAAAGAGTTTTTATCACTGCAGTGTGACAGCGCTTTGAGAAATGTTGTACGCCTGTATCCTTATGATGTCGCACCGAATGTGGATACGACCGGGGACGGAATGGCAGATGAAGGAAGCCTTAGAGGTTCAAGTGAAATTGTCGCAGACAGGATACGTAATGAGATACAGGCGGGTGTAAAGGAAGCAGGTATTGAAGTAGTGGAGGCACGTATAACATATCTTGCATATGCACCGGAGATTGCTGCAGTAATGCTGCAGAGACAACAGGCATCGGCGATTATTGATGCAAGGAAAATGATTGTAGACGGTGCGGTAGGAATGGTTGAAATGGCTCTTGAGCGTCTAAATGAGAAGCATACTGTAGAGCTGGACGAGGAACGTAAGGCGGCAATGGTTTCTAATCTTTTGGTTGTTCTTTGTGGAAACCATGATGCACAACCAGTTGTCAACTCCGGAAGTTTATATTAAAATTAAAAAAACGGAATTACATAGCAGGTTCCTATAGTTGCAATTATAGAAAGGAACATATAGAATATGGGTGATTCGGGTAAGAAACAGGTTCCGCTGCGTTTGTCTCCTAAATTGTATGATGCTATTGCGTCCTGGGCTGAAGATGATTTCCGCTCCGTTAACGGACAGATTGAATATCTTCTATCTGAATGTGTAAGGCAGCGCAAGAAAAATGGTAAGTATGTTTCTGATGAAATAGATATACCACCGGAGCTTGATATTAGATAATAAAAAGATAAGAGAGGGAAATAAAATGATTATAGTAAATACTGATTATATTACAGGCAAGGAACTTGAAATGTTAGGACTTGTAAAGGGAAGTACTATCCAGTCAAAAAATGTTGGACATGATCTTACACAAGGTCTTAAGACATTGGTAGGCGGTGAACTCAAGGCTTATACGGATATGATGAATGAGGCAAGAGATCTGGCAACAAAACGTATGGTAGACGATGCATCAAGGCTTGGTGCGGATGCCATTGTAAATGTACGCTATTCTTCTTCAGCGGTTATGCAAGGGGCTGCAGAAGTTATGGCATATGGAACTGCTGTGAAATTTAAAGGATAATTAGTCAGAAATAGTATGAATGGTGAAAAAAAGGGATATTTTGAAGCTGCACTTTCAGATTTTGTTTTTGATGTAGCGGCTGGTGGTGCAATTAGACATCTGGTTGACAGGGGACATTCTATAGAACAGATTATGAATGAACTGGACTATCCGGTACCACGCCCCAGAGTGGAAAAGGCTGTATACAGGCATATGACAGAGAGCGGTATACTGCTTGACAAACTTCCGGCTGAAGATGAAAGAGTAGATATACATATTTTGAAGGAAAAAGACAGTCGCAAGTTATATGAGGCAATGATAGATAACATTGATAAATACGGGGTTCAAAACTCATATATGGAATGTCCTTTCGGTATATGGATGAAAAATGATGCGGGTAAGATGCAACAGGTAATATCCTGCCTTACATCAAGAGAGCAGGAGTATATATTTGGTATACGCTGGGAACGAAATATCATGTATCATAGGCTGAATGATCGAATGCGTGAAATAGGAATAAAGTTATCCGGACATACCGATGAGGAGTGGAAGTTTTATTTTATAGAATCGAAAAAATAGCGGAAACATTGATAAATCCAATGTTTCCGCAAATTTTTTAGCAACGTGCACAACCGCACAAGAAACGTGCGCAACCGCACATAAGAACGTGCGCTAGAGGATTCGAACCCCCGACCTTTTGGTCCGTAGCCAAACGCTCT
>JAFLTG010000151.1 GCA_022510545.1 Lachnospiraceae bacterium | reverse complement strand
TGACTGCTAATGCCTTTGAGGAAGACAAAGCCCTTGCCTTAAAGTGCGGTATGAATGGCCATATCGCCAAGCCTCTGGATATTAGCGCTGTGTTTAAAACTTTATGTGAACATCTGAAATGATATCCGGAGGAGATTTCATATTATGAGAGATAAAAGTAAAGAAATCAATATGCTACAGGATACCCTGCAGATTCTTAAGCAGGGGTATTACGAGAAAAACGGAAAGAAGATAAAGTTGAAACTTTCCGGTGAAGAAATGGAAAAAATTCAAGTGTATCTGCCTAATGAGGTTAAACGAAATGCAAACCGTGAGGATTTTAACCCGTCGTTTGTTATAGGCGGACGTTGCGGGCATGGCTGCGAAAACATCGATTCCTTTGCACTTGCAAGAAAACGCTTGGAAGATACTTATTTGTTTGACAAGGATGATCCGAGAATCCTTGTCTTGAATCTGGCAAATCCGGTAAATCCCGGCGGGGGAGTCCGTAACGGCGCGAGAGCGCAGGAAGAGGATTTGTGCAGGAAAAGTTCTCTACTTGTGTCGCTTGAGAGCAAAGAAGCAAAGAGATATTATGATTACAATAAGAGCCTGAATACATATATGGGATCGGATGCTATGATGATAACACCGAAAGTGGAGATAATTAAGGACGAAAATGGGGAACTGTTGGATGAAACGGTTGTGGTATCTGTCCTGACATGTGCGGCACCGATGGTGTCCCATGGAAAAGAAGGCATGAGCGAAGCCGAGTATGAAGAAATGGTTTATAACCGTATCATGGAGATGCTGAAATGCGTTGCATATCTTGGATATAAGAATCTTGTCCTTGGTGCCTGGGGCTGTGGCGCTTTTGGTAATGATGCCCATGTGATTTCAGATATTTTCTACAAGGTACTGAAAGAAATTAACTACAACGGACATGATGAGAAAGATTTATTCCGCAGGATTGACTTTGCCGTGCTTGACAGAACGGCTGATCAGTATAATTTCAAAGAGTTTTACAGGAACTTCTCTTTTGACAACTTTTTCCGGGATGAGAACCGGAAAGCGATAGATAGAGCTATGGAACGTATTAAGGAGACAGAGATTCATCTGAATCAGATCAGGGGGTGTATGGTCGGAGGGGCAGTCGGGGACGCTCTTGGCTATGCTATAGAATTCTGGAAAGAAGATCAGATATTCGAAACCTATGGAGAAAATGGCATCACGGAGTATAAGCTGGATGGCAGAACCGGTAAGGCTTTAATCTCTGATGATACACAAATGTCTCTGTTTACCGCAACCGGACTGCTTGTGGGTGACACAAGAGGTAAAATGCGAGGGATTCAGGCAATGCCAAGATCTTACGTGTCGCTGTCGTATCAGGATTGGCTGCTTACTCAGGAAATCTCTTACAAAGACAGCAGAAAGCAGCTTCGCGACAGCGAGTATATACGCAGATCATGGCTTGCCGACGTACCGGAGTTGTACAGCCTTCGGGCACCGGGGAATACTTGTCTGTCTGCATTAAAGAAGCAGAAAATCAGTAAGGATTACGTGGATGACTATGTTAGAAAGCCGCAAAACGACAGCAAGGGCTGCGGAGGTATTATGAGGGTTGTGCCTCTGGCACTAAATTACCATGACATTGAAATAGAAAGATTGGATATGGAAGGAGCCCAGATTGCGGCAATCACTCACGGACATTCTCTTGGATATATGCCTGCCACAGTTTTAACTCATATTATTAATCGAATTGTATTTGCTGAAAAAGAAATGTCTTTAAAGGAAATTATTCTGGAGGCAGAAAAGACGGTTTCAGAGATTTTCCAAGGAGACAAGCACATTAAGGAACTTACAGACGTTATCGAACTTGCTGTAAAGCTCTCGGAGAATGAAGAAAGTGATCTTGACAATATAAATCGTATCGGAGAAGGATGGGTTGCTGAAGAAACGCTGGGAATTGCTATTTATTGTGCATTACGCCATCAGGATGACTTCTCTGCAGGTGTGATTGCATCGGTTAATCATAAGGGGGACAGTGATTCCACGGGAGCTGTCACCGGAAATATTCTTGGAGCATTACTTGGATTTGATGCCATTGCGCAGAAGTGGAAGACCAATCTGGAATTGATTGATGTTATCATGGAGATTGCAGATGATCTGTGTCATGGGTGCCAGATGAGTGAGTATGGGAATTATAAAGACCCTGACTGGACAAGAAAGTATATTTATATGCAATGGAGAGATGAAAGGATTGAAACTGCTAACAAAACAGAATTTATTGCCGTACGTGGCGACATAACAAAAGACCATGGCGTGCAGGCAATCGTTAATGCTGCCAACACAAGTCTTCTCGGAGGTGGAGGCGTAGACGGAGCCATTCATAGAGCAGCCGGTCCGGAACTATTGGCGGAATGCCGCTTGCTGGGCGGATGCAAAACAGGGCAGGCTAAGATTACGAAAGCCTACAATCTACCTTGTGAATACGTCATCCACACTCCGGGACCTCACTGGAATGGTGGAAAATCAAAAGAGCATGAACTGCTTGCGTCCTGTTATAGATCATGTCTGGAACTGGCAGTCAATAAGGGAATCCGAAGCATAGCATTTCCTTCAATTTCCACCGGAATATACAGATTTCCGCTTAATCAGGCATCTGAAATAGCAGTTCGGACAGCAATGCAGTTTGTACAGGATCATCCGGGAGAACTGGATGTCATTAAATGGGTATTATTTGATGATAAAACACTGCAGGCTTATGAGAGTCAAATAGAGCGTTGGGAAATTTCTGAAATTGTAACATCACCGGATTTTTATTTGATGAATAAGATGCTTAGAGATGGTGGAGTCTGAAAACACATGTAACAAAAGTCATAACCCCTCAAAATACTTCATACAATGTAAAAAAGTATTCTTG
>JAFLTG010000150.1 GCA_022510545.1 Lachnospiraceae bacterium | reverse complement strand
CCTGCGGATAGCTTCTCCAGCTGCAAGACCCCTGTCGAAACCTTGACTGGCCCATATATAACATTAATATATTATCATACATTTTATATAACTACAATCCATTACAGGTTCTTAATCTTAAACTGCCTCTCATTTTCCCTTCTCTGATCCTTCTTGGCAATATCCTGTCTCTTGTCATAGAGTTTTTTACCCTTTGCAAGCCCTATCTCAAGTTTCGCCCTGCCGTCTTTGAAATATACCTGAAGCGGCACAATTGTATATCCCTGTTCGGAAAGCTTGCCATCAAGTTTACGAATTTCCGGTTTATGAAGCAGGAGTTTCTTTACTCTAAGCGGGTCTTTGTTGAAAATATTGCCCTTTTCATACGGACTGATGTTCATACCGTATACATATGCCTCACCGTTCTCGATTCGGACATAACCTTCCTTGATACTGCATTTGCCAAGACGGAGAGATTTAACTTCCGTTCCATGCAGTTCAAGACCGGCTTCGTATTTTTCTTCTATAAAAAAATCATGATATGCCTTTTTGTTATTGGCAACCAGCTTCATTGCTTCGTTTGACATTATTTGCACTTGCCTTTCTTTAAAAATATAAAATTGCGACCTTTTTCTTGCAAAAATCAGCTTTATAAATTGCTGCTTTCAATCTTCCTCCTCCTCGTCTATAGGAATTGAAAAATCTATAGTTCTATCCAGTCTATCAACACCGTCCACCTGAATTTTAATCTGCTCACCAAGCCGGTATGTCTTACCGGTATCCTGACCCACCATTTCATAGGTGTTTTCATCATAATAATAGTAATCTCCCGGCAGTTTGGATACATGTATCAAACCTTCAACAGTATTAGGAAGCTCCACATAAACTCCCCAGCTTGTGATTCCGGATATAACTCCCTCAAAAATCTCCCCGATATGATCTTCCATATATTCGGCTTTCTTAAGCTTGTCTGTCTCACGCTCCGCCTCATCCGCACGTCTTTCAGTCTCTGAGGAATGTTTTGCAACCTCCGGAAGCTTACTGCTATAATGCTCTATTCTCTCCTCCTTAAGCCTTCCTCTTAGCTGTTCCTTAATGATACGATGTATCTGCAAATCCGGATATCGTCTTATTGGCGAGGTAAAATGGCAGTAATACTTACATGCTAGCCCGAAATGTCCGCTGCATTCAACGGTGTACTTAGCCTGTTTCATACTGCGAAGCGTAAGTCTGCTAATCAACATCTCTTCCGGAGTTCCTTCTATTTTATCCAGAAGTTTCTGCACCTCTTTAGGATGAATTTCGTCTTGCGACGTTTTTATAAAGTACCCGAAGTTATTGAGAAAAGTCGATAATTTCATGATTTTTTCCGGATCCGGATTATCATGTGTACGATAGACAAAAGGTAGCTCCAGCCAGTAAAAATGCTGTGCCACAGTCTCATTTGCAATAAGCATAAAATCTTCGATTATCTTAGTTGCGACGTTTCTCTCATACGGTTTTATATCTATAGGATGTCCCTCTGAGTCCAAAATGATCTTACTTTCAGGAAAATCAAAATCAATCGAGCCACGGCTATGCCTCTTTTTCCTAAGTATGGCAGCAAGCTCTTCCATCAGCTTAAACATGGGGACCAGTTCTTCATATTCCTTGCATTCCGCTTCATCATTGTCTTCCAGAATCTTTTTCACACTGGTATAAGTCATCCGTCTGTTTACGCAGATTACGGTTTCGGCTATCTGATAGTCAACAACATTCCCTTTGCCATCAATCTTCATTATACAGCTAAGAGCAAGCCTGTCCACACCCTGATTCAAAGAACAGATACCATTGGAAAGTTTATGCGGCAGCATCGGAATCACCCTGTCAACAAGATACACACTTGTTCCCCGCTTCAGAGCCTCCCAGTCAAGCGCTGAGTTTTCCTGTACGTAATTGGAAACATCCGCAATATGGACACCCAGTTCATATAAATCGCCTTCTTTGGATACACTCACCGCATCATCCAAATCCTTGGCATCTTCACCGTCAATGGTTACCATTTGTACAGCCCTTAGGTCCATACGTCCTACCATATCGGCCTCCTGTACCTCATCCGGCACCCTCTGTGCCTGATTTAAAACCTTTTCACCAAATTCCATTGGCAGGTCAAAACCACGCACAATAGACATTATATCCACACCCGGGTCACCTATATGCCCCAGAATCTCTACTATCTTTCCTTCAGGCTTATGATTCTCATCACCGTAACTTGTCAGCTCTACTACTACTTTATGCCCGTTAACGGCCCCTTTAGACCATTCCTTTGGAATAAAAATATCGGAGTCAATTTTTCCGTTATCTGTAATCACAAAACCAAAGTTCTCAGACTTCTCATATGTCCCGACAAGCTGTCTGGTTCCATGCTCCAATATCTTGCGCACCACAGCCTCCTGCCGCTTACCGCGCTTTCCGGGTAAAAGCTCCACCTGAACCTTATCAAGATGAAAAGCATTATTGACCATACTCTCCGGAATATACAGGTCTTCCTCCCGTCCCTCTACCTCAACAAAGCCAAAACCTCTGGAATTTCCGATAAAAGTACCTACCAGAATGTTCTCATCCTGCTTCATATACTTGCCCTTTGCGGTAATCTGTATCCTGCCTTCTGATAAAAGAGCATCCAAAACCTTTTTAAAATCTTCTCTTTCCGCTTTGGATACCTGCATGAAGGAGGCGAGTTCCTTTTCTTTCATCGGGACATACATGTCATCGTGCATAAGTTCATATATTAACTTTTTACGCTTTTCAAATAATTCATTGTCCATAATATGATTCCTATTCTGATATAATTAAGATTATACAAATTGAAATTTGTCGCTATGCCTGAAAGACGGATTGCGCAAATAGTAAGCTGGCTGGTGGTCGGCTTTCGGGAATAAGAAGTTC